>CAYXJG010000001.1:0-5554 GCA_964465285.1 uncultured bacterium
TGATTTAGAGTACTGCCCAAAAACAAACGCGCTTTGCCATTTAGCAAAGCGCGTTTGGGTAGATACAAAAGAATGCAGAGCCAAAAAATGCAGAGTCATAATTTCAGGGTTGAGCCTGAGACTAGAACATTAGCCAAATCGCCCAGTTACATACTCTTGAGTCGCCTCTTGAGCCGGATTCTGGAAAATTACATTCGTTTGATCATATTCGACCAAATATCCGACTTTTCCGCCTGATTCGGTTTCTTCTGCATTGTAGAAGGCCGTCATATCCGAGACCCGAGATGCTTGCTGCATATTGTGAGTCACGATGATAATCGTATATTTCTCTTTCAACTCTTGCATGAGTTCTTCGACTCTGAGAGTAGAAATGGGGTCAAGAGCTGAGCAAGGCTCATCCATTAAAATGACCTCAGGCTCAATGGAGATCGCCCGTGCAATACACAAACGCTGCTGTTGCCCCCCCGAGAGAGACAACCCACTTTCCTTAAGCTTGTCCTTCACCTCGTCCCAAAGAGCTGCGCCACGGAGAGAATGCTCGATCAGCTCATCCATATCGCCTTGATAGCCATTAATCCGAGCACCGAAGGCAATATTTTCATAAATGGACTTTGGAAAAGGGTTAGGCTTCTGAAACACCATGCCAATGCGGCGACGAACCTCAACCGGGTCAACACCCTTAGCGTATAAATCTGAGCCGTGAAACGTTATTTTACCGTCAACGCGGGCACCCGCAATCAAATCGTTTGTCCGATTGAAGCAGCGTAGAATTGTACTCTTACCACAGCCTGACGGGCCAATGAATGCTGTAATTTTATTTTTGGGGATATCCAACGTTACATTACGCACTGCCAGTGTCGAGCCGTAATAAACATATACTTCCTGGGCTCTCAGAGCAGTTTCAGTTGTGGCTTGGTTCATAGAGTTAGAAATCACGATGGAGGTTCTCCAGGCTAGCATCAATTCGTAGCATTAAGTTTTTCAGGTTAATCAACACATTTATTAGTCGTACAAACATGCTCCATGTCATTATCATTCACTTAGATCGTGAAGAGAATCCACAGAGCATGAACCATTCATAACGACTTTTGGAATCGATTTCTCAGATAGATGGCAGTGGCATTCATTAGCAACAGAACCACCATCAATACAATGATTGCTCCAGCAGCCAGGTTATGAAAATCAGATTGAGGACGGGATACCCAGTTATAGATTTGAATGGGCAAAACGGTAAACGGACTTTGCAAGCCCTTCAGAGACAATTCTGGTAAGAACGGAATGTATGTTAGTGCACCAATTGTAATTAGCGGTGCCGTTTCACCAATGGCTCGTGAAAGCGCCAGAATTACACCTGTCAGCATTCCCGGTAGCGCAATGGGAAACACATGCTCTCGAACAACCTGCCAGCGAGTCGCCCCGACAGCGAAGCCTGCCAACCGAATACTATTTGGCACCGATCGTAATGCTTCGCGAGTTGCAATAATCACAATAGGCAGTACCAGCAGTGACAATGTCAGCGCTCCAGATAAAACACTGCGACCCTGAGTAATTGGAAAAAATACTCGGACAAATACCTGAAGACCCAGCAAACCGTAAATGATGGATGGCACAGCCGCAAGGTTCGAAATATTAATCTCAATCGCCTTTGCAAAAAAACTGTCCGAAATAAATTCTTCCAGAAAAATTCCAGCTCCAACCCCAATTGGAAAGGTAAAAAGAGCAACTAATACCATGACCCAAATAGTTCCAACCAGGGCTGAAATCAGTCCTGCGTCATCAGGCTTACGTGAAGGGAATGAAGTCAAAAAATTCCAGTCCAATTCAGGAATACCGTCAATCGCCACGTCAACTAGCAGAATAAGCAACACGGCTAGTGAAAAGATAACCGCCAAAAGTGCCAGAGTCGAAAATACCTTGTCGAGGGTATAGCGTTGGCGCAGAGATTTAAGAAACGTTTCTCGGTCAATATCCCAACCGCTTTTAGATGGGGATGCTTGCTGATCAATTGATGTCATTCGTATTTCTCCCGGAACGCTCTAACAAACCAGAAACTGAAGATATTAAAGACCAATGTGATTAGAAATAACGTCATCCCGACTGCAAAGATCGACAAAAATGCAATAGATCCTGCGGGTGTATCGCCGAGACTTACCTGAACAATATAGGCTGTCATTGTCATCACAGGTATGAACGGGTTCAATGTGAGGTTTGGGTTTTGACCTGCTGCAAGCGTCACAATCATCGTTTCACCGATAGCTCGTGAGACCGCTAAAATACAGGACGCCACAATACCGGAAAGAGCGGCCGGCAAAATTACGTTAGTAATCGTTTCACGCTTAGTACATCCAAGAGCATAGGCTCCTTGTTCGAGACTAGACGGAACAGAAAAAATAGCGTCCTCGCTCAGCGATGCAATCAGAGGCGTTATCGAAATCCCCATGACAATGCCTGCACTAAGCGCATTAAAACCACCCAAACCAGGAATAAATATCTGTAAAAACGGTGTCACAAGTAAAAGAGCGAAATAGCCGAATACCACACTAGGAACCCCTGCCAAAATCTCTAGGGCAGGCTTGAGCCATTTGCGAAGCTTAGGAGGGGCATATTCACTCAAATAAATGGCAGAAAGTAGTCCTAGGGGAACCGCTACTACGAGGGCGATCGCCGAGGTGAGGAACGTCGCACTCAATAGGACAAAAACACCATACTGAGCATTTGAAAACAGCGGCGTCCACTCAGTATCAGTGATGAATCGCCAGAACGGAACGGCTTTAAAGAATTCAACAGTTTCAAACATTAAAGAGAGTACGATGCCAACCGTAGTTGCCACCGACACAAAAGCAAACAAACCAAACAGCCATACAACCGCTTTCTGTACTCGTTTACTAAGGCCACGATTTGGCTGCCATAGAGAATCGGATCGGGAAGGGATTGGATTGGTTGTCATCTCTAGAGAACTATAAAACGGCAGGAGGGCCAGCCTGAAAGCACTGACCCTCAAAGGCAACTAAACACACTAAATCCGACGCAGGTTTAAGCCAGAAGACCTAAGCCAGAAGACCTAAGCCAGAAGACCTAAGTAACACCCAGTTCTAGAGAACTTCATCTAGCTTGACTCCGACAGTTGCGCCGCCTTTAAACACGCTGCCCACTTCGCCGCGCTCGTAGCGCGCTCGAGCCTTCTCGTTCACACTGCCGGGCAGAGACACATAGCCCACTTCATCCACCAGGTATGCATTGTCAGGGGACAGATAGAAATCGACAAACGCCTTCACGTCTGGGTCTTCCGCGACTGATTTCTTAACGTAGATAAACTCAGGCCGAGACAGAGGTTGATAGGTGCCATCGCCGATGGTTTCAGGGCTAGGCTCAACACAGCCATCACCATTGTCAATCGCCACAACTTTCAGACTGTCCTGATTCTCAACGTAGTAAGCATAGCCAAAGAAGCCAATTCCATTGGGGTCAGAAGCCACACCCTGGACAATAACGTTGTCATCTTCGCTGGCGGTGTAGTCACCCCGGCTTTCGCCATCGGCACCAATCGCTGTCATGAAGTAGTCGTAGGTACCGGAGTCGGTGCCAGCACCATAGAGACCCAAGGGTGCATCAGGAAAGTCAGGACGAACCTGGTTCCAGTTGGTGATGGTGCCCTGAGCAGCGGGCTCCCACATGTTCTCCAGTTCTTCAACCGTCAAGCACTGAAGAAAGTCGTTCTGAGGACTAACAGTGACGGAAAGACCATCAAAGGCAACAGGCAATTCGATATATTCGATACCGTTTTCAGCACACAGGTCAATCTCTTCTTGCTTAATCGGACGAGATGCACCAGTTACATCTGTCTCATCAGCGCAGAATTTCTTAAATCCGCCGCCTGTACCTGAGACACCAACCGTAGCAGCAATTCCAGGATACGCCTTACCAAATTCTTCAGCCATGGCTTCAGAAATAGGGAAAACCGTGCTGGAGCCATCCACCAAGACCTCACCTGTGAGGTCAGCACCTCCAGAGGCTTCTTCGGTAGCAGCAGGTTCTTCAATTGAGGGTTCAGTTGCGGTCTCTTGACCACCTGCACAAGCAGCAAGGCCACCTACAATAAAAATCAGGGACAGCGATGTCAGTTGCGTAAAACGCTTGCTCAAAGTCATAGTTTTCTCCACCTTTATGCCGTACTTCGTGCATATTCCTGTTGCACATTACTACCCCAAGGTAAAGAGAAAGTTAAGAAATATGGTTTTGGCTATGGTTTTGGCTAGAGATAATGACGTTGCTGAATTCGGGTATGTATCAGAAATTGGAAATCTAAAATGCTTCACTATAGAGACATGGCATTGTCCTGGCGAAGCAACGCCGCGAGGCTATTGCCCTTATGAGAATCATCCCTCAAGTCAGCAATTCAAAAAACGCCTTAGGTTGGCGCTGAGCAAAGCGTGTAGCTCAAATGGCATATGTAGCTCAAATGGCATATGAGGAAACGCATAGCGTTTTCGCAAGAGTTAACCAAGCAGTACCAAGCAGTAACTATGGTTTCAGCTTCAGTGAAGAGATGAGTTCCTCATGTCGCAAAGCCCCAGGAGGCTAGAAGCATACGAGAGAACCTTTATCGTCACAAATTTTCTTCACAACGTTTTCAATAGTTTTTACAATATTTAAGAGCACTCTTCAACGTTTAAGTGTCACCTCAGGGCGATCGCCAGACAGATGGTGGATGGCGAATAGCAGGTGAGCACAGTTAGCGGTAAACCCGTGAACTCCATGCTGCCTGCTCAGGGTTCTACATCCGACCTGTAAAGTGTGCCAATAAAGTATGCAAAGCTACTTGGACGCGTTGACTGATTAAATTTCTTGCAACAATTATTATCTGTGAGCTGAATGTATTACGTAATCTATGACGGAAACTGTAACCTATGTGTCAATTTGGTGCGATCGCTCGAAGCTGTTGATCAGGGCGATCGCTTCCAGTATGTGCCGATGCAAGACGCAAAAACCTTGGAAGCGTTTGGTGTGACGCCTCAAGACTGTGAGCAGGGAATGATTCTCATCAACGGCGATGATCCCCAGCAGCGGTGGCAGGGAAGCGACGCGGCAGAGGAGATTGGGCGACAGGTTCCGTTTGGCCAGGCGTTTGTGGATCTGTATCGGGCACTACCGGGGATCAAATGGATGGGCGATCGCGCCTACGAGCAAATTCGAGATAACCGATATGGCTGGTTTGGAAAGCGGTCTGAGATTTATCAATCATCGTTCCCAGTTTGTAACGACACCTCTTGCGCAAAGTACCTTCAGTGAAGCTCAAGGGTTAGAGGAAATTTAGTTTTAGTGGAGCAGCGCAACATCACCACGCCGCGCTGCCAAAATTTAGTTCAAATCCCTGTTTTCGCGTGAAACCTACCAAGTCGTGAACATACATCCTTTGGGAGAAAAGGATGCTTATTTGAATCTCCTGTTCGGACGATTTATAAAATATTGATAGATATTATTCTAATAAAAGAAGAAGCTAAAAGAGCGATCAATCAAAAGAGCGATCAATCAAAAGAGCGATCAATCAAAAGAG
>CAYXJG010000001.1:5654-45890 GCA_964465285.1 uncultured bacterium
AAAAGAGCGATCAATCAAAAGAGCGATCAATCAAAAGAGCGATCAATCAAAAGAGCGATCGTCATAGAGCATAGAGGTTTGCTCTATGCTGTTACTTTTTCAACCGCCAATAAATGTAGCAATCCTGAATGAAATGTAAGAGTTGGGGTGGGCTGCGTCCGCCTTAACTCTTATATTTCATTTCACAAATCACTTAGGAGCGCGATGGGAACCTATGAGTAAAAATCTGAAAGGAATAAGTAAGAATTTGAAGGGAATAGGTGCATCTCATTTTTGTTGGGTGGACGAGCTGCGCCCGTCCACCCAACAAGACCGAATTGATTAATTTGAAAAAGTGGGATGCTCCCAGTAGGAACCTGTAAGTAAGAACCTATAGTGACTAATTGGCAGTAGTTAAAAAAACATCTGTCATTCAAGTCCGCTTGAGGTGAGTGGGCTAATGTGGAAGTTTCAGACAATGGCGATCGCAGTATTAATGCAGTAGTGACGGTTTCGTCATTGCTCTGCATTGGCAATCAAGCATAATGATACCTAAGGAGTTTCATATTTATGACGACGACACAAAATGAAGGTCAGGAGAAAGGATTGTACGAAGAGCGAGTGCGTGCAGAATTAGATAAACTCAATGCGCAAATTAATGAGCTGAAAGCGAAGAGTGAGCAAGCAGAGGCAGACGCAAGAATTCAATACAATAACCTGATTGAAGACCTTCAGACAAAGCAGGCGGCTGCAGAGAATAAGCTGAAAGAGTTGCAAGCAGCAGGCGAAAATGCTTGGGGCGACATTCAGGATGGTTTTGAAAGCGCTTGGAAAGACCTTCAGACAGCGTTCGATCAGGCCATGTCAAAGATGAACGAGGCTAGCTAGTGAAGCTGCGTTATTGAAGAAAATCTCGAAATTTTCCAGAAACACGAAGGAGGATATCTAAACCTATGGCAACTATTAAGCCAAACATCGGATTAACAGAAGAGCAGCGGTATGGTGTAATTGAGCTACTTAACTCAGATTTAGCTGACACCTATCTGCTGCTTGTCAAAACTCGTAAGTATCACTGGGATGTAGTAGGTGCTCAATTTCGGTCACTGCATGAACTTTGGCAAGAGCATTATGAAGCGCTGTCTGAGAATGCGGATGCGTTTGCTGAGCGTGTGCGGATGTTGGGTGGCTACCCCGTGGGCACAGTCGCTAGCTTTTTAGACCTAACGTCTATTCAAGAACATCCAGGTGACTTGCCTGGTCCTGATGAAATGGTTGCACGACTAGTTCACGACCACGAGCAAATTGTTCGGAATCTACGCAATCACATCGATCAATGTACTGAAAAGTACCACGATGAAGGTACTGCTGATTTCTTAACGGGAATTATGGAGCAGCACGAAGAGAGTGCATGGATGCTGCGCTCCTTCATTGAAGGCTCAACAGCTATTGGCGATAGTTTTGCAGCAAAGCGCGATGAGCCTGTGAAAGTTTAAGCACGCTAGAGTTCGTTCGAAGACAGGGACGACTCTCCATAACGCCAATTTGGGTAAGCTCAAAGCTGCATTCAGTCATCTGCGACGTGGACGGCTGAATGCGGCTTTTTGGGGGCGGACGCACTGCGTCCGCCCCCCGAAAACTGCTCAACCCGACTTGGCAAAGTTCTCAAATTCACAACGCAAAAATAGGGGTCTGGCGCGCGCTCCGCGCGCCAGACCCCTATTTTTGCGTGAAACTTGCCAAGTCGTGGCTCAACCCAAACTGCAGGTTCCATAGGGTCTGCTAGAAAGTTTGCTGAAAAGCATCAGTTATCTGACTTAGCCCATGCTGAGCTTGATCCTCCCTAACCCTCCCTAAAAAGCTAATCCTGTAGGGATTTTAAACTCCGATCTTGAACCTACGCGGTTTCAGCGATCGATGGTGCAAATCACCGATTCTGAAAGTGTTGTTGTGAGGGGTTTCGCAGAAACCCCTACAGGATTAGCCTAAAAAGGAGGGAACCAGATCGGAAGTCCCCCTTTTTAAGGGGGATTGAGGGGGATCTTGCACGACTTGGCAAAGTCGTGTTACTTGACAATTTGCTAGAATGATTGATTGCAAAAACTCTAGCGAGTGTTTAGACAAATTCCTAGCACAGAAAAAATTATTGATACAAGAAAAATTAAATGCTGCGTTATGTTACGAGTGTTTTTACGCCATGTTACTTATTTGAACTAGCCGGGAAAGATATAAACTATATCAACACAGAGTTAGGGACCAACTATGATTCATCCTGATACTGAACTTCGCTTCATAAATCCTGAGATGGGATATGGTGTTTTTGCTACAGCAGATATTCCAAAGGGAACAATCGTATATGTCCAGGATGAACTTGACATTGTAATTCCAGTGGATAGCCCATTGTTACAGAAGCCCCAGTATCGAGATATCGTTAAGCGATTTTCTTATTTTGAGAAAGGAAAATATATTATCAGTTGGGATATCGAAAAATACCTAAACCATAGCTGTGATAGTAATCGGTTGACGACAGGATACGGTTTTGAAGTTGCCATTCGGGATATTAAGCAGGGTGAGGAATTAACCGATGACTATGGTGCACTGAATGTTGACTTTGATTTTCAGTGTAAATGTGGAAGCCATAATTGTCGGCGATCGATCTCGCGCAAACATTTCGGTTCTCATGTAGAAAAGTGGGATCGCAAAATTCAGGCAGCATTCACCCAGACTAAAAATGTAGAGCAGCCGTTGTGGCAGTATCTTGACCAGGATACCCATCAGGCACTCATGAAGTATCTGAATACAGGTATTGGGTATCGTTCTGTTAGTGCTATTCAATATGTCCAAGACGATCATCTAGCAGAGACTATTTCAATGGCATAGGTAGGTGGTCATAATTAAGTGTAAAATTCACAAACCCTGTGCTCCCGCACAGCAGGCAGCCCAGGGTTTTGTAGTTAGTTTTTAATTGTGCTGAGGTACTTAGCTATTACGACTTGGCAAAGTTCTCAAATTCACAACGCAAAAATAGGGATTTGGCACGCGCTCAGCGCGCGCCAAATCCCTATTTTTGCGTGAAACTTGCCAAGTCGTGTAGCTATCTTACTGACAGGGCCGCAATAGCAGCATGACGATAGAGAGCATCGCCGTAGATATTACACCTGTGGCCATCACCGTGGCCGTGGTGATGGGTTTTGCCTCACTCATTCAAAGCATTGCCGGGTTTGGTTTTGCTTTAGTTGCAATGCCAGTCTTAGTGGACATGATTGGCATCGACCAAGCAGCTCCCCTAGTTGCCATGACGGGTTTATTCAACAGCACAGTCATTTGGTTAGTGTATCGGCACGCCTCTCGAATAATGTCGGTATTGCGGTTGCTAGTGGGATCATGGATAGGCATTCCTATTGGATTGTATGGATTGCAGTATTTACCCGATTCCATTGCCTTTGTATTACTAGGCGTTATTGTCAGTAGTTATGCTCTCCATAGCTTGATCGGAGCTAGTTTGCCGAAGCTCGATTCCCCTTTGTGGGGGTATGGGTTTGGAGCGGGCGCTGGTATGCTGGCAGGAAGCTATAACATTCCAGGGCCAGCGGTTGTGTTTTACGGGCAGTGCCGCCGCTGGCTACCTGGTGAGTTTAAGGGCAACCTATCTGGATACTTTTGGTTCAATTCTGTGGCAGTGGTGGTGGGGCACCGAATCCAGCAAAATTTCGGCCATGATGTGCTGGTGCAGTTTGCGATCGCCCTTCCCGCTGTTCTTACAGGATTTGCTATCGGAACGATCATTTCGCGTCGCTTAAATCCCGACATTTTTCGCCGGATGGTGTTGTGGCTGTTGATGGCTACCGGAATCCGCCTTGTGTGGACAGGGGCAAACCAGCTTTTCTAGTGGGAGTAGCGTATGATCAGAGGCATCATCGTGCCCATGGGACTCTAATCAGCAGTGCAAATGCCCCTTCAATTTGGACGTGAAATTTGCGGTGACTTATACACCGCATCTCAACGAGAATGGCTTGTGACCAATGGTATTGGTGGCTATGCGTGCGGGACTGTTCCCGGTATTCTCACTCGGCATTATCATGGCATCTTAATTGCTGCCTTGGAGTCGCCCGTGGGCCGCATGTTAATGGTCACTAAGCTAGATGAGTCTGCGATCTACCATAACCAGATTTACCAACTCTGCGCGAATCGGTGGGCTGATGGCATTGTCAATCCAGAGGGACATCGTTATTTAGAACAGTTTTCTCTGGACGGCAGTATTCCAACCTGGCGCTATGTATTTTCAGATGCAGCATTAACTAAGCAAGTTTGGATGCAGCAGGGGGAAAACACCACCTATGTCCGCTATACCCTGAACCGAGGAAGCGGATCAGTTTTTCTCAACCTGAAAGCGTTGGTGAATTATCGTAACCATCATGGAGGGGCAACGCTGGGCAACTGGTCAGTTGAGTCAGTCCAGCCTCTGGAAGCCGTGCCTGGGGATTCTTCCTCCCAGACTAGGGTTCGGGTCACAGCATTTAATGGAGCCACTCCCGTATATCTTTATACTCAACAAGGCAATATCTTAACGGAAAAGCACTGGTATCATAATTTCGATTTGTCGATGGAGCGCTACCGGGGCACCGGAGAGCTAGAAGATCATCTCCATGCCGCCACCGTTAAAATGACGTTGAATCCAGGGGAGAGCGTGACAGTGGTTGCGAGTACGAACCCGGATGTCTCTCTGGATGGCAGTGCTGCTTTGGGCGATCGCCATACCTACGACCAGTCTCTTCTAAAATCCTGGTATGCTGCTCACAACATCACCCCAGAGCAGACCCCAGACTGGATTCGGCAATTAGTTCTCGCTGCTGATCAGTTCATCGTCGATCGCCCTCTTGCCGAAGAGTTAGATGGCAAGACTGTGATTGCCGGATATCCCTGGTTTAATGACTGGGGGCGTGACACGATGATTAGCCTACCTGGACTCACCATCAGCCCAGGCCGTCCCCATGTGGCCCGCCCCATTTTGCGAACCTTTGCCTGCTATCTGAGCCAGGGCATGTTGCCCAATCTCTTCCCTGACCGGGGCGAAACCCCAGGCTATAACACCGTTGACGCGATTCTCTGGTATTTCGAGGCGATTCGGGCATACTATGATGCGACCGATGACCAGGCATTGCTAGCAGAGTTGTTTCCTGCCCTGGAGGAGGTCATTGACTGGCACTGCCGGGGGACGCGCTACAGCATTCATCTCGATCCTCAGGATGGCTTAATCTATGCTGGGGAACCAGGGGCGCAGCTCACCTGGATGGATGTGAAAATTGGAGACTGGGTGGTGACGCCCCGTACAGGTAAACCTATTGAAGTCAATGCCCTGTGGTATAACGCCTTGCGGACAATGGCGCTATTTGCCCAGCGGTTGAACCAGTCGCCCAGTCGCTACGAGGACATGGCAGAGCAGACCCGCCTGGGGTTTCAGCAATTTTGGAACCGAGCTGAGGGCTATTGCTACGACGTGATTGACGCGCCCCTGGGCTACGACGATACCCTGCGACCAAATCAGATTTTTGCGGTGTCCCTTCCTTTTGATAGGGCCTATCACGAAGCTCCCCTGCTGACGGCGGAACAGCAGAAATCTGTGGTTGATGTGCTGGGGCGAGAGCTGCTCACCTCCTATGGCTTGCGCTCGCTCGCTCCCTCTGACTCAGACTATCGGGGAACCTATGGTGGGCCGCCCGCTGAACGGGATGCCGCCTATCACCAAGGAACGGTCTGGGGATGGTTGCTGGGGCCCTACGTACAGGCGTACCTGCGGGTATATCAGAATCCAGAGCGGTGCCGTGAACTGCTAGGGGCGATCGCCAACCACCTCTCTACCATTGGATTGGGCACCATCAGCGAAATTTTTGACGGGGATCCACCACACTATCCTCGGGGATGCTTTGCTCAGGCGTGGAGTGTGGCGGAGGTGCTGCGTGCCTGGACGGTGGTGGAAGGGTTTGGGAGTAAGGGGGAATAGAGAAGGGGGAAGAAATTTTGGAGTTGCTGTTTTTATAGCGCTATGCAAGCGCATTCAGTACCGTGTGTTGAGTGGCGGCGCAGAGCGCCGCCACTCAACACATTTGGGTGTGCTTAATCAATTTGCACACGACTTGGCAAGTTTCACACAAAAATAGAGATTTGGCGCGCGCGGCGCAGGCCCCAGGTCCCTAGTTTTGCCTTGTGAATTTGAGAACTCTGCCAAGTCGTGTTCAGCGCATCAACGCGACACTATGTTCAGCATCGGGGAGCAACTTCCTCATTTTCTCGGACATTTAAACAAAGGAAGATGTGGTTAACTTAAAGGAAGAAAGAATCAGGTCATCAAGAATCATAAAACCTTAATAAATATTTGATTTTCGATGGGGGTTGCGCAGAACTCCAGTGGAAAATCGGACTGTAGTGAACGTGCAACAACGATTACAGTTGCAGTTAAGGTTTGATGAATTAGGGTGCGGAACCACTGCTCATATCGATTCTGTTTATCTCAAGATTGAAGGGTTCCCGTTTATGACCGTCGCCGATCAGTCGTCTGCTCCTGATCACGAGTCTTACGTTCCAAAAAATTCAGTTCCCTATGTTGGTGCATTAGTTGGAGGCCGCTATCGCGTCACGTGCCGCCTGGCTGAGGGAACGTTTGGGCATACGTATCTCGCTAGGGACACGCATCTTCCCAACTCGCCTGAGTGTGTGGTTAAACAGCTCAAGCTTCAAACAAGTGCCAAGGCTATGGAAATGGCCCGTCGCTTGTTTCATAAAGAGGCTGAGATTCTATACAAGCTGGGCACTCATCCCCAGATTCCGCAGCTTCTTGCACACTTCGAGCAAGATAATGAATTTTTCCTGGCACAAGAATTGATTGATGGCTTTCCCGTTGCCGACGAATTGACCCCCGATCGCCCCTGGTCAGATGCCCAAGTCGTGCGCCTCCTCAGAGAAATCCTGGAAGTGCTGAGCTTTGTGCATGGACGGCAGGTGATTCACCGAGACATTAAACCGGGGAACCTGATTCGCCGTAAGCACGACGGAAAGATTGTTCTCATCGATTTTGGGGCCGTTAAGGAAGTCACCAATCGGTTTTTGTCTACTCGGCCTGGAGAAACAGACTACACCATTGCTATTGGCACCTTTGGCTACATTCCCAAGGAACAGTTGGGAGGACGGCCCCGCTTTAGTAGCGATATTTTTGCGGTGGGGATGCTCGGCATCCAGGCACTCACTGGCGTCCACCCGAATGAACTGATGGAAGATGAGCAAACCGCTGAATGGCGCTGGCGCGATCGCCTCACGGCTCCTATCAACCCTGAATTTGCCGACATCATCGACTGTATGGTGCGATACGATTTTCGCGATCGCTACCCCAATGCGGAAACAGCACTGCAGGCCATTCAGTCTCTTCCTGCTTCTTTCCTGGAAGCCGTGCCCGCTCCCCCGTGGCGAGTGTCATCTGCAACATACTCAAATTTGCCTCCCACAGATGCCTTTGGGTCAAATCTGGTTGTGCCAGAGGCATCCCAGGCCACGGGTTCGTCATCCCAACCATCAACACCGCCCTCATCTCAACATCCCAGCTCGCCGACCCGTCTAGGGTCTGATTTGAATCCATCAAGTCATTCATCTAATCTTTCGTCTGACCCGTTGGAGGGATCTGTTCCGGCATGGCCGACAGAATTTGACGCGCCTCCTGGTCAGCTACGTCAGGGGGTTGCCTCCCCGTCGGAGACACCAAACCGTGCATCGCGCTCTGATATACTGTCTTCCCAGATTCCCGCATCTGCATCGGCGAACGGTGTCTCCCCGGTTCGCAGTGCCCCGACCCAGATGACTGATGTGGTTGCCCCTAGTTTTAGCCGAAGCCACTCTCAGGCAGGTTCCGTTGCCGAGCCTCGTCCCCGTAGCTCCAAGGGGATTCCTCCAGCGCATCCGTCCATGCCATACAAGGGGCGATCGCCCTCTCCAATGCCTCCATTGCCACCCCTGACGTTTAAGCGCTGGAAAGAAGATGTCCTGGTTGCTGCAGGCTGGGCACAACACTGGTTATCCCGCTCGTGGCATCTGGTTGTGCTGATTAGCAGCATGAGCTTGACCCTAATGCTGGTTCGTGGGGTCACGGCATCCCTGGGAGAACAGCCTGTCATGCGGTTGAATGTCCTCGAAGCGAATTACCTGAAAGATGCGGAACATCTGATTCAGAGCCTTTCCTCTATCGAAGAAACGCTGAGCCCCAGCATTGAAGCCCTCAACCTGCTGGAAGAAGCCCATCTCGTCCGAGAAGCAGGCCGCTATCAGGAGGCGATGAGGCTCTATCAGCAAGCGCTGGGTATGGACCCTAGACTAACCGACGCCATTTGGGGACAGTGTGCCGCGCTCAATGGCCAAGGACACTTTGAAATTGCATCATCCGTTTGCTATAAAGCTTTAGCCATTGATCCCAACCATGCCAAGGCACTATGGAGTTCTGCCGAAGCCAATGAGAACATGGGGCTTCATGAGCAGGCGTTTGAAGAACGAAGCCGCGCCCTCTCCATTGATCCGAACTTGCCTGAATCCTTACACAGCACCTTTGAGGAGGTACCTTCCCAAGACGACTCTACTGCTGATTAAAGGTCGCTGGAACTCTACAAAGAAAGAAATAAAGGGCTGGCGGAGCTACCGTACGCGACCAGCCTCCTATTTTTGCGTGAAACTTGCCAAGTTGTGTGTGTAAACCTTGATGAATTGATTGCTTTTGGGCCTGATGCTTTTAGGTAATCTCTGGGAATGATTGAGATAAGGTGCCGATTGATTCACCGACAAACACTTCTTTCAATCCCCATTACCATGACTGCCCCATCGCCCCTATCCAAACAGCTCGTCTGTCCAAATTGCAGCGGCAGTTTAACCTTTGACCCGCGCACGAAGCAATTGTCTTGTTCCTACTGCGGGGCCAGTCAGGCTCTCCCAAAAACTTCAGGGGAGAAACCATCGGAGCAAAGCTTTGACGACTTTGGGGATGGGGATACCTCGTCGCCGTCGGCGCTCTCTAATACGGCAATGGAGGTTCAATGTCCGGGATGTCAGGCTCAGATTACCTTTGAACCGCCGGATGTGGCTGGAGATTGCCCCTTTTGTGGCACTCATATTGTTACTCAGCCCCAGCACGCCAATCCCACCATTGCTCCAAACGGGATTATTCCGTTTCAGTTTGGTCAGAAAGAAGCTCAGGAAAAAATTCGTCAGTGGCTAAGGACGCTCCGCTTTGCCCCGACAGGGCTGAAGAAACTGGCACAGCATGAGGACATTCAGGGGATTTACTTGCCCTTTTGGACGTTTGATTGCAACACCCAGAGCCGATACACCGGAAAGCAGGGAACGACCTACTACGTTGAGGTGTCTTATACCGAAACAGACTCGAATGGCAACACCGAAACCAAAACTCGGCAAGAGGAGCGAGTCCGCTGGAAGGATGTGAGCGGATCGGTGTCCTATTTCTGTGATGACGTTTTAGTCGCAGCGACCTATGCCGTTGATAAAAAGCGTCTAGAAGAACTCAAGCCCTGGGATTTCAATAAATTATTGCCCTATCATCCATCGTATTTAGCTGGCTTCAAAGCGCAACGCTCTGAAGCCAATCTCAATCAGGCATTTGCGGTTGCAAAAGAAGAAGGGATTCGATCGGAGGTCTATGCGGCGATTCGGCGCGATATCGGGGGGGATCGGCAGCAAGTCAACTCGGCGCAGATAGAGTATACCGATGTGACGTTTAAACATATTCTGTTGCCCGTGTGGATTGCGTCCTATCGCTATAAGAGTCAGACATATCAAGTGGTGATCAATGCTCAGACTGGGGAGGTGTTGGGCGATCGCCCCTGGAACCAACTCAGACGCATGGCACCGGCGATCGCAGCGGGTTTTGTTGGATTGCTTGCAGTATTGACCCAGTGCGCCGACGGGATTCTCGACATGTTGCCAGAAGGGGCAGAACCCTCTCCGCCCACCCCCCAACCAACGGAGGTAATCCCTCCGGCATCGCAGCCGCCTAGTCCTGCCGCTCCATCATCATCATCCCCATCACCCGCATCCCCATCACCCGCATCCCAACCAGAACCCACCCTATCGCCGTCTGATATCGCCTTCCGAGAGGCGATTAACCGAGCAGGGCAAGCCGCCAACCTGACGCAAACGGCACAAACCCCCCAAGACTGGCAGCAGGTTGAAGCTCTGTGGACGCAATCGATTGAACTGCTGCTACAGGTGCAGCCGGATCATCCGAACGCCGAAACCGCGCGGCAAAAGGTTCAGGAATATCAGGTGAACTTGAACTATGCGCGTCAGCAGGCAGATCAGTGAAGTATCGGTCGTAGAGCATTCCAACCCTCTAAATCTCAATGCCTAGCGGCGGCGGGCTTTGCTGATCATTTTTCGGGACAGGCGCAGTTTGATGTCTTCCTTTTCCGCCCAGTCTTGCAGGAGCTTGAAAAAGGCTTGGCGATCGGTGGATTGCAGCACAGCCGTCTGGTCAGCGGTTTCGATGACGTAGGGATAGCCACTGCCAATGATGACTTCACCCCGCACCCAATCCATGACCCGATTAGCTAGACCGCTTTCATAGAGCCACACGGGCATCTCGACCCGAGCAGGGTAGCTATCTCGGGTCGTTTTGAGATAAGTAAAGGCAATTTGGTCGCTCTGCTTGCCGTATTCACGGAGAATGCCGGAGCGATCGCACCTGAAAATTGGTGTGCGATCGCCCCACTCCATAAACGGATTTAACAACTGAGCATCATGGATAGCAGGGCATTCCGGCAGATTGAACACCTGCTGGAGCATCACCGTCAAGTCGCGGGCATAGGAGGTGTCGATGAAGCCCACCAGGGGCACCCGGCAGGACTGACTGGTATTGAGCAGCTTCAGAAAACAGTCCACATATTCTTTGCGGAGGTCTGCGTCGAAGGCGTCAGCAAAGGTGCCCACCAGGGAGCCATCAAAGAACACCAGGCAATCCTGGGGGTTTCGATGCTCCTCCATATACCGCACTAGGCGGTTGATTTCCATCTCAAACCGCCGAAAATTCACCCGCCGATCTGCAGGCTCTCCACTCGAAGACACCCGGAGGTCACTGGGGGTCATCACGTCCACTTCAATGTCTTTTTCGTAGCCGCCCACTTCCAAATGGGGATTCTCGAACCACCCAATCTGAATGAGGGCAACAGGCACGGACAGGTCTTTCCCTGGAAAAATTTGCGAACCGTCCACCGCAAAGGTGGTGATGTTGGTCAACCGCTGCCGCACCCAGCTCAGGCTCTGCTCCCGGTTTTCCCAATTGAAATGGGATGAGATGACGCAGTTGGCGTGGCCCTCGGAGGATTCAAGGGCGATCGCCCCACACTCATGCCTACAAGTCCGCAGCTTCTTCTGGACTTTGTCGATAGGCCATGTGGAGATTTGATCTAGGGCACTTCGATATTTTTCGAGATAGTCCAGAGCCTTCTGGTTAAACGCCTGGAAGTCGTCACGCTTCTCATCTAAAATGGCCTGAATCTGGGAAGGCTTTAGTGGCATAGGTCTCATATCCCCTCAACCGCACTGTTGATCTTAATCGTTTCTTGTGTTGTCCGGCACATAAAAATAATTTTCTTTTCAATATTCTCTTCATTTCAGTGAGTAGGTGGTCACAATTAACTATAAAACTCACAAATCCTGCGCTGCCCGCACAGCGGGGAGCACAGGATCTTAAGTTGGGTTTTAATTTTTAATTATGCCGAGGTACTTATCAAGGTTCAATTTCGGCTTCCTTCCCGTACCATGAAATTGGAGTTGCTGCTTTTAGGCGTGAATTTGTGTGTGGGAGGCGCGCACCGCGCTTCCCACACAGCAACGCCATGAAATTGATTTGATGTAGCGTTTTACATTCTAAGCATCGCCTATGCCCTGGTTTGTCAAGATTGAAAAGGGAATCGTGAACAAGGCTGTTTTCGATCAGCATGTTCCTGCCCATAAAACCTTTGTGCAGGGACTCATTGACAAGGGCCACCAGGCAAAAACGGGGTACTGGGCCGAGAAGGGTGGGGGAATGCTGTTATTTCAAGCTGCTGACCTGGATGAAGCGAAGGCGATTCTTGAACAGGACCCGCTGATCTGGTCAGGTTGTGTTGACTTCGAGCTCCATGAATGGCGCATTGTGGTTGAATGAAGGAACGTTTGCGAAAGAATTAACCATCTGTCGAAGGAACGAGAGTTAAATAATTTGAATCAAACCTTGGTGGAGCAGCGCGGTAATGCATCGCCGCTCCATCAAAGCTGAATTGTATCTAACTCTTGGCTCTAAGCGATTGACAAGCTAGAGTCCTGAAATAAAAAGCCATAACTGAGAAGTAACGCAGCCTACTCCGAATCCTCAGGTCTGGCTTTTAAGTTCGAATACGGCATCATTCAAACAGCAGCGTTGACCTACCAAGAACGCTTAATTATTCGCTTGCTTGTTTGCTTACTTATTAAGCTTTAGCGCAACGTCTGCAAGCTTCCTCCCAAGAGCTTCAATAGCTGCCTGCTGGGATTCATCAACTAGATTACTACTGTCATCGAAGGCCCGTGTAGCATTCGGAATCGCTTTCTGATCGGGAATAACAAGTGTTCCAACCCCTTCCAGAATCTGGCGCAAATGATTAAGCCCTCGAAGCCCACCCAAGCCGCCAGGAGATGTTGACATTATAGCGGCAACTTTACCCTTGAAGCAGGTCAACGATAAGGGGGCTTCTCCAGGTTCAGGCCGCGATACCCAATCAATCATGTTTTTCAACGCACCGGAAACTGATCCATTATACTCAGGAGATGAAATCAGATATCCCTGGCTCTCTTTCATAAGAGATTTTAATTGAAGGACGGTGTCCGGAAACCCATTATCGTCAAACCAGTCCTGGTCGTATACAGGCATTGGATAGTTCTTTAAGTCAATGCAAGTAACGCTAGCCCCTGCTACGTCGGCGGCACCTGCCGCTATTTTTACCAATTTCTTATTGAATGATCCAGCCCTCAAACTCCCTGCAAATGCTAACACTTTCAGATGGGCTCCCATAGATTACTCCTGTTTTACATACATTTCCCTAGCTGTTGTAAACTAGCAGGTTTTCTCACACTCTTCCACTATCTAGAGTAAGAAGTGCTACAGTCTAAAAGATTCTCACAAACTTAAGGTAGAGCGTCAGCTAGGCTGACGCTCTACCTTAAGTTCAGACAGAGCTAATCTTAAGGGTGTATTGTGAGTAAGCGTGTCGTCAGGGAAATATGTAAATAAGGGACTTGCAAGAAAATAAAGTACTCGGAAAAGAGCAGCGGGCGCAGCCCGCTTCTTTTTTCTTCCGGTATCTTTTTTAGCCGCAGATCCTTAAGTTCACACGATTACTTAACACTTCCTGAAGCTCTTCTTATTTTTTTCTTAACTTTCTCTCAGGATTCACAAAGCAACTACTCAACTATCTTACCGATACTAGAAATATGTCGGTAATAGGTAAGTACGTCACTATTGCAAGCGCATCAAAATCTGTTACTGGCATGCTTAATAAGCACAGTGAGGTAACTGTATGAGACGCTTTATGATTTCTGGAATTTCAATTGTTGTTCTAGCGGCCTTTGCATCACCTGCCGCCGCTTTGAGTGAGACCTATCGCAATGAGTTCTACGATGGCTTAGGGAACAAGCTTGAAGAGCGCTTTGAAGATGAGTTCTACGATGGCTTAGGGAACAAGCTCGAAGAGCGCTTTGAAGATGAGTTCTACGATGGCTTAGGGAACAAGCTCGAAGAGCGCTTTGAAGATGAGTTCTACGATGGCTTAGGGAACAAGTAGGATTAGACCTACTGAGCTGACTTGGGCTGTCCACTGATGGTCAGGAAACGTTGAGTAACAACAATCAGGGGGAATCCTTGCTTTAAGGATTCCCCCTGATTCTTAGACGATTATCTTTTTTAGCCGCAGATCCCTAATGGGGTTTTCGGATAGGCTCTAAGCAGGCGTTAATTCCTCAATGTGAGACTCTAAAGAGTCTAGTAGTGAATCGTAAGGCCTTACAAACTTATCAATCCCTTCATCTAGCAGCTCGTTCATGACGCTATCTAAATTTATCCCGATGTCGGGATCAGACAAGTTTTCCAAAAGAGTTTGAGCTTCGTGCGCATCTGTGATGACAGCATCGCAATTAACTGTACCATGATCACCAAAGGCTTCGATGGTGCTGATGGGCATTGTGTTGACTGTATGCGAGCCAATGAGTTCATCCACATAGCAAACATCACTATATTCCGGGTTTTTGGTACTTGTGCTTGCCCACAGGAGCCGCTGCATATTTGCTCCATGCTCCGCCAGATGCTTCCAGCGATCGCCATTGGCCAATTCCAGGAAGGTTTGATATGCGACTTTTGCGTTAGCGATCGCCACCTGACCCTTTACGCTTTCCAGCTTCTTTTCAGCATTGAGATTATCGTTGCTAATTTTCTTCATTCGTTCATCGATCTGTTTATCGACTTTGGTGTCAATACGACTCAGGAAAAAACTAGCGACTGAGCTAATTTGATCGACCGGGCTACCTTGCTCGACCCGTTTTTCCAGTCCACGGATGTATGCTAAAGCTGCCTGCCGATACATCTCTACGGAAAATAGAAGGGTCACATTCACGTTGATGCCTTCGGCGATCGCCTGTTCAACAGCTGCGATTCCTTCCAAGGTTCCGGGAATCTTAATCATGACGTTATCCCGGTCAACTTCCTGGTAGAAGCGACGAGCTTCTTGCAAGGTTCCATTCAAGTCATGCGCCAAATGGGGCGAAACTTCGATGCTGACATATCCATCAATACCATCTGATTCATCATAAACAGGGCGCAGTTGATCACAGGCACGGCGGATATCATCAAACGCTAGCATTTCATAGATATCCTTTGGGGATAAGTTTTGGCGAATACCTTCTTCAATTGCGGGCCTGTAGGCGTCATCACCCGTCATTGCTTTTTCGAAGATACTGGGATTCGAAGTAATTCCTCGTAGCAACTGGTTCTGGATGCGATCGCTCATCTCCCCTGAATCCAAGAACTGGCGACTCAGATAATCCATCCATAAGCTTTGTCCACAGTCACGGAGCTGTTGAAATCTTGAGTTAGTCATCGTGATAATCTGCTACTTTCTACAAATTTTCTGCAAAACCCTCTGCAAGCCTTTCTACTAACAGAGGGGCAGCAATAGGGCAAATGGTACGTTGCACGAACGGCGCTTATGCCTCAAACTATGCGTACCAATAGTGTCCTAGGTAACCAAACATGAATAATCTCAAAATCTAAAAACTGGGGGAGTGCTCCGGAGGGGCACTTCCCCGGTTTCTAGGTTGAGGTTATTCATACCGACCCACTTACTCGTTCTATAAATGCAGAAGGCTCTTCTGCATAAAGGCGGCAACCCAAACCAGGGCCTGTTTGCGTAGTTGCCCTTGGTAATCGTCCATTAGAGTTACAAAAGTCTCCAGGGAAACACGTCAAATCAATGTACTCTCGTGGTTGAGTAAGAATGTCTATAGCTCTGCAATGCCCTGATCATCTCCTAAACATTTGGATAAGCGTTGACGAGCATCAATATATCTAGGAAAGCCTGCAATAAAAAGGTGTTCGAGAACTGAATCCACAATATTAGAGAATCTATAGCATTGGATGAATCGTCGAATATCACTAGTCTCGAACATACCATCCTTATCATACTGACAATCTTTTCTCGGGGTAATCCACCAATCGAGAGATATGGCGATCCTATTTGATTCCTATAAGGGAAAGTGAGCCCAAGGGATTTACTAGGTGAATGCTACCTAGTATCGGAAGGCAGAAGTCAGAAGGATACACAACTTGGCAAGTTTCAAGAAAAAATAAGAGTTTGGGGGGCGCGCTTCGCGCCCCCCAAACTCTTATTTTTTCGTTGTGAATTTGAGAGCCTTGCCAAGTCGTAAAGGATAAAGGCAGAATGGAGATTCTTTATGTGCCAGGAGTTCTGCCTATCAAAAACAGTGGGGCTATTTACGCCGTCGAGTACTAGTTCCCTGGCAGGCGCGGTGCGCGTCATGCGCTACACCTAACCACCAATGGGCTCGATTGAGTTCTTGCTCCTCGTAGCCCATCAAAGCAACAGGGCCGAGTTGATGTGGCGCGCGCCGCGCACTACATCAGCTCGGCCGCTAGGCAACGCTCGCTTGGCAAACCACTAAATGACTTCAATTCGCAAAGCATCAGATGTTAAGGTAGGGCAGTAATTCACCTGAATGTGCTGCCTGAAGCCGATCATGACTGCCACAATTGCCTCTACCCTCCACCAGGAAACTCTCTCCCTGCGCCATGATGAACTGCTGCGGGTGCTTATCCAAACCCCCAATCTGCTGATTGTTCAAGATCTGGATGGGGTGTGCATGGGGTTGGTGAAAGACCCCCTCACTCGCGTGATGAATGTGGACTACATCAAGGCGGCGCGATCGCTCTCGCCCTATTTTTATGTGCTAACCAATGGAGAGCATGGGGGAAAGCGGGGGGTGAATCGCATTGTAGAAACGTCTTTAGAAAAGGCAATGGGGGATGGGGCGATCGCCCGTCAGGAGGGCTTCTACCTACCTGGACTGGCAGCCGGGGGCGTGCAGTGGCAGGATCGCTTCGGCACTATTCATCATCCGGGGGTGATGGAGAAAGAACTGGAATTTCTGGCCCATGTGCCTGATCGCATTGGCGATCGCCTCTCCACCTTCTTTGACAAGCACCCGGACGCCATGAGTTCCGGCACCCTTCAGCGCTGCATCCAGTCGGCAACCCTTGATAACCGTGCATCCCCCACTGCAAACCTCAACGTCTTTTACGAACAGTTGGCAGACCGCCCTGCGCTATATGGCGATCTTCAGCAAGCGATGGCGACATTGATGGCCGAGTTGTTGCAGGACGCGGCCCAGCAGGGCATGGCAGACTCTTTTTTTGTTCACTACGCCCCCAATCTGGGACGGGATAAAAACGGCATGGAGATCCTGCGTCCCGTATCCAATACTGACTCTGGCACCACCGATTTCCAGTTTATGCTGCGGGGCGCAGTGAAGGAAGCGGGTGTGGTCGCCATCCTCAACCACTACTACCACCAGCGCACTGGAAGCTATCCCCTGGGTAAAGAGTTCAGTGCGCGGCAGGCTCCCCAGTCCCGTGAGGCATTGCTGGATCTGGTCGTAAAAAACTTTTCCCGCGAAGACATGCCGCTGATTGTGGGCGTGGGTGATACAGTTAACAGCACTGTAGAATTTCGAGACGGTAAGCCTGTTGTGCGCCGGGGAGGGAGCGATCGCAACTTTCTGCAACTGGTGCAAGACATTGGCTCCGAAATGGATTTGGGACACATCATCACCTACGTGGACAGCAGCGGTGGTGAAGTGCTGAACCGCAAGCCCCTTCAAGTTGAAGCCGTGACTGCCCAGGACGGATCGAACCATCCTAGAGTTATTGAAGGCCCCTGCGACCCCGACGATAAAAATGATCCCTTGCAGCTCAACGTTGTGTTTCCAGGGGGGCACAAACAGTACATTGCTCTATTCCAGCAAGCCGCTCGGCAGCGCTCACAGCAGTAGTCAGTAGGTGGCCACAATTAACTTATAGCGGTGTGCAAATTGGTTAAGCACACCCAAATGTGTTGAGTGGCGGTGCAGAGCGCCGCCACTCAACACACTGTACTTCACACGACTTGGCAAGTTTCAAGAAAAAATAAGAGTTTGGGGCGCGCTAAGCACACCCTAAACCCCTATTTTTCGTTGTGAATTTGAGAACTTTGCCAAGCCGTGTAGTAAAAGCATCAATAATACCCAGCGGTTTTTGATGCCTAGGGATGAATACGCTGATGCGGCCTGTGCTTTCAGGGGGCGGGGGAACCTGCTAAACTCACGGTGCAGATAGATAAATTGGTATGAATTGCTGCAACGTAAAACAAGCGTTCGGTGTCTTTGCCTAAAACTCCTGAAAAATGGCTCCCCGATGGATGAGCGATCGCCTCAATTCCCTTGATAACCCAGTATTGTTGTAGAACTTGGTTTCTTGAACACTCAATAATCCCTCCAGGCGACAGGAATTAAATGTTGTGCGCCGAAAATTGGCTCCGGATAAATTGGCACCAAAAAAACTAACCCCTGCAACACTTGCCAACTCAAAGCTGGCACGATGAAGATTAGCGTTGTTTAACTGGCATCCATCGAACGCAGCCTCGTAAAATGACGTGCCTTCTAATCTGGCATGGCGAAAATCAGCCTGGGTTAATGAAGAATAGCTAAAATCAGCATTACTAAGCACGGCGTGAGAAAACCGAGTTGCCATGCATTGGGCGAACGCTAAGCGGCTCGCAATCAACTGAGCCGTTTGAAACTCAGTCCCACTTAGGCAAGCGCTTGATAAATCGGTTCCGTTCAGCGTTGAGTTAGAAAAATTGGTTGAAGTCAGGTCCGTATGCCGCAAATCGGCGTAACTCAAATCAGCGCCAGTCAAATTTGCTGAACTCAAGTTTGACCGATAGAGATTGGCATGGATAAAATTTGCGTCTGCTAAGTTTGCCTGGCATAAGTTTGCAGATGGCAATGTTGCCCGAGACAGGTTCACGTCCCTGAGGTCTGCACTGCTTAAATCAGCACCGCTCAAGTCAACATGATTCAAATCAGCGCCAGAGAAACTTGATCGGAGATTGAGTCCGGCTAACCTGGCAAGCTCTGCAAAGTTATCTGTCTCCGCACTAACGACAGCTCTAATGCGCCGCAGCAGTTCCTGCGTAGACTCGGTTTCTTCAGATGTAAATAATACGCTAAGACGTTCGACCAGCCTCTCAAGGTTCTTTTCTCTTCCCACGGCCAGGTTATTTCCCCTGATTGTTAACTCGACATTCCATTAGAGAATGCTACATGCCAATCAGGATAGCTTTCGGATGAGCTTTTATGCTCTCTTTTCTTTTTTTCTACAGAAATTGTGTTGGGTGACACAGTAGAATTACTTGGATGTTCACTATGAACAGATTCCCAGGCATAAATCAAAGTTTCAATAATGGCTCGCTTATTCGGGCTTAAATCACTTTCCAAGATGCGCTTAATCTCAGCCATCTCTTTTGACTGCTCAGAGTCACGCTCAGATTCAATTTGGGTCGAAGACGCATGATTGTGTTGAGAGGCGTAAGACCCTTTAGACAGAGCCTCGTAATCCTGAGCATAGTTTGAGCCATCCATGAAACTAACCTGCCGAGCTATTGAAATTGCAAAGACCATAAACGTCTTATAAAAGAAAGTTCACGCTTTTCTTATAAAACATATTTTTAGTTCATTTGTTTCGGATTACGCTTTTAGTAGGTGTGCCCTTGTGGGTTGTCATATGGGTTGCCACAGGGTCTACATAAAGCGTTTTTGAAGAAAGCATTGAACACACATTCTCTAATTTTAACGAATTAGTTCAGATACACAAGAATGCGAATCTAAATTTACCATTAATTAAGTATGAATTAGGGATGAAGTTTATAGCTAATACCTCCCTTCCCGAAGGTATATTCTCTCTCCCGGTTTATCAGTAGAACACTTGTGTTGCAAGAATGTCAAGGACTTTGCTCACCGAGGAAGCACCACGTATATTTGCCTAGGGTGTCAGCCGTCTATCCTTTATGAGCCAATTCTGAACTTGCTCTCTGCCAGATCTACACAGTCAATGTCCTTAGGCTTCATGACCTATACATATCTCTGGATCATTTTGGATGGATCATTTAATAATGACGGATCATTCCATAAAATATTCTGATAAAACTTTTTGCTTGAAACAGCGAAAGCTATTAAATATAACTCAGAACATTTATGCTCCTGAGTTAACAGTATCGCGTCCAACCATTTGATGTCATCGTTATATTTCAGGGATCTTTCAGGGATCATCGACGTCCTGCCCCTAGCTAACTCTGGACAATTAACTAGAGAGCTCAGCTACTTTGTTAGAAGCATGGACTTGAATAGATACCGGGTTGACCCTAAGGAACGGAAATTAAATAATTTGAACTAAGTTCCGGCGAAGCAGCGCGGCATCGCTGCGCCGCTTCACCCAAATTGGATTCTACTTAGGAATCTGCGGCTAAAAAAGACACCGGAAGAAAAGAGCAGCGAGCACAGCCCGCTGCTCTTTTCCGGGCATTTATTTTCTTGTAAGTCCCTTATAGCGCTGTGCAAGCGCTATAAGGGCAGTTTGTTGAGTGTGCTGAACCCATTGCACACCGCTATAATCCTTGATCCTAACCCGAGAGGATGCGGGTAAAAGTGCCCGCCCTTGAACCTTCGTTCAGGTAGACATATCCAGTTTGCACACTGTTGGAGAATCAAGGTTTACTGGGGTTTAGCTTCTGGCAGCATACATTTGTCGGAATCGCATCCGGCGGGGCCGGCCTCCATGCGATCGCCCTGATCATATCGGGACAGAGCCGCATAGAAGTCATCTACTTGGCGACGGGCCAGCACATCACGCATCATCGATTCATAGGCTATCTGGCTAATGGGTTCAAAGGGTAAGCGGGGAAAGGTCTGGTGGTCATCGAAGCGGGCCAGTAGTGCCGCCGAGATGTAGCCCTCGTCGTTTTGAATGGCATCGTAGATTCGTTGACCCAGCCCATCCACTTCATGTTCCCGCAGCTCAATGGTGGCAGAGGTGTTGTGGGTGGTGTAATGCTGCTGCACCTGCATGTAGAAATCAAATTGCGCCAGGGCTGAGAACTGGCTGATATCGACCTCATCTGCTCCGGGGAGGTTTGCCCAGGAGACTTCCGTGGGGATCTCCACCAGCCACTCCGTACAGCGCGGATCAAAGGGATCATCCAGGAGCCGCCCCTCTTCATCTTTATCGGACTGGGCAGGCACAATCGAGTATCCGTAGTCTAGGCATGCCAGGGCGACGGGATCGTTTTTGCCGAAGGTGATGCGGCGGATGAACCGCTGAGCTTTCGGGGGATGCCATCCCGGTGATGCTCCTGTCAGCAAACTCTTGGTGCCAGCAGGTTGAACGGTAGTGCAGCGATTAGGGCGCTTGAGGCCATGGCGATCGCAATAGTCCCCGACGACCTGATGCACAATATCTCGCCAGCGGTTCAGGTATTCCTGTTCCCGCTGTTTAAATTCGATGCCCACCATCGTGTTCGGACGCCCCTCTGCCCACCAGCGGAGCCACTCAGCTCCAAACGCATGGACGAAGAAGTCGAATAGTCCGGTGAACGACACCCCGACGATGGGGTCTTCCAGGCGAGATTTTTGATAGCGAGGTTCTACAAACTGGTGATTGAGCAATGACGCTACTGCCAGGGCTCCAGCCGTAAAGGCCCGTTCCTGTTCCTCCGTGTTTATGGGATCAAGGCGGTTCAGGTGAACTTCTGCAAGGTTGCAGTGGAAGTCTTCGCCAATGATCTCACCACAGGGGTTGAGTCCGTAGCGGCCTTCACCCTGGGCACGATGCTTTGCTTCCCCTGCCCACTGGATGGCTCCCTCCCCGGAATAGTACTGCTTACGCACGGCTTCGATACAGATGTCTCGGCTGGGTTTTTCGTGGAAGACGCGGGTATGGTTTGCCATGCGGAGGGCATCCCGCTCGGGATCAATGCGCCAGTTTCCGTCGCCGTCCTGCATCCACAGGTTGTCCTTGGCTGTTGCTGCAATGGTGTCATGGCTGTCAAATTGACGCATCCCTGCGCTTCTGCGGATGTTTCCAGCAACGACACAGGCTGCCGCTTCGTCGATCAGCAGACAGCACTCGATAGAGCTAAGCTGACGGCCTACCGCCTTATTGAGAATGCGGGTACAGCGGTCATAGAGGGACGGGAGTCGCACCGGGTTAGCAACGCCACCAAAGCCTTTCAGTCTTTCTCCAGCAGGACGCACATCACTGAGGTCAATCTCAACATGAACATCCCCATCAAAGCGTTCATCGGTGGAGAGTTCCAGAATGGTTTGGTAAGACGCGACCCAGCCTTTGCGGCTGTCGCCGACGCGAACCTGTACCCGGTTACCGTTGGCAATGACTCGTGTGGCTTCCTGGCGATCGCCCACCGGGGTTGCCCCGACCTCACCTACAGCAATCACTATAAGGCGGTTGCGAATGGCAGGCAGTTGGTTAATATATTTGGGTTCAAGCACTGCGCCCGTACCGCAGCCCATCATTGCCAGATCCATCATCAGGCCAAAGGCGTTCCAGTCCACCACGTTGGTGCTGGTGCAGTTGTACGCGCCAGAGAAATTTTCCGGTTTTTCTAGCCATCGGGTGCCGCCCACCCAGAGCCAGCGCCCAGAGGGCAGGGCTTTTACCTGGCGCTGCATGTCGGTGATGAGCTGAACTTCCGCGTCGGTCAGCTTGCCGAGTTTGGCGAGGCCACCAATAGTGCGATCGCACACATCGCCCCAGGTTTCTCGGGGTTTTCCTTCGCCTTCGTTGCGACGGCTGTAGGTGCGGAAAAACACCGGATTGGCAGCGGGAGCTGTATCCGGAAATTGACTGGCCTGACGGGTACGCTCAATATCTTGAACCATAGGTCAATGTCTCACTCTTAAAGTTTCAGGTGTAGTGCTGAGTCACGAATGTTTGACCATAGTAACCCTAGTGGTAGCGTTTTTTCACCCCTAATCACGAGCTGTAATAGAATCAGCCGCTGAATAGTTCATGTGCTCTACTTCATCCTACTCTACACAGCCCTGTCTTTTTGCTCCACGACTTGGCAAAGTTCTCACATTCACAACGCAAAAATAGGGGTTTGGCGCGCGCTCAGCGCGCGCCAAACCCCTATTTTTGCGTGAAACCTGCCAAGTCGTGTCAGGTAAGTACCTCGGCACAATTAAAACCCATAAACCTTGCGCTGCCCGCGCAGATGGCAGCGCAAGGTTTATGGGTTTTATACTTAATTGTGACCACCTACTTACGTTGAGATGAACTACGTTGAGATGAACAAAGCCCGTTGTTATGGTGAAGAATAATTCGGGAATGCTTTAAGCGTCATTACTATTTAGTTAGGTCGGCTATGGACGGAAAACAATTGCTAAAACACTACGCCGACGGCAGACGGGATTTTAGTTGGGTTGACCTGAGAGGAATTGACCTCACCGGAGCGTGCTTGCCGGATATTAATCTGTACCGGGCTGACCTGAGTGGAGCAATCTTACAGCACGCAGACCTGCGAAGGGCGTGCCTTCTTAAAACTAATTTAATTCGGGCAAATCTAACGGCTGCGAATTTAGCAGGAGCCAATTTGCGGCGAGCCGATCTGACAGGGACGGTGCTCATTGCGGCAATTCTCGACGGTGTCAGGTTTTCAGATATCGCACTGCCTCAGGGAATCCCATCGATTTCGCCATCGGTGCGTCAGTTGGCAATGTACCCGTCGCCCGAACCCGCTCACCATAGGTCTGTTCAGCAGCCTCGTCAAAACCTTGCAGTCCATCACCCTACCCCTGAGCAGCCTCCTCCGCCTTCGACACGAAGGCGATGGTCCAAAAATGTGGCTTCATCACAGACTCCCCTCCCGTTTCCGGGGGCTTCCTCCTTTTACCGTGCTCAAGCGCCTACCTTAGCCGAACTTCCAGTGCCGTCCCTAGCGTTGCTGTGGTCGGGATACTGCTGTTTTGGCGGGATTTTAGGCATCCACGAGGTGCCCGATGTTCTGTGGCTGATGGTGTGGATGACAGCCCTGGCATGGATGCTGGGCGAATCGATGGCATGGTTTACGCCCGTGTTGGCGGCGATCGCCGTGATGCTTGGCTCTGGGTTGTCTCTCTGGGCATTGATGTTCGCCGGATCGGTGTCCTTAGGCTTGGGTGTAGGGCTTGTAATGCTGGGGTGGTCGCTGTCCAAGGCGCTAAAAGACAGCCTGTGGATTGGCGGACTCATCGTTATTGTCATCAACCTCTCCCTCTGGCTCGTACAGGGGAATGGGCCTCGAGTGGTGTTGTCGGGCTATTTTCCCCTGGCATTTTTGTTGCTCATCGGCATGGGTACGTCGGGCATTGGGGCGATCGCCTGGCTCCAGATGCAGAAAGACGGGTTCAAGCGCAAGCATATTGCCTGGGCTTTTGGGGTTTGTGCGGCACTCGGATTGTTATGTGGAGGCATCGTCAGCCGGGGGATGCTGCCGTCCCTTTGATTTAAGTAGTTGAGCAAAATTATTTACATACTTTTCTAGGGGTACACTCCGCCGGGGTGTGCCCCTAGGAAACTTGTTCCTTTGCTTCCCCTTGATCATCGCCTCCCTTTGACCAGAGACGCCGCTCTGCACTCAGAAACGTTACACGGCATCGACCATCATGTGGGCAACATCTCGCATTGCATACTTAGCTTGCCATCCTAGCTTTGTTCGCGCCTTCGATGCATCGCCGCCGCTTACCGCAATATCAGTAGGTCGAAAAAGACTTTTGTCAGTCTCAACATGCTCCCGCCAGTTTAGCCCTAGGTAGGTGAAAACCTCTTCGACAAACTCTTCCAGGCTGTTGGTTTGCCCGGTAGCAATGACATAATCATCTGCTTCCTCCTGCTGAAGTATGAGGTGCATGGCCTCAACATATTCTGGTGCCCATCCCCAATCTCGCTGAATCGACGTATTGCCAAGGTAGAGCTTAACGTTTTTGCCCCGGGCAATGTCACTAGCTGTAGACACAATCTTTTGGGTAACAAAGCGTCGGGGCCGTAAGGGAGATTCATGGTTAAACAAAATGCCGGAACAGGCAAACAGGCTATAGGCTTCGCGGTAGTTGGCAAGCTGCCAAAAAGCCGCAGACTTAGCAACGGCATAGGGGCTGCGGGGGCGAAAGGCGGTTTCTTCGCTGGCAGGAACGCCTCCCGTATCCCCAAAGCATTCACTGGAGCTAGCGTTGTAAATCTTTATGGGGGCACCGATAAACCGAATGACTTCTAATAGATTTAGCGTGCCGATGGTGATGCTCTCCATCGTTTCCACGGGCAGTTCGAAAGACAGACCGACGGAGGTTTGCCCCGCCAGGTTATAAATCTCATCCGGTTCAAGCTTGCTGATGAGCTGAAGGACGCTACGAAAGTCTTTCAGCGCCATTGAATAGACACTGATGCGATCGCGGATGCCGAGTCGAATGAGATTGCGAAATGTAGACATCTGGGCATCTCGCGAGGTGCCAAAGACCTCATACCCTTTCGTTAGCAAGAGTTGAGCCAGATATGCGCCATCCTGACCTGAAATACCGCAGATGAGAGCTTTCTTCATAGAGGCGACCATTTATTTGGGCGATCGCCCTTATTGTACTCAGTGTTGCTTTGAATCAAGTAGAGCTGACGCAATTTTTGAGGGGTGGTAGGCGATGCTTGCTACTCTCTGGAAACAATGTGCTATGTATCCTGCTGAGATTGGGAAATGGAGGTTTCTCGCAGTGTAGTGCGCCGCTACTCAGCAAACTGTGCTTAATGTGCTCGCACAACGCTATCGACTCAAACGCTATCGACTCAGAAGTTGTATCAGTCCTGGTAGGTAGCTTCACGACTTGGCAAAGTTCTCACATTCACAACGCAAAAATAGGGGTTTGGCGCGCGCCAAACCCCTATTTTTGCGCGAAACTTGCCAAGTCAGGTAGCTTGGCACAATAAAAACTAGACTAAAACCCTGCACCGTTAGCGCAGCAGGCGGTGCAGAGTTTTACAGGCTTTGTAATTAATTGTGCTCACCTACTTAAGAAAGAAATGGGAGGTTCCCTAGACGAGAACCTCCACCTCAGACGCAATGACAAACTCGATAATGGAAACGAACTATAGCAATCTCAAATGATTTTTGAGAAGAGGGGCGGGCCGCGCCCACCTCTCTTCTCACTTAACAGTTCACGATCGATTTAGTATCGCTATATCTTTTTTGAGACATTTGTACTATATTCATCATGTCACCCACTTGCATATCTCCGGACAGTCTATTCAGGTTTGCACTGGTTACAGGGCTATTCTAAACGGCGTGCTTGAACAGGGCGTCGAGATAGACGCGGGCTGTGCGCCGATAGTTGCGAGTGGCATCCATGCTAGTGCTGGTGCCATTTTGCAGCAAAAACAGGGAAAGAGCCGCTGAGAAGACGCGATCCTGATCCCAATCTGGGTGGGTTTCTAGATAGTTGCTTAGGGACTCATGCAGGTCTTCGGGAATTTCAGCCAAAATGCTGACAGTTGCGTTCATGGGGGGACTCCTCTAAAACGGTGAATGGGCAATCAACCTCACGGCCCTCCGTCTGGAAATTCCTAAAATTTCTCAGGCGAAAGCGACGCCTTCTGACGGAGAGGAAATCCCTGCCCCCCTACGCGGACACGGCATAGCAGCTGTAAAGGGGGCAGAGCTTACTCAGGCCAGAGCGCCTTCATAAGGTAGGTGGGCATCATTCTGCGGTATGTCACCCAGAACCGTCAATGGCATTTATGTGAAGCGAAAGCGTTTACAAAAAGATCCGATTTACGAGGAAATGAGGCTTTGAGGTCGTTTTCTGTTACTTAACTTTACAAAAAATAGGGATTTCTCAGGAAAATTACCCTTGTGTATTCGTATTCCCCAGCAAGAGACAGAGATCCTTGCAGCACGAAGGGTGGGCTGTTCAGAAGTTGTGGAAAACCTGGGGAGATGTGTGGAAAACTGTGGAAAACCTGTGGAAAGGATGGGGAAACCTTGTGGAAAGAGTGGGGAAAAACTCTCCGAAAGATAAGAATTGAAAAACGTCAGGAAATTCAAAATATTGCTATCCCCTAGAGCTTCACGGCAGGCTTGTGTAGAATAGCGATCGCCCATCTAGGGCATGAAAATTAAATACCTTGAACTAAATTTGGCTGGAGCGGCGCGACGATGCCGCGCCGCTCCAGTAAGATTGAACTCGATTTAATCCTTGTTCCTAGGCTAAGTGAGGAGCATAAGTGAGGAGCATAAGTGAGGAGCATAAGTGAGGGGCATAAGTGAGGGGCAACAAATCCCTTACGTCCATCATCATCTTCATTGCGTGATAAAAAAGAACATTGGGAGAGAACTGGTTGTGCCAAAGCTTGGTGTCAACATTGATCATATTGCAACCATCCGTCAGGCACGGCGTACCGTGGAGCCTGACCCAGTCGCTGCAGCCCTCCTCGCGGAACTGGCCGGAGCTGACGGCATCACCGCTCACCTGCGGGAAGACCGCCGCCATATTCAAGATCGAGATGTGCGCCTGTTGCGGCACACTGTGCGAACTCACCTGAACTTGGAGATGGCCGCGACAGACGAAATGGTGGCGATCGCCCTGGATATCCGACCGGATTACGTGACGTTAGTTCCTGAGCGGCGAGAAGAGGTCACCACTGAAGGGGGGCTGGACGTGGCAGGGCAGCTTGAACGCATGAAAACGGTTATCTCTGCCCTCCAGGGGGCATCGATTCCCGTAAGCCTTTTCATTGATGCTGATCCCCAGCAAATTGATGCGTCTGCTACGACCCAGGCTCGCTTTATCGAGCTGCACACTGGCCCCTACGCAGAGGCGAAGGGTGAAGAAGCTCAGATGAAAGAATGGGAGGTGCTGCGCGTAGGATGTGAACGAGCGATCGACGCTGGTTTGCGCGTCAATGCAGGCCACGGCCTCACTTATTGGAATGTGCATTCTGTTGCCTGTATTCGAGGTATGGAAGAACTGAACATCGGCCATACCATCATTAGCCGAGCTGCCCTGGTGGGGATGGAGCGAGCAGTGCGGGAAATGAAGCAAGCGATCCAGGGAACGGTATTATCATAGACTTCCGTATAGACCTTCGTTGCATCGAGATCTCCGTTGCGCTGGCTCCCATGAAACCCCACTATCGAAGAAACTCTCTCTTGACTCCAATAAAAACGTTTGACTCAAACGAAAAAGATTAGCCCAAACGTAAAGGTTGACTCGAACGCAGCACAAACCATAAGGAAACATAACCATGACGACATACCATTATGTGCTAGCAAGCCAGCGGTTCCTGACTGAAGAAGAACCCCTCGAAGAGGTCTTGAGAGAGCGCACCCGCAACTATCAAGAAAACGGGAAGGACGTTGACTTCTGGCTGATTAAGCAGCCTGCGTTTCTGGAAGCTCCTGCAATGTCAGCGATTAAGCAGAAATGCCCCCAGCCCGCCGCCGCCATTGTTTCGACGAATCCCCAATTTATCACCTGGCTAAAGCTCCGCCTAGAGTTTGTCCTAACTGGAGAGTTTGAAGCACCGACAGAGGCCATTCCCGACCCCCTCGCCTCTGTCACTGCTGTTTCTTAGGGCCTATTTGTGTCAAACTATCTGACAATTGTCTGCTCTGTTCTACTACCAGCTGAACCATGCCCATGACTTTACGGCCTGTGCCGCGTAACGGTTTGCTTCGAAGATGGCTGTCCACGCTGTTTGCAGTAGCGCCAGGTTTGTTGTGGGCATTGCCCATGAATGCCCAGGCACCATCGCTGTGTCAGTCTCCAGCGACAGGCGAATATGTGCTGTTAGTCGATAGTCAGACGGCAGAGGAACGCCAGCGCCTTGAGCAGGTCCTGCCTACGGGGGCCGAGGTCATTCCTTGCCAATATCTCAACCAGCCTGTGATTCGGGTGGGTACCTTTGAAAATGAAGAACTCGCCCGATCCTGGGCAGACTACCTGACCAATATTGAAGGATTTCAGACCACCGTAGCGCGGCCCCCCAGTGCTCCAGACCAGGGGGATTCTAATGAAGGAGCGGAGACATCGGCCCAGCCCGGAAACCAGACCAATACGGCAGCCTATTCCCCAGCGGTGATGGATACAGGATATGCTGTGCTGGTGCGATACTTTAACCGTCCCGAAATTGCAGTAGCCGTGCAGACTGTATTGAATGCGCCTGTGGGCTTAGCAGTGTACGAGCAGGAACCTTACTTGCTGGTCGCCTATAGTCCTGACCCGACAGCAGCAGGTCAGGTGTTACAGGGGTTGAGCGATCGCCAGTTCAGCACGTTCATGGTGAATAGCCGGCAGGTCGTGGTTCTCACACCATCGGTTGCTATTACCCCTGTGCCATAAAAAAGGGCAAGCTAAGCTCCCCCTTCCTTGAGAGTTTTTATTCAAGTCTCCTACACGACTTGGCAAAGTTCTCAAATTCACAACGCAAAGTAGGGGTTTGGGGCGCGCTGAGCGCGCCCCAAACCCCTACTTTGCCTGAAACTTGCCAAGTCGTGTCTCCTACCGCATCAGAGGCTTAGTGGATGAAATGCCGTTGGGGAGGGTGTTAGGGGAGGCCGCCGACATCCCATGCTGCTCATAGTGCTTAGACGAGTTAGATGTGGACGATTCAGAAGGGCGATCGCTCGTCTCCAGGAACGCTGTCACATCCACAGGTAGGTCACTGGGCTGAATCGACGCCATGACGCCAAAAATGTATTGGGCAAATACCGCGTAGTCATTGGACACAAACTCGTAGATTTTTTGAGCGTCATGAAGGGATGCGGTATTACTCTTGCTGTCCCGTAATGCTTGTGCCTGTGCAGCGTAGAAAGCAGCTTTCTTGTGGCACGCCACCAGAATACCCTGAATTGCCAGGTAACACTGCCGTGATGGATTGCGAATTATGGTGTAGAAAACTAGCGTCAGAGACATTAGCGCGATGCCCCAGGCAATCATTTCTCGAACACCAATCGTAAATTCCATAGTGGCAGTTCCTTCAGCAGGTTGAAAAGCATACCCCTGAGATATTAAACCCAAAGGGTTGAATTCTTCCAGCTTTCAGGTTCAGGAACGAGAATTGAATCATGTGCGCGATAAAGTTCTAAGCGAAGGAACGGCGCAAGAGGGATCGAACTGCAAAAAGGGCGATCGCATCAAAGCCAACCAGCACCAGCAGTGCCGCCCACAGGGTCACTTCGCCAAAGGGGGCATTCATGACAACGCTCAATGCCGACCAATCGCTGTGAGTGTAGACATAACGAATCGGCTCAATGGCGTAGCTGAGGGGATTGAGGGACGCGACCCAGCGGAGCCAAACGGGCATGAAGGAGAGGGGCGCAAGGGCAGTGCTGGCAAAAAGCAAGGGTAGGTTCGTCACAAAGATAACCGCAATCAGCTCCACGTGCCCTGGTAGAGCAAAGGCGAGGGCAAGGCTTAGCCCAGTGACGCCCAGCACCAGTAACAGCACAATGGCGACCGTGAGCAAGAGTCCTGAGATGCCAGGCAGTCCCGCGCCCAAGACCGCGCTAGCGGCGACGATCGCTGCAGTCTGAATCACGCTGAGGGTGGCGATGAAGATAGAGGAGGCCAGCACAATGGAGAACCGGGATGCCAGCGGAGCCACTAGCAGTCGGTTAAGGAACCCGAATTCGCGGTCAAACATGACGGGGAGCCCCGCATTCAGCGCGCCGCTGAATGCGGTAAAGACAATAATGCCTGCCCCCAGGAACCGACCGTAGTTGACCGCTTCGCCAAAGAGACCTTCGGGCACATTCTGAAATAGTGCGCCGAAGAGAATCAGCCACATGAGGGGCTGTATAACCCCAGCGACCAATGTGGAGGGACGCCGCTGAAGCTGAATAAACAGTCGCTTGGTGAGCGCTGAGGTTTCCTGGATAAATTCACCGGAAAGGAGTCCGGGGGACTGGAGGGCGATCGCCCCTTGGCCTGCCGATGCCTGAGCAGTGATATTTTCAGAACCCTGAGGAGGCGTAATCGTTTGACTCATGGTACTCCTGAACGATATGGCTGAACAATACTGAGCGATATGCGTGCGTCAGTGTGCAATGCATTGCCTTTAGCCTAGCGTAAGTCCCGTTGGATTTGGAGTCCCTCACCACAATTCAGCAGAACATCAGGCCGTCAGCCCATACAATGGGGGTTATGTTTACAGCGGTGACAGGTTGGTTGCTGTGACAGGTTGGTTGCTGTGAACAGAGTTGTTGTGTGAATAGATTGACAAAGAGTTTGGATAGATAGCTGTGGTTATTAAGATTGGTCTTTTGGGATGTGGAACCGTAGGAACCGGAACAGCACAAATTATTTTGCACCCCGACCAGCGTCATCCCCTGGTGAATGATTTGGAGATCGTGAAAGTGGGCGTGCGATCGCCCGATAAACCCCGCCCTGTAGAGCTACCGGGCGATCGCTTCACTGCTGACCTGGAATCCATCGTGACCGATCCCGACATCGACATCATTGTAGAGGTCATGGGGGGTATTGAACCTGCCTGCTCCCTAGTTCTCAAGGCGATTCAACAGGGCAAGCATGTCGTTACGGCAAACAAAGCCCTCATTGCCCGCCACAGCGACGAAATTTTCTCAGCGGCGGAACAGTCAGGGGTGTATGTCTTGCTGGAAGCAGCAGTGGGTGGGGGGATTCCCGTCATCGAACCGCTGAAGCAGTCCCTCTGTGCCAACCGCATCAACCGCATCACTGGCATTCTTAACGGCACCACCAACTACATCCTCACCCGGATGCAGACGGAGGGCGGAGATTTCGAGTCAATTCTAAAAGACGCCCAAGCATTGGGCTACGCCGAAGCCGATCCTACCGCCGACGTGGATGGACTAGACGCTGCCGACAAAATCGCCATTGTCGCGTCCTTAGCCTACGGAGGGCGCATCAACCTGGAGGAGGTTTACTGCGAGGGCATTCGCAAGATTTCAGCCGCAGACATCATCTACGCCGACCGTTTGGGATTTGTCATTAAGCTTTTGGCGACAGCGCAGCGGAATCCTGCTCCCAACACAGCCCTTCCTGAGCACCTCCAGGTGCGTGTTCACCCGACCCTTGTCCCCAAAGACCATCCCCTGGCCAGCGTGAACGATGTGTTTAACGCCATCCTGGTGGAAGGCGACCCCATTGGAAAAGTCATGTTCTATGGGCCGGGCGCAGGTTCTGGGCCTACAGCCAGCGCGGTTGTGTCGGATATTCTGAACATTGCTGCATTACTGAAGGTTGAACGGGGCATCAGCACAAAGCCCGACGGCATGCCCATGCTCGATCCCCTCCTGGCTCCCTCCCACCAGCACCATTGCACCATCGAGCCTATTGATAACCTGGTGACCCGCTTCTACATCCGGCTATTGGCAAAGGACGAGCCCGGCGTCATTGGTACCGTCGGTACGTGCTTCGGCAAGAATAACGTCAGCCTGGAATCTGTCGTTCAAATTGGCATGAAGGACAAGCGGGCTGAAATTGTTGTTGTCACCCACGAAGTGTGCGAAGGCAATGTTCGCCAAGCCCTGGACGAGATCACCCGGTCTGATACGGTTGCCACTATTCCAAGCCTGTTAAGAGTTATCTAGAAGATGGATGTGACAAGTCCTGATATCAAGCCCTGATATGCTTCCACAGGCTACAACTTTAATGTCTGAATTGCTGTTTGAATTGGGGTGTGATTTGAATTCATCTCCGCGTTCCCTGGGAATTAATGTAGTGATGCTGGGGTCGGTGTTCCTGGCGCTCCAAAATGTGATCCTGCGGTTCATCTTTGTGCCCAGTCCCCTGTTTGGGCAGGGGACGATTGGGGGATGGCTGGAGCCGAATTTTACGAATGCGCTGTTTTTGCTTTGGCTGCGGACGTTGCTGATGGCGGTGGTGCTGGTGACGATCGCCCCTCGTCTTCATCGTCCGGTGTTTTCGGATCTGCGTCGGCTCCTGGGCCAGCGATCGCTCCTGGGGTGGGTGGTGCTCAGTGGCGTGCTACTGGCAATTTCCCTTTCCTTGCTGAACCTGTCCATCAGCAAAATTGAGACGGGCATCGCCATTGGGGTGTTTTTTACCCACCCCGCCTGGACAGTACTGCTGGCGTGGGGAGTGGGGGGCGATCGCCCCTCGCGGCTGCGGCTGTGGCTCATGGTTCTGATCGTTATCGGCATTATGCTCACTACCGCTCCTTCTGGCGGCATCGCGTCACCAAGTTTTGTCGTGGGGAGTCTGGTGGCGATCGCTGCCGCTGTCGTGTATGCCGTGTATAGCCTCATCACCCAACACTGCTTGCGGTCAACGCTGCCGCCCGCCAAGTGGAATGGCCGAAAACTCACATGCCTCCACCCCATTCCTTTTTCGATTTTCAATTTCGTGGTTGTAGTGGCAACGTCGAGCTTCATCTTGCTGAGTAGCGGTGGTGTTGATGTGGGTAAAGAGCCGCTTTCCCTGCTCCATGCGGGATTTTGGTCGGCGATCGCCGCTCTCCTCGCCTATGTCATGCTCAACGTTGGGGTCTCCTTGGTGGGTGCCGCCACCGCCAGCCTGTTCAGCTCGACCACGCCAATGCTTACTATTATCTTTGCCTGGATTGCCCTGGGTGAGACCTTACGAAGCTGGCAAATCATCGGCGTTCTCCTGGTTGCTGCCGGCATTACAGCCCTTAGCCTTTCCAGTGAAAAATCGTAGCGGGTTCCTTGCCTGCGCTCGCACCCGCCACTGGACTTCTGCTGAGATGTGGCCCCACGAACTTAAGGGTTGCGTGAGTCCACCCCTGACCGTGAGGGTTACACGACTTGGCAAGTTTCGCGCAAAAATAGGGATTTGGGACGCGCTCTGCGCGCCCCAAATCCCTATTTTTGCGTTGTGAATTTGAGAACGTTGCCAAGTCGTGAGGGTTAAAGAGTGTGGCTATATGGCGATACTCAATCGATCGTGAACTGCTAAGTGAGAAGAGGGGGCGATCGCAGCCCGCCCCTCTTCTCACAAATCATTTGAGATTGCTATAGTTAAATGCCTTGTTCGGATAGGCTGGCGGTGGGGGGACGGCGACAGGATCTTCGCGGATGCGCTCCTGGAGGTGGGCGATCGCATCATCCAACTGGGCGTCTTCGCCGTTGAAAGTGCAGTGGGGCAGGTTGTCCACAACGATATCCGGTTCGACGCCGTGGCCCTCGATCAGCCATTCCCCCTCAGGGCCATAGACGCCGATTTCTGCGGCAGAGGCGATGCCCCGATCCACTAGCCAGGTCTGGAAGGAGAGCCAGATTTCGCCGCCCCAGGTGCGGGTGCCGATGACGGTGCCCAGCCCCAGCCGCCGGAACCCCTCGGTGAACGCTTCCCCATCGGAGGCGGTGCGCTCGTTGCAGAGCACGACCATGTGCCCCCGGAACGCCCACTGCATGTTCCAGAAGGGCTTTCCCACGCGAGGTTTCCAGAAAAACCAGGCTTTGCGGAGTAGCTTCTCCAGAATCCAGCTATCGATATTGCCGCCCCGGTTGTGGCGCACGTCGATGATGAGTCCCTCCCGGTTAAAGATAGGGTAGTAGTTCTCTACCCACTCGGTGAAATTGTCGCGCCCCATCGCCCGCAGGTGGACGTAGCCGAGCTTGCCATGCCCCTGCTGTTCGACCCGCTGCCGACAGCGATACTCCCAGTCGGAGTAGCGCAAATCCGCCGCTTCGGATGCTGAGATGGGGGTGGCGATCACGGGACGGCTTTCCGTCACTTCTTTATCTTTCACGTGAAGAAGCACCTGCTGCCCTGCCTGTTTCTTGAGTAAGACGGCGGGATCGGGAACCGAAAGGACGGAAACGCCATTGATGGCTTCAATTACATCGCCCACCTGGAGCGCCACCTCGGGACGGGCGAGGGGGGCAGCCCGCTCCGGATAGTCGGGGTCGTGCTGGTAGAGATGATCAATGCGATAGCCGTCCTCGGTGCGCGTTAAGGATGCTCCCAGGGAGGCAAGGCCAATGCGGTCTTGGCTATTGCGGCGATCGCCCGCCCTCACAAAAGTATGCAATGCCGCCAGTTCCCCTACTAGCTGAGCGATAAGGTTATTCAACTCATCCCGGTCGGTGACCCGCTCCACCAGGGGCAGGTGCTTCTCCAACAGTCCCGACCAATCCACTCCGTGCAGATTGCGGTCGTAGAAGTAATCTCGTTCCAGCCGCCACGCTTCAATGAGCATCTGCCGCCATTCGTCCTGGGGATGAACGGAGAAAGCCCAGTTGGACAGGTTGACCTTTTTCTTATCTAGTTCCTTCTCTTTAGGGGCGTCTTTATCTGCATCTATCACATAAAAATCATCGTTTTTGCGGATAAGTAACTTTTTGCCGTCCATCGATAGCTCGTAGGAACGGATGTCTTCCATTACGGTTTTCAGTTCAATGGGATCGGCGTTGATTTCGAGGGAGATCAGTTCCTGCTTGCGCTCCTTAGTTACAGTGATGTCCTTCCAGAAGAGACGATCGCAACTCATAGAGAGCTGGCGATAGTTACTCGCGTCTACGGGCACCACCATCACCCGCTGCGACAGGCCATCCAGGTCAATGGTGACCGTTATCGGTTCATCCGAGGATTTTTCATCATCATTCTTATCTTCCTTCGACCTAGAGTCAGGGTTATCTTCGCGCTTCTTCTCCGCTGCTTGCTGATCGAGGCTATCCTGATACAGCTCATCCATGGGTTGAAAGGGCGATCGCCCTCCCCGCACCAGGGACACATGATAAATCTTTGTGGTTTTGTCGAAGTACGGTTCTGGCTGCCGGGGTCCCCAGGGACTCGTCACCAAGGACTCAAAGTGGCGGTCGGATAGGAAGTAAAGCCATTTCCCATCGGGACTCCATACGGGACTGTAGCTGTCCACGCGATCGCTCGTCAGGGTCACCGTGTCCCCACTCTCCAAAGAGTACAGACGAATCTGGCTGAATAAGTTATCGCAGGGAGCCACATAGGCGAGCCACTGGCTGTCCGGTGACCAGCTCCAGTCATAGAATCCTCCCCATGCTTCACTTTCGGCAATACAGCGGGACTCTCGCGTTTCAAAGTTAAACAGCCAGAGCCGCTGATCCTTATCCCCAAATATCAACCACGCCCCATTGGGAGATGGTAAGCCTGCATAGCGGAACACCTCTCCATCCTGGGTCAGCACCTCCGGGGCACCGACGCCGTTTGCAGGAATCTGGCAGAATTCCAACTCCCCTGTTTCGTCGGTGAGGGCGATGAGAGATTTGCCATCGGGCATAAACCTGGCACTGCGATAACGGGTGCGGCTTTCCCGTGTTGCTGCCACTAGCCGTCCTTGCTTCACTGGAGTCACAAACACCCGTCCCCGTGCTGTCAGGGAGAGGCGATCGCCCGTAGGCGACAGGTGGGCGGAGGTCAGATAATCCATCGGCTTCTTGATCCAGCGCTCCCGGGTCTGGTCAAAGTCCGAAGGCAGTACGATATCAAGCCGTTGATCCACCTCCCCGGCGATGGTGTAGAGGTGCAGGTCTGCCCCCAACTGATACACAATGCGCCCGTTGTGGAGTGAAGGCGACTGCACATCCCAGCCCTTGTGAGTTGTATGCTGAATCAGATGGTTGCCATTCTCGTCCATGGACCAGAGATTCATCGTGCCGTCGCGATCGCTGGCAAAGTACACCCGTCCGCGCCACACCATAGGAGCCTTGCTGGTGCCAGGATAGTTGGTAGTGAGAGACACCGCCTCCGGTTCCCCAAAGGTAAACTTCCAGATATTCTGAGCAGTTCCCCCCTGGTAGCGCTTGGTATGACTCCCCTGGAAAGCGAGGCGAGTAAAAAATAGGGTTTGCCCATCGGGGGTAAAGCAGCCATCGCTGGCTTGATTGAGAGGAAGCAGGCGGCGATCGCCCGTCTCTGGGTCAACCCCTGCCAACTGCACGTTGGGTAAGGTCGAATAATGGGCGGTGCAGTAGAGAATTTCCCCATCCGGCGTCCAGCCTACCACCTGCGTATTCTCTCCTTCGTAGGTGTGTCGAGTGGGTACGCCCCCCATCAGCGGCATGGAGTAGACCTCCATCGGCCCCTCATATTCAGCGGAAAAGGCAAGGCGGGTGCCATCCGGGGAAATGGCTCCGTGGGACTCAACCCCGTGGTGGGTGGTGAGGCGGCGAGCTAGTCCCCCCTCTACACCGACTGACCATAAATCCCCTTCTGCCGTAAATACAATGATGTCGTTGTGAATCGTGGGGGAACGATAAAACCCCAAAAATTGGTTATCAGAAAGGGAGGGTTGAGCCGCAGTCGATTGAGGGGAGGGGATATCAGCGTAGGACACCAGTGATTACTCCGAGTTAGGTCGAAATTCTTCTGAAAAACGAAAATTAAATAAAAGTGGGTTCAAATTATTTAATTTTCGTTCCTGACCCTTTATCATTCCAGAATTATGTAAAAACTTAATGAGACTTTGGAATATCCCAAGATTTCATTCTGAAGACTGTTTTAGGTTCTTGCACGAGTCTTTCTGGTTTGGTTGTAGCCTCTACCCGTTACCATGAAGGAGTGGAATGCAGCTATTGACTTCGGAGGACACTATGAGTCAGTCATCACCGCAAACCTCCAATCCACAATCCTCTAGGGGATGGGATCTGTGCCGACTTCTACGGACTCTCGCCTACTTTGGCGTTATTCCTGTCCTCAGCAGCTTTGGCTGGTTTCAGCAGCTTTTTAACAGCTCCACGAACCCCCGTGTAGATCAAAGGGCGATCGCCTATGGGCAACCGAGCAGTACAGCCCAAGCCCCATCTCCCTCGTCCACGGATACTCCAGCATTACCCGATACCTCTATGACTCATTGCCTGATTTTTGACTTCCGCCAGCCCGACACCGCCCTGAGCGAAATTTGGGGAGCCGTGGATGATGTGGTCATGGGTGGCGTGAGCCAGAGTGGTATCACATCAACACCTGAAGGAGCACTGTTTTCAGGCAACGTATCAACGGAAAATTCTGGCGGGTTTGCGTCAGTCCGCACCCGAAATTTTGAGCCTGCCCTCGATCTCAGCGGCTACAGCGGCGTTGAACTCCGAGTCCAGGGTGACGGCAACCGCTACAAGTTCCTTCTCAGGGATGAGAGTCGCTGGGATGGCGTTGGTTATTCCCATTCCTTCGACACAGTGCCCGATACCTGGCTGACCATTCGCATTCCGTTCACCGACTTTGTTCCTGTGTTTCGTGCCCGCACGTTAACGGATGGGCAGCAAGTAGACCCTGGCAATATCCATGCGTTTCAGGTGATGCTGAGCAAGTTTGAATATGACGGGGCATTGAATCCAACGTTTAATCCGGGGGCGTTCAAACTCTCTATCGAGTCCATCAGTGCCTACTAACGCAGCGTCATCATTCTTAGAAGCTAAGATTAAATAAAACCCAGCTTTGTTGAGGCGCAGCATCGCCGCGTCGCCTCAACAAAATTGGGTTCAAGTTATTATTTGTTCAAGTTATTTAATTCTCATTCCTAAGTCGGAGGTCTCATTGACTGACAAAATTTATGCACAGATCCTCCGGAAGCCCCTCACCCTAGCCCTCTCCCGAGGAGAAAAGGAACAAGACAGTGGATCGTCTCCCCTCGCCCTCTTGGAGAGGGGTTTGGCATGAGGAGCAACACCTTTTGTCAGTCAACCAGGTTGAAGTTATTTTTTCCAGGTCATAAACCCAGTTTTTGAGTTGGGAAAATCCTGCGCTGCAAGCAGGATTTTCCCAACTCAAAAATTAAAGTTGTAGCCTGTAGCAGGATAAACCTCGCAGGCATTAACTCCATTCGCGGAATTGCCAGAACATTCTGGTCAACACCAGAATGACGCCTAACCGTGGGATACCCTGGCATCATGCTTGAGGCATAAGGACTGGGTTTATGCGCGGATAGCGGTGCGGCTGACGGTGCCCAAGGCTTCAGCCAGGCTCCGGACAGCAGCAATCATCGCTACGTCACTGTTCAGTTGGTTGATGGCAGTGCCCACCCCAATGCCGGATGCGCCAGCGGCGATCGCCATAGGTGCGGTGACGTTGGACAATCCCGATGCACACAACACCGGGACATCCACCACGCGAGAAATTTCGTAGGCGGATGCTAGAGTGGGTGCGGCTTTTTCAATCAGCCCCAGGGTTCCTGCATGGATGGGCTGGCAGCTCGTGCCCCCTTCGGTTTGGATAATATCTGCTCCTGCGGCCACTAATTCTTCCGCCAGATGAGTTTGCTGATCCAACGGAAGGATATGGGGGACAGTAACGGATAGGGTGATATTCGGCAACAGGGAGCGGGTTTTATGGGTGAGGGCCAGCACTTCATCCGCCTCAAACCGAATGCCCTGGGCATAAAATGCGTCGAAGTTGCCGATCTCAATCAAATTTGCCCCTGCGTCAACCGCGGGCACAAATTTTTCTGGATCGACAGCGGATACGCAAATGGGCAGATGAGTGAGCTGACGTGCCATAGCAACCAGATCAGCATCAGCCGCAATGTCAATGAAAGTTGCGCCGCCTTGATCGGCTGCTTTCACCGTGGCAGCAACCCGAACAGAATCAGTATTGGTCAACCCGCTAATCACTTTAAGCGCCTGGTTTTGGTCAAAGGCAGCTTGTAACATTGGATGGATGGTCATAAGCCTTTTTATACTCAATCTATCGCTCAAATTGTAGGGCGTTTAGGCGAGAGTATGACGAGATTGATACGCTTTGTCAACGTGCAATCACATATTTCAGCAATTCTCATTTGGAAAATTTCGCGCCCTATAGGCGCTCACTAAATCCCTCTCCCAAACTTGGAAGAGGGTTGTTGAAGCCTTGCGCCCCGTTTCCTAGAAGAGGAGACGGGGCTGGGGGATATAGAGCTTTGCTCCTCCCGCAGGGTGGGCGATTCGCAAAAGTGGGATGCTCCTGGGGCAGCCTGTCCGTCTGGTAATTAGAAGATGGCAGTCCGGATTTTTCATCCAGGGTCGGAATGGTGTTGAGGGAATAAACCCCATGAGGGATTTCCACCGTCCGATGCTTGCCGAGAACCTATGACGGATTCTTATATTTTCGAGCCAACCTGTGAAGTGCTTGGCACGAAAGATGCTCCTGACCTATTATCCTGGATTTCAGGGAGCCTAGAGGGAGGAGCAGCGTTATTACTCATTGATTTAAACGCAGTCCAAATGCTTGAAAGTAGCGGCATTGGAATATTGATGGTTGCTCAAAATCGTGCTCGTCGCTCTGGGGCAAAGCTGGTACTGTGCTCTCTTAGTGACGATATCTCCATGCAACTTGAGCGATCGGGGATGACGGAGAAATTTGAAATTTTTCGCAATCGAGATGAGTTTGAACGCTTTGCAATTACTTTCGACCGTTAGGATCAATGGCGTCATAAACCAAATCCTGATTAGGAACTGGAGTTTGCCCCGTGTGGAAAACTCCAGTTCCTAACCTTAGGGATCTGGGGCTAAATCAAAGATACTGGAGGAGAGGGATGGTGGGCGCAGACCGCCGCCCCTCTCCTCCGGTATCTTTATTTTCCTTGCAAGTCCTTTAGCAACACGACTTGGCAAGTTTCACACAAAGATAGGGGTTTGGCGCGCGCGGAGCGCG
>CAYXJG010000002.1:0-44539 GCA_964465285.1 uncultured bacterium
TCACGAAAAAATAGGGGTTTGGGGCGCGCTCCGCGCGCCCCAAACCCCTATTTTTTTCTTGTGAATTTGAGGACTTTGCCAAGTCGTGTTTAGTGTCGCGGTATCGCCGCGCCGCGCCCTAAGATTTGGTTCAAATCTTGCCGTTTGGATGGGCTGCCTTGCCATAATTGAGGCAGATTTCTCAGTGAGGCGATCGCCCATGATTTTAGCCATTCCTCGATTCATTCCTACATCCTTTCGCACCAGCATCGCATCCACATTGGTTATCGTCGGTGTTGTCGGTGGCAGTGTGATGAGCTGCGCCAGCAGTCCCCAGGACACATCAGAATCCGCTATTCTTGAGCAACGTGAAGTTGCCGCAGATAGTGCGGGAGCGAATCAAGTTCCTCAAAGTGCCGAGTTGACAGCCCAGCGCGGAACCGCTGCGCCCCAGGCTCTCCCTCAGTTAGTCAAACGGGCAGAGCTGGTTCTTGAAGTTGATGCGGTCGATGATGCCATTGACCAAGCGGTGGCGATCGCCCGTCGCGTAGGAGGTGATGTGCTGCGCCTGCAAAACCAGACCCCACCCAATGAATCTATTCAGCACACGGCATTTCTGGAACTCCGCGTGCCCCAGGCGCAACTAGAGTCCGCCATCGACCAGCTCTCAGGTCTGGGTACGGTGGATCAGCAATACCTCACAGCGGAGGATGTATCTGCCCAACTGGTAGACTACGAGGCACGGTTGCGGAACCTGAGGAAGGCGGAGGAAACGGTATTGGGCATCATGGATCGGTCGGGGGAAGTAAGCGACGTGCTGCAAGTCGCCCAGGAACTCCGCAACATTCGCCAGTCCATTGAACAGATTGATGGACAGCTTGCTAATCTGCGAAACCAGGTCGCCTTTTCAACCCTTTCACTCACTCTGGAAGCGAAAACGGCAGGTACCCCGAGCCAAACGACGGTTGTTACGCAGCTCGGCAACAGTTGGAAAGGGGCGACTCGCTCCGTGGCAGATTTCACCGTTGACCTGATGCAAATTGGCATCTGGCTGCTGGTCTACAGCCCCTACTGGCTGGTGCTGGGAGGGGTGGGCTATGGTATCTATTGGCTAGTAAAGCGGGGCAAACGCCAATCCGCCTCTTAGAATCCCCTGAATCTTGGATGGCGAGTGTCGCTTAACTTATAGCAACGAAAGAGTTCGTGAAACCAAAACCATTTCAGGGAACCCGCGCTCCGCGCGGGTTCCCTGAAATGGTTTTGTCCTAACCAACCCTTTGGTTGCTATATACAGCGGTGTGCAAATTGGTTAAGCATACCCAAACCTGTTGAGTTGCGGCGCAGAGCGCCGCAACTCAACAAACTGTACTTAATGCGCTTGCACAGCGCTATATTTAACCTGAGTTCAGGCTAAGCAGGTTCATGAAGGTTCATGAGTCATGGCTCTCATTCAAAATCGTGCTCCTTAGGGACTTGCAAGAAAATAAAGTACCCGGAAAAGAGCAGCGGGCGCAGCCCGCTGCTCTTTTCTTTCGGTATCTTTTTTAGCCGCAGATCCCTTAGTGTACCAGAGGAAATCAGCGTTGATTCTCCCGTGTAACAGACACACAGCACTAGCCAAATCAATTGCGATGACGCCAGGGGGATGTCCTCATCCTGCTGTACTCTAAAGGCTGAAGTTGTGGGAACTATCTTCATGAAGCGCCTCGTTTCGATTGCTGTCAGCCTGGTGATTCTTGCGTTCATCTACTGGAAGATTGACGTGCAGGGGTTGGTGGCGGTGTTTCGCAACTGCGATCGCCTCTGGATGGCAATCAGCCTTGGCATGGTAGTGCCCATCACCGCCATCACCGCATGGCGACTACAACAACTGGCTCCGCCTCAGGCAAGGTTGGGGTTTGGTGAAGCAAATCGGCTGATTCTCGCTGCTAGCAGCCTCAACATGGTGCTGCCGTCGAAAATGGGGGATATCGCCAAGGCGTATTTCATGCGCGATCGCGGACACCTCAGCGGCACCCTGGCGCTCTCACTGGTGGTGTTTGAGAAGACCTGCGACATGCTTTCACTGTTGCTGTGGTGCGTGTTTGGCCTCACCTTCTATAGGCCGAAAGACGGGTTGTTTTGGGTAATGACGGTCTGCATTTTTGCGGGGCTCGTGTTGGGGTCGCTGTTGTTGGTATCGCCCCGGTTCGCCAAAGGCTTCTTCAGTGTGGCAGAGGCGATCGCCCCCAAAAAACTCCGCCCCAACCTTACAACTCTGCACCAATCTTGGCAGGAGATGCACGTTTACTTTTGGCGCGATCGCGATCAGCTCATGAAAATTGCAGGCACCTCCATCGTCATCTGGTTTTTGCACCTGCTACAAATTTGGTTCTTCATCCTGGCACTAAACGCCTGGGCACCATTTTTAGCAAATTTGGCGCTATCTCCTCTGGCAATTTTGGCAGGACTCTTGCCGCTTACCTTTGCTGGAGTGGGCACCCGTGATGCTGCGTTAATTGTGTTTTACCAGCCTTTTTTCGATACACCCACAGCAGCGGCACTGGGGCTGCTCTGTACGTCTCGATATCTGATTCCGGCCATCGGTGGGTTACCTTTCTTGCAGCGGTATTTAACGGTAGTTAACGTGAGTTCGACAAGCACTCAGGACTTCGCTTCACATCCACCCCGCGAGTAATACCAATTTTTGATTTTGGATTTTCGATTTTGGGTTGACAAACTCATAGTTGGCATAGGTTACAGGTTAGCTATCTGTAGTTCTACTTTCAAGAATTGGTGTAAACTGCGGGCTAGCTGTCAAGTCCGCTCAACGTGGACTCAATCGCTCAAATCCTGATAGGACAGTACGTTAACACGGCTTGGCAAGTTTCACGCAAAAATAGGGATTTGGCGCGCGCTCAGCGCGCGCCAAATCCCTATTTTTGCGTTGTGAATTTGAGAACTTTGCCAAGTCGTAACCAGTAAGGGATCTGCGGCTAAAGAAGATACCGGAAGAAAAGAGCAGCGGGCGCAGCCCGCTGCTCTTTTCCGGGTACTTCATTTTCTTGCAAGTCCCTAAGTTCCTGTTCCCCTCTCAAAATCAGCGAACCGACCGTAATTAACTATCAAGCCCACAAATCTTGCGCTGCCTGCTGCGCGGGCAGCTCAGGGTCTTTGCAGGATCTTTAAGTTGGGGTTTAATTGTGCCGAGGTACTCATGTGTGCAATGGGGTTCCCAGAACGAAATGTGTAATGGGATACAGTTTGCTGAAGGTAAACCTCTTTCAATAAACTCAACTTATCGTATCCAGAGGTGCAAACCACCAAAGCAATGCGCGATATACCAATCCTTCCAGAAGTAGACGCGACTGAAATGCCTGTGGCACCCAATGCCAAAGGTGTAATTCTTCAGTCTGTCACTAAAAAATATGGGCCTGTTGTCGCTGTTGAAAACGTTACCCTGGCTATCCCCGCAGGAACCTACTGCTGTTTGCTGGGGCCGAGCGGCTGCGGCAAAACCACCACCATGCGGATGATTGCAGGCCATGAGGAAATCACCACAGGGGATATTTTCATCGGGGATTTGCGGATTAATATGCTGCCCCCTGCCAAGCGCAACACCGCGATGATGTTTCAGAACTACGCCCTCTTCCCCCACAAAACCGTGTGGCAAAACGTTGAATTTGGCCTCCGCATGGCAAAGGTGAAGGAACCCGAGTGCCGCACTCGCGTAGAAGAAATACTCGACACCGTAGGATTGGGCACCTTCGCAAACCGTAAACCCCACATGCTCAGCGGGGGGCAGCAGCAGCGGGTCGCATTGGCTCGGGCACTGGTCACGCGCCCCCAGGTGCTGCTGCTGGATGAACCCCTCAGCGCCCTGGATGAGTCCCTGCGCGTTAAGACCCGCAGCGAACTCCGCAAGCTCCAGAAGCAGTTTGGTATGACGTTTATCCAGGTCACCCATAATCAGGATGAAGCCTATGCCCTCGCTGACCAGATTGTTGTGATGGATCACGGGCGCATTGACCAGGTGGGAACTCCACCGGAGATTTTTGCTAAGCCCATATCTAAATTCGTCGCCCAGTTCACCGGAGACAATAACATTTTTGAGGGCACGGTAATGAGTGCCGCCCAGGATGGTGATGATTGCCTCATTGAGATGGACGTCGATCCCCTGGGGACATTTCACTGTCGAGGGGAAGCGGTGCAGCCTGGGGTGCGTGCTGCGTGCAGTGTGAGGAGCGATCGCCTCTTCCTCAACTCTCTCCAGGCTCCCCAAGGTTCCATATTCGCATTCCCCCTGAACCACGTCACCGCTCGCATCACCGCCGTCGAGTTTACAGGATACATCACCCGCGTGTCCCTGGCTCTGGAAAAAACCGGAACTGAGATTCTCTACAAAGCTCGCACCTCTGATTGGATGGAGCAGACCTTTGACGAGGGACAAGTTGTTCGAGTCGAGTGGCACCCCAAGGATTGCGTTTTCCTCGCTCACTGAGGGAAGGCCCACTGTGTCTACTTCCACAGTGTTTATGCGCCAATCTTCTAAGTGCGCATGCCACCAGGGAGACATCATTTCCGATATGCACACCATCCAAAATCTAATGATTCGCCAAATAGTTGACAGAAATTGCCGTGAATATCGTATTGATTGATATTGATTGATATAGATTCGTTGGCTACGCTCACATAAACGCTCACACAAACGCTCACACACAGAACGTTCATACACGTATAGGAAAAGCTATGACCAAAATTTCTCGTCGTAATGTAATTCGCACCGGACTGGCAGCAGGGGCATTTCTTGCAACCACGCGCTGTGCCTCTGCTCCCGAAGGCACTCCCAATAATCCTGCCCAGGGACCGGAAGTAACAACCAACTCCGCGAAGGATGTAACCCTGCGGCTTATCGGAACTGGAGTGTCTCAAATCAACGAAATTCGGGACAAGGCACAGGAAGAACTGGGCTTTTCCATTGAGATGCGGGCACTTAGCACCGAAGAAAACAACCAGATTGCCATTACCCAGCCTGGGCAATACGACATTTTTGATGGGGAATACTTCAGCCTGCCGCTGGTGGTTCCCTCTGGCAACCTCCAGCCTATCGACATTAGCAGAGTGAAAGACTGGGACAAGATTGTGTCCTTCTTCACCACTGGCAAATATAACGGAATGCCCGTCGAAACCTCCCAGGGAACCGCTCCCTACAGAGTTATGTACCTGACGGGGCCAGATTCTACGGAGTTCTCGGAGACGCCGACCGATTTCGCCACCCTGATTCCCTTCCAGTACAACGCCGATACCCTGGGCGTTCGCCCTGATCTCGTCGGTCGCCCCATCGAAAGCTGGGGGGAACTATTCAATGAAGAGTTTCGCGGCAAAACCTCCATTCTGGACATCCCCCAAATTGGCATGATGGATGCGGCGATGGTGGCTGAAGCCCTCGGCTTGATGACCTTCGGCGACAAAGGCAACATGACTCGGGCTGAGATTGATCAGTTAACTGACATTTTGAAGGAACAAAAGCGGGCAGGGCAGTTCCGCGCCTTCTGGAAGACCTTTGACGAGTCGGTCAACCTGATGGCATCTGGCGAGGTGGTGCTCCAGTCCATGTGGTCTCCTGCGGTGACTGCCGTGAAATCTAAGGGAATGCAGTGCGTGTATGCACCATTGAAGGAAGGTTATCGCGGCTGGGGCGGCGGTATTGGCCTATCGAAGAATCTGGATGGTGTCGCCCGTGATGCGGCCTACGAATACATCAACTGGATGCTGGAAGGCTGGGTTGGCGCATTCCTGGGTCGTCAAGGTTACTACAGTGCGGCTCCCGAAAATGCCAAGAAATATATGTCCCAGGCAGAATGGGATTTCTGGTATGAAGGGAAGGAAGCGACTGAAGATATGGTCGATCCGTTCGGCAGTACCCTTGAGAAGGCGGGCACCGTAAGGGATGGGGGGTCCTTTGAGGAACGCTTCGGCAACATTGTGGTGTGGAACTCCACGATGGAGGAGAACACTTACCTCGTCCAAAAGTGGAATGAGTTCATTGCCTCTTAGGAACGAGACTTCAATAATGTGAACCAAATTTTAGTGGAGTGGAGCACCGCTCCACTAAGATACTCTATTAAGCCGCTTCACTCAGGACCGAGAATTAAATAACGTGAACCCAATTTTTATTAGGGCGGCGCGGCATCGCCGCGCCGCCCTAATAAAAAGGGATTTTATTTAATCTTCGTTCCTAAGCCGCTTCACTAAAAGGAACTGCTCAGTCTGCCTCAAAACCTATAATGGCTCTCACCTTTATGTCTGTCTGGAAAACGATGAAACCCTACTTTCTGGTGACGCCACAAACCCTGGTTTTTCTGCTTTTTCTAATCTTCCCCATTGTCATGATTACCGTCGTGAGCTTCTGGCAGTTCAACGGCTATGCAATGGTGCCAGATTTTACTTGGGACAACTACGGGATCATCTTCTCATCGGGTGTAGCATGGCGAACCTATCTCAACACCTTTAAGTATGTGGTGCTGGTATGGTTCTTTGCCCTCATGCTGTCGTTCCCGGTGGCCTATTTTCTGGCATTTTATGTCGAAAGCTTGCGCTGGAAAGTCATCTTATTCCTCGTGTGCACTGTTCCCTTCTGGACGTCAAACATCATCCGGAATATCTCCTGGGTGCCGCTGCTGGGGCGTGAAGGATTGGTGAATCAGGTTCTCCAGGGCGTGGGATTCATTCAAGAGCCGCTGGATTTCCTGCTCTATTCTGATTTCGCCATCGTCTTGGGACTGGTTCACCTTTACACCTTTTTTATGATTGCGCCCATTTTCAACAGCCTCATGCGCATTGACCAGGATTTGATGACGGCGGCGCGAGACATGGGGGCGTCGGGATTTCAGATTTTGCGGGAAGTCATTTTGCCCCTGGCGGCACCCGGCATTGCCATCGGCTCCATTTTCGTCGTGACCCTGGTAATGGGTGAGTTCCTGACGGTGCGCCTGATGGGGGGTGGACAGTCGGCGTCGGTAGGAAAGCTGATTAGCACCCAGATCGGCAGCTTGCAGTATCCTCTGGCAGCGGCGAATGCCGTTCTGCTGCTCATGGTGACGTTGGTGATGGTGACGGGAATTTTACGGGTGGTGGATATTCGGAAGGAGCTTTAGCTTGTATCTCAGCGTTGAAGGAGCCAAGGCTTAATCTTTACGACTTGGCAAGTTTCACGCAAGGATAAGGGTTTGAGGCGCGCGGAGCGCGCCTCAAACCCTTATCCTTGCGTTGTGAATTTGAGAACTTTGCCAAGTCGTGTAGTCTTGACACCTGCAAGACTAAGAACAGATTTTGAAGTTGTGACGAAGAGAGAGTAACGATGGGTAGGCGATCGCCAGCATTCTATTTACTAGCACTTTTCTTTGGGCTGTTTGTGCTGTTTCTATACGGCCCGATGATCACCATTTTCATCCTGTCCCTCCAGGGACCGGATGGGACGCTGACGTTTCCCATTCGGAGCTTCGGGTTCTACTGGCTGGGGCAGGTCTTTCAGGAGCAGCGGGTGGGCAATTTTGTGGAGCCGTTTCTCCGATCGCTGGCGCTGGGATTTGCGGTGGCGGCGATCGCTATTGCCGTTAGCGTCCCTGCCGCCCTTGCCTTCCGCCAGCAGTTCCGGGGGTCAGCTCTCATTTTCTATCTGACCATCGCCAGCCTCATCGTGCCAAGCGTGCTAGTATCCCTGGGCATTGGCATCACCTTTCAGGTATTGGGATGGCAGACCAACTGGTTTAGCTCCGGGCTGGGGGCACACCTAACCTGGACGGTTCCCTTTGCCTTTCTCATCATGGTGGGAGTATTCAATCGCTTTAATCCTTCTTACGAAGAAGCCGCCAGCGATTTGGGAGCCAGTCAGGTGATGACCTTCAAAGAAATTGTGCTACCGCTGATTGCGCCTAGTCTCATTGGGGTGCTGATTTTAGGCTTCACCCTGTCTTACGATGAGTTCACCCGCACATCTCTGGTGTCTGGACAATACAATACCCTGCCCCTAGAGATTTTTGGCATGACCACCAACGTAACATCTCCCGCTCTCTATGCCCTGGGGACGCTCACTACTCTGTTCTCCTTCAGCGCTATCATCATCGCCCTGCTTGCGTATCAGGCCGTTTCCCGCCGCCAAAGTTCCTGAATGTGCAGTGGGGGAGCAGCATTGGGCGATCGCTTCACCTCATCAGACTATTCCCATGATTTGCGATAGGCTGGTTGAAGGATTGTGATTCTAAGATTGCGATCGCCCCGATAAATCGCTACTCTATAGCTTTTCTGGGGTGAGCGGCTCTTTTGTCATCGCTCCTCTGCTGGCCGCATCGCCGTGAATCTGCGTTCCGTATCCATGACTCAAGCCATCGACTTCCTCAGCCAGTTGAATCCCTCCCAGCGTAAAGCCGTTGAGCACTACTGCGGCCCGCTGCTGGTGGTTGCCGGAGCCGGATCGGGCAAGACCCGTGCCCTCACCTTCCGCATTGCGAATCTCATCCTTAATCACCGGGTTGACCCGGAAAACATTCTGGCAGTGACCTTTACAAATAAGGCCGCCCGCGAGATGAAGGAGCGCATTGAGAAGCTGTTTGCCGAGTACGAAGCCCTGTCCCGCCACGGTAAGCCGCTGGAGGCGCTGAGCGAGTCCGACCAGATGCGGTTGCGCTCGCAGGTCTACAAGCAAATTACCAAATACCTATGGATCGGTACCTTCCACGCTCTTTGCGCCCGCATCCTCCGCTTCGACATCGAGAAATATCAGGACAGTCAAGGGTCGAAATGGACGAAGAGTTTCTCAATTTTTGATGAGTCCGATGCTCAAACCCTGGTGAAAACCATCGTCACCCAGCAGTTGAACCTGGATGACAAGAAATTTGAGCCTCGGTCGGTGCGCTACGCCATCAGCAACGCCAAGAACCAGGGCTTGTCCCCAGAGGAGTTTGAACGGGAGCAGCCCAACTTCCGGGGACGCACCATCGCCAATGTTTACAGCGAATATCAGAAAGCCTTGGCAGCAAACAATGCCCTGGATTTCGATGACCTGATTCGGGTTCCTGTGCAGTTGTTCCTCCAGAATGAGCAAATCCTGGGCTACTGGCACAAGCGGTTCCGCCACGTTCTCGTAGACGAGTACCAGGACACCAACCGCACCCAGTACGACCTGATTCGCTTGCTAGCAACGAATGGGGAGTCGATTGCTGACTATAAGAACTGGACACACCGCTCTGTCTTTGTTGTTGGAGATGCGGATCAGTCGATTTACTCCTTTAGAGCTGCGGATTTCACGATTTTGATGAACTTCCAGGAGGATTTTGGGGACGGATTGCCCGACGACGACACCCGCACAATGGTGAAGCTGGAAGAGAATTACCGATCTACCGAGAACATTCTGCAAATCGCTAACGAGCTCATCGAAAACAACACCGAGCGCATCGATAAGATACTGCGACCGACCCGTGGAGCGGGGGAAACGGTGTACTGCTATCGAGCCGATGATGAGGTAGCGGAGGCGCAATTTGTGGTGGGCACCATTCGTTCCCTGGTGGCGGAAAATCCTGACCTGAGCTGGGGCGACTGTGCCATTCTCTACCGCACCAATGCTCAATCGCGGGCAATGGAGGAGGTGTTGGCGCGGTTCAGCGTGCCTTACACCGTGGTGGGAGGATTGCGGTTCTACGACCGGAAGGAAATTAAGGATGTGCTGGCGTACCTGAGGGCGATCGCCAATCCCTCTGACACGGTGAGCCTCAAGCGCATCATCAACACCCCCCGGCGCGGCGTCGGCAAGACGACGCTGGATCGACTGGACATGGCGGCACAACAGTTGGGCGTCCCCCTCTGGGAAATCCTCCAGGACGAAACCTCCGTCAAGACCCTGGCGGGACGATCGGCACAGTCGGTGTTGGAATTCTCTCGCATCATCCACAAGTGGCAGGAACAGGCAGACGACCTCTCCGCGTCGGAAATCGTCCAGGGTATTCTGGATGATTCCGGTTATGTAAACGCCTTGAAAGCTCAGAGCACCGAAGAAGCAGACGATCGCCTCGGCAACGTGCAGGAACTCTACAACGCGGTTCTTCAGTTTGAAGAGGAAAATGAGGAGTCAAACCTGATGATGTTCCTGGCGAACGCCTCCCTCGCCTCTGACCTGGATGGACTGAATGACGACAAGGACGAAGTATCCCTGATGACCCTCCATTCCTCGAAGGGATTGGAATTTCCGGTGGTGTTTCTCATTGGACTAGAGCAGGGGCTGTTTCCCAACTATCGATCTCTGGATGATCCAGCATCCCTGGAAGAAGAACGCCGCCTCTGCTATGTGGGCATCACCCGCGCTCAGGAACGGCTCTACCTGACCCATGCCCGCGCACGCCGCCTCTACGGTTCCCGCGAGCCCGCCAGTCCTTCCCTATTCCTGGGCGAACTACCAGCGGAACTGCTGCTAAGCAACCTGGCGTCTGCTGTGCCAAAACGCTACGCCAAGCAGATTCGAGATGTGAAGCGGGAGCGGGGCGGTTCCCTCAAGCAGTCTCCCAAGGCCGTGGCAGACGGGCAGACCTTTGCGGTGGGCGATCGCGTCATTCACCCCCAATTTGGCCCCGGCGAGATTACCCATGTGTTTGGGGCGGGGGCAAAGATGTGCCTGGCGGTGAAGTTTGCTGGGCAGGGGCAGAAAATCATCGACCCAAAGCTCACGTCCCTCCAGCCTGTGCAATCATCATAGGGCAGCAATACCAGGTGTGTGCGGATGAGGGGGCGATCGCCCTTTTATGACACAAATTTTTATAGCAATACACAACTTGGCAAGTTTCGCGCAAAATGGGGGCTTGGGGCGCGCTCCGCGCGCGCCAAACCCTGTGAATCTGAGAACTTTGCCAAGTCGTAAACAATACGCACTTAGGTTAGGACATTGGAGGAGAGTATATCCCCCGCGCAGCGGGGGATATACTTTTGAACCTAAGTCCGTAGGGCGATAGAATTTGGCACCGCTGGCTACAGTTTTTTGACTCAAAATCTTCAACAATGCGGCAAACTGATGAGATATAGCGGTGTGCAATTGGTTCAGCACACCCAAATGTGTTGAGTGGCGGCGCACTGCGCCGCCACTCAACACACTGTACTTAATGCGCTTGCACAGCGCTATAACTGCGAAAGAACTGAGATCGACATGAGAACAGACCGGATTGCTAAGCTGCTCGGCATTGCCTTTTCCATAAGCCTGATCGGGGGCGTCGCCTGCATCCCCACACCGGATACCTCCGAACCCACCAGTGAACCCGCCCGTCCCGATACGGACACCAGCACCTTAAGGTTGCTCTACTGGCAGGCTCCTACGATTCTGAATCCCCATCTTTCCACAGGCATCAAGGACGCCGAGGCCAGCCGCATTACCCTTGAACCCCTTGCCAGCTTTGACAATGAAGGCAACATCGTTCTATTTCTCGCGGCAGAAGAACCCACCCTGGACAATGGAGGCTTATCAGAAGACGGCAGAACAGTGGTGTGGACCCTGCGGGACGATGTTCTCTGGTCAGACGGCACCCCCTTTACCGCAGCGGATGTGGTCTTCACCTACGAGTTCCTGACCAATCCAGAGGTAGGGGCAACGTCCTCTAGCGGCTACGAAGTGGTGGAATCGGTCACGGCTCTGGATGACTACACCGTTGAAGTCACCTTCAAGGAGCCAAACCCTGCCTGGTTTCTGGTATTTATGGGAGCAAGCGGCATGATTCTGCCCCAGCACGTCTATGCAGACTATAACGGGGCCAATGTGCGCGAGGCTCCTGCCAACCTGATGCCCGTGGGCACAGGTCCCTATCGGGCGACGGAGTTTCGCCCCGGTGATGTGATCGTGTTTGAACCCAATCCCCACTATCGGGACGCTGCATCTCTGGCGTTTGAGCGCGTTGAGCTAAAAGGGGGCGGCGATGCGGCATCGGCAGCACGGGCGGTGATGCAGACGGGAGATGCCGATTTTGCCTTTAACCTCCAGGTAGAGGCGAATGTGCTGGAGCAGTTCACGGGGACAGGACAGGTGGTATCCGGCTATGGTTCCCTCATGGAGAGAATTTTGCTGAACCAGACTGATCCAAATCAAGCCACCGCCGACGGCGTGCGATCGCACCTCGACTTTCCCCACCCTTTTTTAACGGACCCCCAGGTGAGAGAAGCCATCAGTCTCGCCATTGACCGCGACACCATTGCCGAACAGCTCTATGGCCCCACGGGTCAACCCACCGCAAACGTCATCGTTGCGCCCCAGCCGTTTGTATCTCCAACCACAACCTATACCTTTGCCACGGAACAAGCCGCAGCACTACTGGATGAAGCAGGCTGGGTAGACAGCAACGGCAATGGCATTCGAGATCAGGATGGGGTCGAAATGGAGATGGTGTTCCAGACCTCGGTGAACTCTGTGCGTCAGAAGACTCAGGAGATTGTGAAGCAAGCCCTGGAATCGATTGGGGTAGCGGTGGAGCTGAAGAGCATCGACGCCAGCATCTACTTCTCAGGAGACCCTGCTAATAACGACACCACGGAGAAATTCCAGGCAGACTTGCAAATGTACACCACAGGGAATACCAGCCCTGACCCTGGAGATTACATGAAGACGTTTACCTGTACCGAGATTCCTCAACCGGAGAACAACTGGGTCGGCTATAACGCTGCCCGCTACTGCAATCCTAACTATGATGCCCTCTGGCAACAGTCCACGACAGAGCTTGACCCCAACCGCCGCCAGGATCTCTTTATTCAGATGAATGACCTGTTAGTGGAGGACGCGGTCATTATTCCGGTGGTGCATCGAGCGGAGGCCATCGGCGTGGGCGATCGCCTCCAGGGTATCAATCTCACACCCTGGGATCAAAACACCTGGAATATTGCAGAATGGCGAAAGGAATAGCGAAACGTGGAGAGATCCGGAACGTTGCTTTTCCGGACGGTATGCACTCTTGCTGCAGCGGAGAAATTTACCCACCTAGCGCATAAAAGCATTCGTGCTTTATAATAAGCCCAAAAAGAATAAAAAACAGCCCGATGGAGCATGGGGCTGTCCGTGATATGCAAATGGGTGTTGCCAACAGAGTACCCTTCTGTGTCGTGGGACAGATGGGGGGTGTCACCCCTCATTGTTAGAGGAATGAAGTAAGGATAAGTTTAGCGACCTGCAAGAAAATTGCAAGAAAATAAAGATATAGCCCTACGGGCTTAGGTTCAAGGGTGTATCCCCCGCGCAGCAGGGGATACACTCTCCTACAATGTCTTAACCTCAGTGCGTATTGCTATATTGGAGGAAAGGGACAGTGGGCTTAGACCGCTGCCCCTTTTCTCCAGTATCTTCGATTTAGCCGCAGATCCCTCAGAGTACAATTCTTCTGAATTTTGAGAGTTGTTAAGCTAGGGGACATTCTTCCGAAAAGCCAGGTTTTGGAGGGTGGGCGGCAGAGTGGCGCACCCGCTAAGGCAAGGCATCACTCAAGGATTAGGGATCACACGGGGCGGTGTGCAATTGGTTCAGCACACCCACATATGTTGAGTGGCGGCGCAGAGCGCCGCCACTCAACACACTGTACTTAATGCGCTTGCACAACGCTATAAAAGTTAAACCTTTTGGTTCGATTTTTTGGTTCGATTTTGGCTTCGGCGGTATACGTAGCGCTAGCCACAGGCGATTACCTGCCCCTGCTCATGGCCGCTCAAAGACAACCGACAAGTTATTGGCAGGCATAGGGATTGTAGAACGGTGGCTTAAACCATTCGAGCGCGCCTCAGCCACCACGTCTGCTAAATCACGAATGCCCCACTCAGGGTTTTGCGATCGCAAGCTTTGGTCAAACGCTGCATTGCTGCTTGCTATATGAAAGCCATCCTGCTTAAACGGGCCATACAGATAGAGAACTCCACCTGCGGGAAGAACTCGCTTTGCCCCTGCCATCAATCCACGGCAAGCTGTCCACGGCGAGATATGAATCATGTTGATGTTAACAATGGCCGTGATGGGGTGGGCCACGAGGTCAAAGTACTTTGAGGATTCTGGTGCCTTATCTGAATCTGAGGCCGGAGAGTATTCTACAGGCCAGGCCGGAGAACACACATCAAGGGCGATCGCCCGGCACAAATTATTCACCTGCTCAGCTTCTCGCCATGCATCAATACTCGCCCGCGCCATGGGATTCGGGTCTGAGGGAATCCAGCAGCGGGGCGCAACATGCTTGGCAAAGAAGACCGCGTGTTCTCCAGTCCCGCTTGCAATCTCAAGCACCGTTCCTGCATCGGGGAGGTGTTGCTGCAATACCTGGAGGATAGGCTGTTTATTGCGCTGAGTTGCAGGGGCATATTGGCGGAGGTCGGTCATGGGTAAGCGTGGGGGTAAGGGAGCGAAGACGGAGAGAGGTGTATTCACGAAGCATCACCAACGGCGTCAGGCGTCAGGAGTATAGCGTCTTCGGCAGAAGAAATGCGAAGCGTTGCTGTTCGGGAAGCCTGTGCATCGTATGTCAAGTCTTAGCCAGGAGAGAGCGTTATTTACCCTGCTGCCTTCACCGTTTAATTCTCTTTTCTTCACCCTTCATCCTTCATGCCTTCTCCTTCTTTCCGGTTTTCTAAATACTGATTAAATCGCGTCTTGAGCTGTTTAACGGTCAGTCCTTGAGTCCAATATTCAACAAGGGCATTGCCGAAGGCCCAGGCGGTATGGTTGGGGGTGGATGGGTTATCAAGAAGCAGAGGCCAGAGGGCAAGGAGGTCAAACGAGCGACTATCAGAGTCGCGGCTAAGGAGCGAGAAAAGATCGTAGGCCATCTGTAGTTTACCAATGACTACGGGCAATTGCTCAACGGGAATCTGCTCAGCAAGGAGGTAGGCTAGGGTAGGAGAACCTGTCGTCAGTGTAGAGAGAAACTTAAGAACAGGGCTTTTTAGGAGAGCCGTCAGTCCCTGAGTGGTAGACATCTGTAGGGTATAGCGGTCAATAATGCGGGCAGCGGCAGCGGCGCGGGTTTGGCGATCGCGCAAGAACCGGGCGAGGCGCAGTTCTTTGGCGGGATCAATCAACTCCAACAAGCTCATGGAGAGCGCGTCGGCGTTCCAGGGCGATCGCCCGGAGGCAGCGTCGGCAGTCACTAGGGGGATGATGCGATCGCAGTAATCGCCTAACTGTTCAAAGCGATACTGGGTCGCATCTCGAATCGCTCGTTCTTTGGGCCTATCGCCCTGCTGCCAGTCATAGGGGGGAGTCCACTCGCGAATGGGGCGGAGGCGATCTACCTGGGTCACAATGATGACTTTAGGCAAATCTTCAACTTCAATGGTGAAATCTTTGAGGAAATCCGCATCCATTTGCAGAGCAGGGTCGAGGGCAGGCGTGACGAGTAGCAATAGGTCAGCCTTGCGAGCGTAATCGAGCACCAGGTCACGAAAGTCGGCGCGCTCAATCTGCTCGTATCCCGGTGTATCCAGCAGTTCCAGGTTTACACCTACCGACGTATGCCACTGGTAACTCTGAATTTGGTCGGTGCTGGGCAGCACGTCTACCTCCGCTGGGTCAGACTCGAACAGGGTGTTAATCAGACTGCTCTTCCCCGCTCCTGTGCGTCCTACTAGCAAAATACTGACGGGTTTCTGCTCGACCTGTTTTGTTGGTTCAGCTTTTTCAAGAATGTCCTGAATCGTTTGAGTCTTTGCCTTTGGCAGGGCAGAGGAGTCCTCGGTGGTGTCATCTCCCAGCAGGTTGGAGGAGGGGAGGGTGCCCCCATACAGGGCGATCGCCTGCCGGCAGAGGTTTTGCAAGGCTGCAACCCGCAACATCTGGCTCAGGTTGATGATCAGTTCCTGGGTGGCGCGATCGCTTGTGGATTTGCTCGCCGTTTTTGCCACTGCTGCTGCTGGGTTCAATATCCACTGTGCCCAGTTCCAGATCTTCCAGATCTTCCGTGCTGATGGTTCTAAATTTTGGTATATCTCATAGCCCTGATAGGCTTGCCCCACTGTCACCTGGCTGAGTACGGGAGATAGCTGCTGCATCCACCGATCCACATCATCAACCGTGCCCCGAATCAGGCCATAGGCCTGGGGCACATAAATGTTCAACAAAGGATATTTCACCTCTGGATGGTAGAGGTGCGCCACTTCAACAACTAATGAGCGACACCGCTCCCAAAACGTTGCCCAGTCCTCCCAGGCTGGAGGATCGTCTTTAGACTCGTCTAGAATCCGCTGAAGCGACTCCTCGGCTTGCCTGATCAGAGCACCGCTGTGATCGGAGATGTTCCTGTCGGGCATGGCGGCAGTGATGTCGTTGTTTGCTTCCGCGAGCATGGCCTGCACGTCCTGGACTGCTGAGCTAGTCCACTGCACCAGCAGCCACCGCCACCCCACAAACAGCAGGATAAACACTGCCCAAATCCAGTTCATTCTCCAGGCATGAATTTGAAAGCCCGCCGCTGCCAGGATGAATCCCACTACCAGGGCGATCGGAATCACCAACGCAATCCATTGCCAACGCTTAAGTTGCACCATGCTGATGTCCATTGAATCGGAGTTTCCTCAGGTAAAAATTGCGCCGCCCATGAGCTTGGTGTATCGATACTCCAGTTCTCCTTTAAGGGAAGGCCATTGTTTCAAGTCTGGATCAGTCACCATAATGTGCTCCGCAGCTTCGCGGGCAAGAGTTAGCACCTCTTGGTCATCTACCAGGCTTGCCAAAGCAAAATCCGGCAACCCAGACTGGCGCTTGCCCAACACCTCTCCTGGTCCTCGAAAGCGTAAATCCATCTCTGAGATAAAGAAGCCGTCCTGGGACTGTTCGAGCACCTTGAGACGCTGCTTGGCAGCATCTGCTTTGGAACTGTTCATCAGCAGGCAGTAGGACTGTTCTCCTCCCCGGCCTACGCGCCCCCGGAGCTGGTGCAGTTGCGACAGACCAAACCGTTCTGCATGTTCAATGAGCATCACCGTGGCGTTAGGAACATCTACACCCACTTCAACCACGGTAGTGGATACCAGAACCTGGGTCTGGTTCCCGCGAAACTGCTCAATGGCGGCGTCTTTTTCCACCGAGGTCATGCGCCCATGGAGTAACCCCAGTTTAAACTCTGGGAACACAGTTTCCTGGAGGTGACGGTATTCCTCAATGGCAGATTTCAAGTCAAGCTTTTCAGACTCATCCACCAGAGGTAGCACGATGTATACCTGACGCGCTTGGGCGACTTCTCGACGTATCAAGTCATAGGCGTGGGTGCGATCGCGCCCTGTCAGCACGGTGGTTTGAATGGGTTTTCGTCCGGGGGGCAGCTCATCAACCTGGCTCACGTCCAAATCGCCATGCAGCGTGAGCGCTAGGGTGCGGGGAATAGGGGTGGCTGTCATCGTCAGCACATGGGGGTTGTCGCCTTTCTGCTGGAGCCGTGCCCGCTGGTTGACCCCAAACCGATGCTGCTCGTCAATCACCACCAGGCCCAACCGCTGAAACTGAACGGGGTCTTCAATCAGGGCGTGGGTACCGACTAACAGAGGCAGTTCTCCAGTTTCCAGTTCTCCATGAATCTGCCGCCGCTTGGCAGTTTTCGTTGACCCCGTTAGCAACTCCACCGGCAAATGCAGCAGATTGAACCACTCCACAAGTTTGCGGTAATGCTGTTCTGCCAGCACCTCGGTGGGGGCCATGAATGCGGCCTGATAGCCCGCCTGGATGGCTGCAAGAATGGACACCACCGCCACGATGGTTTTTCCTGACCCTACATCTCCCTGCACCAGACGATTCATGGGCACATCTTTTTGCAAGTCGGTGAGAATGTCGTTGATGACCCGCTGCTGTGCGCCAGTTAGCTCGAAGGGCAGGAGCTTGTAGAACTGGTCGATGAGATGTCCCGTCGGAGCTAGAACAGCAGTGGTGTGCTGCTGTTGCTGCTGCATTCGTCGCCTCAGCAGTCCCAGTTGAAGAAAGAAGAATTCATCAAAAATTAACCGACGGCGTGCCAGGGCAAGGGCATTGCTCTCAGGTGGAAAATGGATATGGGCGATCGCCTCATGAATTCCAACGAGTCCGTAGTGCTCCAGTACGTCCCCTGGCAGGGGCTCCACTAGTTGAGTTGCGGCGGGCAAAGCGGCAACGACAGCCTTTCGCACGACATCAGCCGCTACCCCTTCCGTCAGGGGATAGACGGGCACCACGCGCCCCACCTTCATAGAATCAATAGAACTTCCAGCGTGGTCAATGACCTCGATTTGGGGATCATCCAGGGTCAGACCGTATTTGCTTTTTTTCACCAGGCCCGATGCCGCGACGACGGCTCCAGAAGGATACATGCGGCGGCGCTGTTCCTGCCATCCCCGGCTCTGGTAGCGCTGCCCTGGATAGAAGCGGCTTAGCTTCAACTGGCCAGTGCTGTCTTTAAGGGTGAGTTCAAAAATCGTGAGCTTGCGGTTTCGAGGACTGCTGAAGCAGGTGCAGCGGCGCACCGTACCAATGACCGTCACTGTTTCCCCGGCCTGCAACTCCCGGATCTTCACCTGGCGAGCATAGTCGATGTGGTCGCGGGGATAGTAGAACAGCACATCCCGCACGGTGAATAGCCCTAGTTTGGCTAACCGTTCGCTGTTTTTGGGGCCAATTCCCGGTAGATACGTCACCGCCTGGTCGAGGGTGATGCGGGAGTGCTTTTGTTGGGCGTCGATAGGCACCGTTTTGGGAACCTTTGCCTTGGGATGGTGGGATGAAGGGGCGATCGCCCCATTCCCCTGGGAACCCATTTTTGACCCACTGCCATCGTGCGGAACAGAGGTTGTTTGCGATCCAGGGTGAGCGACAGCTTCCAGCATTCGCTGGCTGCTGTATAGGGTTCGCCGGGTCTCTGCCACTAGATGTTGCCGCTGGGCAAAGCTCAAGCCATCGTAGTGCTCAAACTGCTCTGCTAGGGACTGCCACCGCTGCTGTTCTGCCTGGGGTAGCTGGCAGGGGGGCTGCCCCAGGCGTTGGTGCAAGAACTGGCTAAAGCGCTGTTCCCGCCCCATCATGTCATTAAATCCGTCATCAGCCTCAAACGACAGCGCCTTACGCAGCCGATCAACTCCCTTCAAATCCTGGGTGATATCGGCTGCCGAGGACTGGGGGGACGAGGGGGAAGTCGCCGACTGATGAACGTCAATCATCACTCTCATACCATGTAGATCGCCAGGTTGCTTCAGCATCCGCGACACATTTCTCTCGCTGGAGCTTTCGGTAGCTTTTCTCCAATGACCGCAGTTGAGCCGCCAATTCACGAATGCGCGATCGCCACGCCATCAGGGTGGGATTGTTAAATTCTAGTTCTTCTACCCGCAATCGGACTGCCATCACCTGCATTAATTTTGGGTTGTCGCTATTGCCATTCGTTTCGACTAAGAGGCTTAGCACATTGGGCGAGCCCTCGGCCTCGCTCGACGACAGCTCAGATTTAAGAACAGCTTCCAGGACGGCATCAGGTAGCTTCTTGGGCAGGATGCCAGAGGATTGCAGAAGCTCATTTGTCTTATCTGTTGCCCGTTTTACAATTTTCTGGATTTGGCTTTCCAAGCGCTCACAGCGGCGCACCAGTGCTTTAGGTGTGGGGCGCACAGGGGTCAGGGCAGGCATGGGAGGAACGTGCTGATGAGCACCGTTAGACGATGCCACCGCATTCGCTGCATCATCCACCGCATTCGCTGCATCATGGGCATCCGGTGCAGCCATGCCGGACACGGCCTGAACAGGCGCAGCAGAATTAACATCAAGGGCTGTCAATTCTGGAGATGATGCCCCATCTAAGTCACTGGGTTCTGCGCCATCATCTACATTGTCATCTGTAAAGGAAACATGCACTGAAAAACTCTGAATATCCAAATCATTATCGTCTTCATCATCGTCGTCGGCGTCGGCGTCGGTATCCTCGTCCTCGTCTGAGTAGACAAACTGAGTATCAGCCAGGAAATCGAGAGCTACATTTTCAGGAATAATCAGCGCTTCCATCCGACCTGGAGGGCGATCGCCCTCCCCGCCTCCATCCTCATCAGAGTCTTCTCCACTCGACAAGGGGCGAAACGGAGCCTCGTCATCGTCCCTGCCCTCCTTATGAGACTCTTCAGCCAACATGCGCCGCACAAAGGCTGAAAGATTTCGCAGCATGGCATTATTGTCAAAGTCGTCGGTTTCCTCTTCAATGCCGTCAGCCTCTTTGGAAAAGGGAGCCGTGAGTGCATCCAATTGAGTGGGATTCAGCAAATTCTGCCGGGTTGTCTTGGCAAGGGTCTGGATAGCTTGCTGGAGGTGCTGGCGATCGCCCACAGATAGCTTAAGAAATCGTTGGGGGTATCCCTGGGTACATAGCCGATAGGTAGTCAAAACGATTTGTTGCTGAACCGCATTGCTGAGAACCGCTAAATATTCAACATACGTTTCACCCAACTCTTGGGCGATCGCAATCAACTCCTGCTCAAGATCATCAATATCTTGCTCAATGCGAGTAATTGCACGTGCCATAGATTTTACCTTTCGTGGATTCCTCATCCCTTGATGTCATCAGCATAACAAAACATTATTCAGACCATTAGAGCCTGTCCAAAAACTCACTAGAGTTTTTGGAATCTATTCCCCTGATAGGTTTTTCGAATAAATGCTTAGGATCAAAGATTAAATAAAATCTAATGTTAGTGGAGCGGCGCGGCACAGCTGCGCCGCCCTACTAACACTGGGTTCAAGTTATTTAATTCTCGTTCCTTAGGGAATAAATGCTTAGGAAAGTTATAGCGGTGTTCAAATTGATTGAGCATACCCAGGATTTGTTGTGAAGCGGCGCAGAGCGCCGCTTCACAACAACCTGTACTTAACGCGCTTGCACAGCGCCATAACAAACAAATATATCAGGAACACATCGGGGGCACATCGGGGGCACATCAGGGGTATAGAAATCCGAAATGGATTGTGAGAGTCGGGGCGGGCTCAGCCCGCCCCGACTCTCACAATCCATTTCACAAATCACTTAGGAACGCTATATGACACCTCATACCTCTGATAAAAACATATGCACTACTCTTCTACTGTTCGATCAAAACTCACGACTGGGCAACGTTCTCAAATTCACAACGAAAAGATAAGAGTTTGGGGCGCGCTCAGCGCGCCCCAAACTCTTATCTTTTCGTGAAACTTGCCAAGTCGTGCCTTATATTTAGAATTAAGTCTTTAGAGCCAGCAGATAACCAGGCAGCTATACTGCCACAGGCTACATTTTTAAATTGGGGAAATCCTCCGCTAAGCACAGGACTTCCTCAATTTAAAGATTAAGGTTATGACCTGGCAAAGTGTAGCCACCATTCGCCTGGCAGTCCATTGGGATACAGACCTTCCAAGACAGGATATGCCCTAGATGGTTACTTTTTCTTCTTTTTAGAACCACCCTTTTTAGGGGCCTTCGCCGACTTAGGAGCAGCATTAGAAGCGCCAGCCTCAGACGCTTCAGCCTCAGAAGTCTCAGCAGCAGATGGCTGAGTCGGAGTTTCTTCTTTCTCAGCTTCTTCGACAACCTCCTCCGTCACACCAGCAGCGTCAGATTCAGCTTTTTTGTTCAGGGCTGCTGTCTGTGCAGCAACTTCAGCTGCAAAATCAGTCTCTTCCTTCTCAATGCCCTCACCCAAAACAAACCGGACAAACCGACGAATTTGGATGTTCTCACCAAGCTGACCTGCTGATTGCTTCACCAATTCATCCACAGTAATGCTCTGGTCGCGAATGTAGGGTTGGTCAAGCAGTGAAAGTTCTTTGAGACGCTTTTCGATCCGGCCCATGACAATTTTTTCTCGAATGTTTTCAGGCTTATTCGCCAGATCCTCTCGCCCCATTTCGACCGCCTTTTCCTTTTCAGCCATGCCTTTTGGAATATCATCAACGCTAACGTATTCTACATTCGGGCATGCCGCGATTTGCATGGCGATATTACGGACAAGAGCCTGGAAGTCTTCATTTCGCGCTACAAAGTCAGTCTGACAATTCACCTCGACGAGAACGCCGATGCGCCCCCCCGTGTGGATGTAGCTGTCAACCAGTCCTTCGGCAGCAACCTTGCCTGCCTTTTTCTCTGCGGACGCAATTCCCTTTTGCCGCAGCCACTCAATCGCTTTTTCGATATCACCGTCAACTTCTTTGAGCGCTTTTTTGCAATCCATCATGCCAGCGCCAGTTTTCTCACGAAGTTCCTTGACGAGTTTTGCAGAAATCTCAGCCATGTTTTACGTCCTAGTCTGTTCACTCACAATTATGATGTCAGAGCTATTTTGTCACTGTGTGGTCACAACAAAGGAATGAAAATTAAATTGCCAGGCATAAAACTTGAGAGGATAGCACGGCACTGCCGCGCCGCCCTCCCAAAGTTCGAGACCATTCAATTCCTGTCCCTCAGTTAATCAATAGCAATGGTTAAAACACTATCAGCCTTAATGACTAACTTAACGTGACGCTGCCAACATCCGCCATTCATAATGAATTGCAATTAGTTGCTGTCACTGTCATCTTCTTCTGAACCTTCTGAGTCAGACTCCTCCTCATTGTCGTAGTCTTCCTCAGCACCGTCGTAATCATCATACATATCGACGTCATCATCATCATCGCCGCTAGTTAGCTCGCCGTGACGCCCTTCATAAATAGCGTCTGCTAGCTTGCCGATAATCAGCTTGATAGAGCGAATCGCATCATCATTTGCAGGGATAGGGATATCAACAACATCCGGGTCACAATTTGTATCTAGTAGCGAAACAATGGGAATCCCCAATTTTTCGCATTCCTGAACAGCGTTGTACTCCCGCTTCTGATCAACAATGACGACGATATCCGGCACTTGGCGCATCATCTTAAGGCCACCCAGGTACTTCTGCAATTTCTCTAGTTCTCTCCGAAGAACAGCTGCCTCTTTCTTTGGAAGTAGATCCAGCGCTCCCGTTTCCTGGCGACGCTCCAATTCCTTCAGGCGATCAATCCGGGTTTTGATCGTCGTCCAGTTTGTTAACATTCCGCCCAGCCATCGTTGATTGACGTAGTAGGAACCGCAGCGAGCTGCTTCCTGAGCGATAATCCCAGCGGCCTGGCGCTTTGTTCCAACAAATAAAACTCGGCTACCCTTCTCTGTAGCATCGCGCATGAAACTGTAGGCTTCTTCCATGAGTTGCGCGGTTTGCACCAGGTCGATAATATGAACGCCATTCCGTGCTGTGTAAATGTATTGCGACATTTTGGGATTCCAGCGGCGCGTCTGGTGTCCAAAGTGAACTCCTGACTCAAGCAGTTGAGCCAATGAAACAACAGGCATATTTTTCTCCTTATTCGGGTTTATCCTCCATCTGGCTTGTATCTCCTTAAATACAGAGACACCCGAAGAACCAGATGTGCGAAATTTAGACAACCTTTTTAAGGTAGCACAATTGATCCTTTGGAATAATACTGCCTGGTGAGGATCAGCAATTCTCATTATGGAAATCTAGGGAGCAAAAAGGTCGCCTGAGGCGACCTTTTTGCTCCCTAGACTTGTACAAGTGAGCGCCTGTAGGGCGCGAAGCTTCCTAAAATGAGAATTGCTGGGTGAGGATGTTGGAAATCTCCTCCTGGATTTCAGGTTACGTGGGTGTCCGGTGAGTAGAGATATGGTGGCAACACTGATAACCTAGAGGATGTCCAACTCATTCGGTCTTGTTCACGCAGTGATTTCCAAAATGGTGACTATGACGAACGCATTTCTAAACCGCCTCTACAGTCCTGATCGCCCCGTCATTGTGTTCGACGGAGCAATGGGAACGTCTTTACAGACCCAAAACCTCACCGCCGAAGACTTTGGGGGCGCGAAGTATGAAGGGTGTAACGAATATCTAGTCATCACTAACCCTGAAGCCGTGAAGAAAGTCCACCGGGGATTTTTAGACGTGGGTGCTGATGTGGTCGAAACGGATACCTTTGGCGGCACCTCGATTGTGTTGGCGGAGTACGATTTGGGCGATCGCGCCTACGCACTCAACAAACGCGCCGCCGAGCTCGCCAAAGAAGTCGCCATCGAATACTCCACTCCCGACAAGCCTCGCTTCGTTGCTGGATCGATGGGGCCGGGCACCAAGTTACCCACCCTGGGGCACATCGACTTCGACACCATGAAGGACGCCTACGTGGAGCAAGCACGGGGACTGATCGATGGCGGTGCCGACCTGTTGATTGTCGAAACCTGCCAGGACGTGCTGCAAATCAAAGCCGCCCTCAACAGCGTCATGGACGCCTTCGAGCAGACCGGGCAACGCCTCCCCCTCATGGTCTCTGTCACCGTCGAACAACAGGGCACCCTGCTGGTGGGCACCGAAATCAGTGCCGCCCTCACCATTCTGGAACCCTACCCCATCGACATCCTGGGTCTCAACTGCGCCACAGGCCCCGACTTGATGAAGGAGCACATCAAGCACCTGGCAGAGCACTCTCCCTTCGTCGTCTCTTGCATCCCCAACGCCGGACTGCCTGAAAACGTCGGTGGACAAGCCCACTATCGCCTCACCCCGATGGAACTGCGCATGGCGCTCATGCACTTCGTTGAAGACCTGGGTGTGCAGGTCATTGGTGGCTGTTGCGGCACCCGCCCCGACCACATCCAGCAACTCGCCGAAATCGCCAAGGAGCTGACGCCCAAAGAGCGCCCCATCCGTCAGTCTTCCCTGATCAATGATGATGGTGTAATCAATGATGATGGTGTAAGAGCGAATGGTCATTCACCCCTACAGGGTGTGCGGAACCCCCTCAACTACATCCCCTCCGCTGCCTCCATCTACGCCACCCAGCCCTACGACCAGGACAACTCCTTTCTGATCATCGGCGAACGTCTGAACGCCAGCGGTTCCAAAAAATGCCGCGAAATGCTAAATGACGAAGATTGGGATGGCCTTGTCGCCCTTGCTAAATCCCAAGTGAAGGAGGGTGCCCATATTCTCGATGTGAACGTAGACTATGTGGGGCGGGATGGCGAGAAAGATATGCACGAATTGGTGTCCCGCCTCGTTACCAATATCACCCTGCCCCTGATGCTCGACTCCACTGAGTGGACGAAGATGGAAGCCGGACTTAAGGTGGCTGGGGGCAAGTGCATCCTCAACTCCACCAACTATGAAGATGGGGACGAACGCTTCTTCAAGGTGCTGGAACTGGCGAAGAAGTATGGCGCGGGCATTGTTGTTGGCACCATTGACGAAGACGGCATGGCTCGAACCGCAGAGAAGAAATTTGCGATCGCCCAACGCGCCTACCGCGACAGCCTCGAATACGGCATCCCCCCCCACGAAATCTTCTACGACCCCCTTGCCCTGCCCATTTCCACCGGAATCGAGGAAGACCGGGTGAATGGACGGGAAACTATCAAAGCCATGCAGATGATCCGTGAGAATTTGCCCGGTGTCCACATCGTCCTGGGTGTGTCAAACGTCTCCTTCGGCCTCAACCCCGTGGCGCGCATCGTGCTGAACTCCATGTTCCTGCACGAATCCATACAGGTGGGAATGGATGCGGCGATCGTCAGTGCCGCCAAGATTCTGCCCCTCGCCAAAATCGACCCCGACCACCAAAAAATCTGCCGAGATCTTATCTACGATCGCCGTGAATACGACGATGCCGGCATCTGCACCTATGATCCCCTGACCAAACTCACCACCCTGTTCGAGGGCGTGAAAAAAGACGCCATCAAGCGCACTGCCACAAAAGATTTGCCTCTGGAAGACCAACTCAAGCAGCACATTATCGATGGTGAACGCCAAGGGCTCGAAGAGGTACTAGAAAAAGCTCTGCAAAAGCATCCCCCCCTCGACATCATCAATATTTACTTACTCGATGGCATGAAGACCGTGGGTGAACTATTCGGATCTGGACAGATGCAGCTTCCCTTCGTGCTCCAGTCTGCTGAGACGATGAAATCTGCCGTCGCTTATCTGGAACCCTATATGGAGAAGGCCGAAGGCGATGCCGGGAAGGGCATCTTCCTGATCGCCACGGTAAAAGGTGATGTCCATGACATCGGCAAAAACCTGGTAGACATCATTCTGTCGAACAACGGCTACAAAGTCGTTAACTTGGGTATTAAGCAACCTGTGGACGCTATCATTGACGCCTATAGAAAACACAATGCTGACTGTATTGCCATGAGTGGCCTCTTGGTGAAATCTACTGCCTTCATGAAAGACAACCTAGCAACCTTCAACGAAGAGGGCATTACCGTACCTGTCATTCTGGGGGGTGCCGCCCTCACCCCCAAATTCGTTAACGAAGACTGCCAGAACGTTTACAAAGGACGGGTTGTCTATGGCAAAGATGCCTTCTCGGATCTCCACTTCATGGACAAACTCATGCCCGCCAAGAAATCAGAGGAATGGGACGACCTGAAAGGTTTCTTAGGCGAAGACTCTCCCAACGGCTCAACAACTCCATCTACGAACGGTAAGGGTGAGGCTAGCCAACCGCTCGACACGGCACAAGCACCGATCCCATTAAAACCTGCCTCCTCAGCCACTCCAGAAGCCGAAGACATCACTCGTTCTGAAGCCGTCACCCTCGACACCGGTCGCCCTACCCCACCTTTCTGGGGCACCAAAATCCTTAACCCCGAAGACATCCCCATGGAGGAAGTCTTCGATTATCTCGACCTGCAAGCCCTCATCGCCGGGCAGTGGCAGTTCCGCAAACCCAAAGACAAGTCCCGCGAAGAATACGACGATTTTCTAGCTGAAACGGTGTACCCCATCCTGGAGCATTGGAAGCAGCGCATTCTCAACGAAAATCTGCTGCATCCTCAAGTGGTCTATGGCTATTTTCCCTGTCTCGCCGACGGGAACTCGCTGCATATCTATGACCCTACAGTGGGAGCACACGGCTGTACGCCTTTACCGGAACCAGTGGCAACATTCAAGTTCCCCCGGCAAAAGTCTCTGCGTCGCCTCTGCATTGCTGACTTCTATATGCCCAAAGATTCGGAACCTGCACACTTCGATGTGTTCCCCATGCAGGCAGTGACCGTAGGCGACATTGCCACCAACTTTGCCAAGAAGCTGTTTGAATCTGACCAGTACACTGACTACCTCTACTACTACGGGTTGTCTGTCCAGATGGCAGAAGCTGTGGCAGAGTGGACCCATGCCCGCATTCGCCATGAACTCGGCTTTGGCGCAAAAGACCCCGAGAACGTTCGGGATATTCTGGCGCAGCGCTATCAGGGTTCCCGCTATAGTTTTGGTTATCCTGCCTGTCCCAATATCCAGGATCAGTACATCCTGCTGGATTTACTGGATGCGGAGCGGATCGATTTGGTTATGGATGAGAGCGAGCAGTTGTATCCAGAGCAATCGACCACGGCGATCGTGGCGTATCACCCTGCTGCCAAATACTTTAGTGCTTAGGTGACATCTTGTATGGAAATGGTCATGATAGAAATCATTAAAGTATGCCAAAAAGTATGCCAAAAAACTTGAGAAGTGCCACTTGAGTCAACTTCTGCAAAAGTGGCTGGGCATGATGGCGGATGGGGCGATTGGCCTGATGTGCCACATAACATCCTCCCATTCTCTGTGCCATCTACGAAGAATTTTGGATCTAGCTCATCACTCTTCTTGGTCTATACTCTTCTTGGTCTATTGGAGTGATTAGCAGGGTAATCGCATCTTAAACGAGTGCTCGTATAGATAGACTTAGGGATAAAATCAGCGAGTTATAACGGGTTGACGCAGACCTATGGCTCTGTCATGGTCGGATATTCGAGTTAATTGCCTCCTAATATAACCGGTTGTCTTTAATCCCAGGATGGTCATCGTGTTGTCCGTCACGCCTTATCCGCCCCGCTAACGGCGAGGATTTTGAGCAGAAAGCCATTGTCCATTGCGGCGGTGTAGCGCTTCACCCTCACCAACGACCTCGGTAAAGGATTGCACCGTGAAATTGTCTCGCGCTAAAAAAATACCAATACTACCGTAATTTGTTATTAAGTTTTCCCAAAGCGGAGGCATATATGACCCAGGGCCATTTCATTCTCAAGGGAGTCCAAAGATGCTAGGATTTTTGACTAGTTCCAATTGATCTACTACCACAGTTGTTTCAGCAAATCATCATTCCCGATGTGGTTCGGAAGGAAATGCTTGATCCCTCGGTACCATCTGTTCTTCAACGATGGATTACCCATCCTCCTTCCTGGCTTAAATTCCAGACTGTTTCCGGGGTTGATTCAACCTTAAATGTCCTCGATCTAGGAGAACAAGCTGCGATTACCCTTGCTCAAACCTTGCTAGCAGACTTGCCGATTATCGATGAACGTTTGGGAAGACGAATGGCTAGCGATCGGGGAATCCCAATTATCGGGACCCTTGGAATTCGAGATGATGCTGCAAGTCAAGGGTTGATCGAACTGACAGATGCAATCGAGCGATTACAACAGACGAATTTCCGCATCTCCCGTCGCATTATTCAAACATTGCTGGAAAGTAGAGGATAAGCCATAGCACATAGGCGTGTAGAGCCGACGAGAAAAGCCAGTGTTAGAGGTTATCTGCCGCCGCACAACTTCACCGTTAGGTGTCCTGGGTTAATGGGTGGTGCTTGATCTCCAGCTGCGGGCCTCCAGCATGATTGCAAGCTACAAGTCAGCCCCAAATTGCTCCGTAGATAATTCCGGATAGCGTTGCCATTGCGACCACCAAGGTCACGAACACAACGGTTTTCTTCGTGCCAATGATGCTGCGAATCACCAGTATATTAGGTAAGGATAAGGCAGGGCCTGCAAGCAATAGAGCCAAAGCGGGACCTTGCCCCATGCCATTGCCAATAAGTCCTTGCAAGATGGGGACTTCGGTTAGGGTAGCAAAGTACATGAAGGCTCCGGCGATCGCAGCAAAAAAGTTAGCGAAGATCGAATTACCACCTACCGCCCATGTAATCCATGTAGAGGGAATCAGCGCTTCTTGTCCAGGACGACCCAGTAAAGCACCCGCCATCAGTACCCCAATCAACAAGAGAGGGAGAATTTGTTTGGCATAGTCCCAGGACGATTCAAACCATTCTCCGGCTTCTCCTTTGCTGGTGCTAGTTAGCCAGGATAACCCAATCACCGCAGCCGAGAACGGCACGAGGGGCTGTTGCTGAAATTGCCAGGAAAGCACGGCTGTCACGCCGACAATCAAGATTACTTTGCCTGGATTAAGGTGATACCAGCCGATCAGAATGGCAGCCAGTGCCAGACCCAAGATGCCTGTGATCCACCATTTCAGGGTGTAGAAGACATACCACGCCCCCGCCGCCACATCGGGTCTGGCCCAGTTGGCAAAGACCAAAATGCCGACCAAGACGGCAAAGAAGAGGGCATTTTGCCAAAGGGGACGGGTTTCATCCTCATCAAGCAGCAGGTTGTTGGCTTTCACTGGCTCTAGCGCTTCTTTGCGGAAGATAAACTGCATCGCCAAGCCAATCACGATACCGAAGACGATTGCACCGATCGCCCTAGCAATACCCAACTGTAAGCCCAGAATCCGGGCGGTGAGGATGATCGCCAGCACATTGATGGCAGGACCAGAGTAGAGAAAGGCGATCGCAGGCCCTAAGCCTGCACCCATGCGATAAATTCCGGCAAATAGGGGCAGTACCGTGCAAGAGCAGACTGCCAAAATGGTGCCTGATACGGATGCAACTCCATAGGCCAGCATCGGATTCGCTTTGGAACCCAGGTATTTCATCACGGCATCCTGACTGATGAAAACCGCGATCGCTCCTGCAATAAAGAAAGCGGGAATTAGGCACAGCAGAACGTGTTCTTGGGCATACCACCGCACTAAATAGAGGGCTTCCCAAAACGCATTACGCAGCCGTTCTGATTGTTGTAGTGCCTCAACAGGCAGGTAGAAACAGAGCACAAAAGCCGCCACAATTAGGGCGAGTGGCTTCCACTGTTCTCGCCAAAATGAACTTATTTGCATCATTTTTCTCCAGGTAAAAAAGAGCCAGAAAAAGAGCCATACCAGCCCTTTTTTTAGCCCCAAAGCGGATACATTACTCGACAGCAAGGAGCGGTTGAATTTGCTCTGGGGTGGGCAATTTCCCCTGGCTTACCAGTTGCCCATTGATGACTAGGGCGGGGGTTTTCATCACGCCGCGCTCGGCAATTTTCATGGGGTTGGTAATGTGCAAGACTTCTGCCTCTAGGTTGAGGTGGGCGATCGCCTCTTTAGCGTTCGCCTCCAATTGCTGGCACTTTTTGCAGCCGGTGCCTAAAATTTCGACAGTAAGTTGAGCCATGATTCCAATCTCCAAAATCTAGTTTCTAGGAAGCGCTTTGCAAGGTTTCACGTCGCTTCTCGGTTCTAGAATAAAGCCTATACTTTGGTATAAGGTCAAGGCTTTCCCTAATTTTCCTGCCTGAAAACCTGACTTGGCAAAGTTCTCAAATTTACAACGCAAGAATAAGGGTTTGGGGCGCGCGCCGCGCGCCCCAAACCCTTATTCTTGCGTGAAACTTGCCAAGTCGTATGAAAACCCATTCCAATTTTGGGTCAACTCAGGGGGCGAGAACCGACGCCCAATTTAGCGGTGAGGATGTTTGAGCAGTCGCTGCGGTATCCACCATAGATAGACAATCATGCCCGTTAATTCCACCAACGGTTGCAAGACAACAATCGTCACCACGATTGACCAGGATGCTGGCAGTGCCAGGGCAAAAGGCAACACCACAAAGGAATTACGAGTGCCTAAGCTAAAGGCGAGTGTTCGATTTGCCGCAACGTCTAGTTGAAAGCATCGCCCGATCCAGTGCGCTAGGTAGCCATTAATCACCAGAAAAGCGACGAGCAGCCCAATAATGGGGGCGATCGCCGCCAGCGATCGCCCCGATAGTGTCTTGACTTGGGAGGCGGCGATCAGCAACAGCACCATGCTCAACAGGGGAATCGACAACCAAGCCGTGGCTTTGAGCCAGCGATCGCCCAGGGCCTGGGTTTTTGCCCATTGTTCTGTGATTAACGCGCTTCCCATCGGTAGCAAAATCAAGCTAAGGAAGGCATGACTAAAAGCGGCTGGCGCGAAAGGCTTGCCGCAGTTGCAGGAAGGGAACTTGGCAAAAGGTACTGTAGAGCAACAGCCCGATCGCGATCGGGATCAACGGCTCCAGCACCGCCGCCTCAGCATGATGCCATCCCCAGGCTGCGCCCACCGCTAGGGCAACGAGATAAAACCAAATTTGGTGACGTTCGAGGGTGAGCTTAGACATCGTGCCAATGTGTGAATGGACTGAACGATTATCCCAGCTTGGGTTTAAGCCACTTAGGACTGACGCAAATTCTCGCTAATCTCTCGGCTTTTCGTTGAGGCAAGGGGCTTAAGCCCCTTGTTTTTGCGTTTCACTGCGTCAGCCCTAATCCTTATACATAGACATACTATTAAGGAATTGAACCGTTGATTTTAAGGTAGGAAATGCGATGTACGTTTTGATCGGGGGGGCTGGCATGATGGGTCTGGAGCTAGCGAAAACCCTGCTGCACATGGGCCACACGATCGCCGTTGTGGATACCGATGCGTTGGCCTGCCAATATGCCCGCGAAAAAATTGGGGTGATGACGTTTGAGGGCAGTGCGGTGAATACGACAACGCTATTGGAGGCGGGCATTCGCAAAGCCAAGATCGTGATTGGGACGCTACGAGAAGATGCCCTCAACCTGGCTTTGGTAACCCTTTCCAAGCACTATCAGGTTCCGCAAATTGTGGTGCGAATGCGCGATCGTGACTTTGCAGAACCCTATCAGCTTGCGGGTGCTACCCACATCATCAGCACCACTGAACTGGCGATTAACCGGGTGGTGAATGCGATCGAATATCCCCAAGTCGATGCCATGATGCACTTTGAACAGGGGCAAGTAGAAGTGCTCAAACTCTCGATTCCCCAAGGCTGCACCATTGTCAACCGCAGCGTCGCTGAGATAGCCCAAGACCCCCGCTTTCCAGCAGGCACTCTGATCATCGGCTACCAGGCCCACCCCCACGAAGAACTGGTGATCCCCAACGGCGGCACCCTGTTGGAAAGTGGCTCAACAATTCTAGCCGTGACCAAGCCCGAACTCGTCCGACAAATGCTCGATTTCATGGGTCTATGCTCTCTCTAATCATCTTTTAAGGACAACAGCTTTTCATCCAACCCTTGCAGATAGGCTTGGGCCGCCGTATCGGACAACAACCCCTGACGGATGGCATCATTGATGGCCCCTTTTTCCGCTAGGTAAAGCCGTCGCCAGGTGCTGTCCAGGTGGTTTTGCTCCTTCAGGGGGATGATGCCATCCACCAGCCGCTGGTTATACAACTCACGCAGTTCTCGTTCAGAAGCCGCAATCCGAGATTGATAGGTGGCAAACAGTTCTTCATACAGCGCCTTCGGTAAACTGCCGAACTCCAATAAATGCTTGAGTTCTGCCTGGGCGGCTTTGGCTGAGATCATGTTGAGTTGGAGGGCTTCCATGCGCTGCCGCAGGGCGGAGGGCACGAATAGGCGCAGGCGTTTGACAAACCATGGCAGGCTCAGTCCCTGCGCGACCAACGATACCAAGACTGTGCTAAAAACCAGGGTAATCACCTCCGGGCGACCGGGCAGGGTAAACGGCAGAGTCAGGGCCAGGGCCATTGATAGGGAGCCTTTGACGTTGCCCGCAATCAACACATGCTGCCAGCGTAGTGGCAGGGGGCGATCGCAAAACCGCAACAAAAACAGGAGCGGGTAAATCGTCAGCACCCGGCCAATCTGATAGGCCAACACGGCCAAAAGGGCTGCCGGAATGGTTTGCAGAAGCACTCTGGGTTCGACCTCGATCCCGACCAGCAAAAAGATGAAGGTGTTGACTCCAAATCCGGCATATTCCCAGAAATTCAAGAGGGTGACACGGGTCGAGGCCGAAGTGCGGCGAAACCCCAAATTGCCGATCACCAGTCCTGCAACTACCACCGCGATCGCACTCGACACCCCCAACACCTGCCCAATCTGAAAAGTACCCAAGGACACCGCCACCGTCAGCAAAATATTGCTCAGGGCATCATCCAACTGGCGAAACAAACCGATACACAGATAGCCCAGGCCGATCCCTAACGTGCCGCCGCCAACAAAAGCAATCACGATTTGTTGCACCCCCTCACCCAGGCTAAATGATCCCTGCAAATGGATGGTCGCCACCAAGCTCAACAACACCAGGGCAATCCCGTCGTTAAACAAGCTCTCCCCTTCTACAATCGTGGTCAGCCGCGAGGGTACTCGCACACTCCTGAAAGTCACAATCACCGAAACCGTATCCGTAATGGTGAGAATGACCCCCACGGCAGCAGCGGTAATCCAGGCTAAATTCAGCCAGGCTTGCAACAACACCGACGTGATCACCGCTGACAGCACTACCCCCGGCCCCGCAAGTAACGCGATCGGTTTAATGGTGCTGCGCAATCGGCTGATATCTGTGTTGATCGCCGCTTCAAAAATCAAAATCGGCAAAAACAGGTTCAAAATCACGTCTGGATTCAGCCCAATCGATTCTGGCAACGCCTGCTTGGTAATGGCCAACCCCGCCAGCACCAGCCCCACCACATAGGGAATCCGCAACCACCGAGTCACCAAGGCCACAGCGGTCGCCACCAGCAACAGGACGATCAGGGTGCTGACCAACCCAGTCACAGTGCCCGATGGCAAATCCAGGGTGGTATCCAGAGGAGCAGAGTTGAGCGTCGCTGCGAATCGAGCCAGTACCACGACAGAGCAATCCCCACGTAAAGAACCTGTCACATTCTAGGAGAATGCGGAAACTCTGGCTTTAAGCCAGGGAAATCCGAGTTTCGTAGAACGGTTCTACGGGGCCGCTGACCACCATGGCCCCCACGGGAGCCGCCGTTTGCTTAAAACGAGGGTCGAGGTGCGAGTTTTCGTGATCCCACACCGATTCCCAAACGCCGTGCATCAGGTAGGCCCGCAGATCGCCATTGGGAAAGGCATTGCGCAGAATTTCGGTGCTGACGGCTTTGCGATAGTGGCGGTTGTCGGCGGCTCCGGGGAGGCCGGAGTCCGTGGTAGTGGGCTGGTAGGTATCCTGGGCGATCGCTAGGAGTTCAGCGGTTTTGTCCTCAAAGGAAGTGAGAACCGCATCGGGAATCATGACATGGTTGGCAACGGTAACGTAGTTCCGCTCAGGCAAGTCCAGCGGTCGGCGTAGAAAGGCTTGAATATCATTGGCTTGGTGATAAATGGCACGGCGATCGCCAGCCACAACGGTTTGGAACAGCCCTTGATAAGTTGCCAACATCATGGGTGTTTTTTGAGGCCCATCTGGGGTCATGGCGTAGGCATGCAGGTGAGGAGCCACGACCGCCTCAAACCAGCGATCGACCTGAGCGACTTGCAGGGTGTCATAGTCGGCAAAGCGGACAAGCAGGGAATAGAAATAAGGCAGAGAATGAGCGGCGACCGCATCGACGTAGGCGTTAGCCAGCATTCCTTTATAAGCTTCGGGATAGTTTTTCACCATCGTTGAGTCTCCCGTCATCTGCTTCAGAGAGAGGCTAAGAAACCCTGCAGCGGATTGCAACTCTTGGGACTGGGCCTGAATCGACTCCAGCAACGCCGAATTTTCCGGTTCGGCGACGCGAATTTCTGCATAAAACGTGAGCACTCCTGCTGGGGAGGACGATGCAGGTAGGACACTTTGAGCAAATGCCCTGGGTGCAAACCCAAAAGCACCGAGAGCCGCTCCTGCCGTTAAAATATGACGACGCTTAACCATGAGGCATAATTCCTTCATCAGATTCATCAAACTGGAAAAGAATGACACACGAGGTCAGGACAACTATCAAGGGTTGACCCTGCCTGCGCTGTGTCGATGATAGGGGCTGTACTAGGGTATAAGGTCAAGCGATTTGGCAAAACTGTCGCTAATCGTTAGGGATGGTGTCTAACGCAATACAGGCGTTGTTGGGATTGGCAAATTGACACTGCTTCAGGATCGGCTGTAGCTCCCGTTGCAATGTTTGTAGTTGTTGGATTTGCTGTTCAATCTGGGCGAGCTTGTCTGCTAACCGCTCGTAGAGTGCTTGACAGGTGAGCGATCGCCCATCCTTAAGGGCAAGAATGTCTTTAATCTCATCTAAACTAAGTCCCAAAGACTTAGCCCGTGTAATAAAGGCAAGCCGATCCACGTCTTGTTGACTGAAGAGCCGATATCCAGACTCTGTGCGCTGAGGTGGCGGAATTAACCCAATGCGTTCATAAAAGTAAAGGGTTTGCGGATTCAAGCCTAATTTTCGTGAAACTTCCCCAACCTGCAACATGGGCACCACTCCAATCCAACTTCATAAACCTATGCTAAACCTTATACCAATTCATAAGGTCAAGAGTGGCCGTTAAAGTTGAGTCAATCTGCCGGACATCTAATCGGGACAGGGAGAATCCTCACGAATCCCCCCTCCCCCCACGACCTGCAATGCCTGATGAGGTTTGTGGGAGCGCAGAGAAACCTCATCATCTCAGGAAGTGGATTTCAAAATTCAGGAAATTCTAGATAACAAGCAATATTTCCAAATTTGTCACGAGTGTAGGAAGCGAGAACCCCGTGATTGGATGCATAATGATTGAATCTGCCAAGGTTGCGCCGAGAAGAATCATGGCGTTGTTTACTAAGCGCAAGCTATACGGGAGCTGAGTGTTATGACTATCTCCTTGGATTTACCATCAGAGTTAGAGAATGAGCTTTCTGCTGAGGCTTCCCAGCTTAAATTGCCTTTACCAGAGTATATTCTTCGCGTCCCCTCCTTTCGCCCTTTTCTACAAAACCCTCCCAAAACAGGGCTAGATTTTGTTGCCTACTGAGAAAGCGTTGGGGTGATCAACTCTCGACCCGATATCGCTAGCAGTCAGGAGCACGCACGCAGGTTGCGCAATCAAGCTAAACACCAAAAAAATAGGGGTTTGCGGCGCGCTTAGCGCGCCGCAAACCCCTATTTTTTTGTGAAACTTGCCAAGTCGTGTTGGCAGACGGTTAAGCTCCACAGTGGTATGGCCTGGTAAATGTGGCCTTTGGTTGCAACAACGTCAATCGCCACTGCAACGCGATTGTGTGAACAAAATGTAATAAAAGCTTATCTTCCGATACCAGTTCCATCAAGTTATCCCTGCGATTATTACAAATCTTTGGGTTCTTTTAAGTTACTTTTCGAGAGAACCCGACTAAAGTCTAGGAAAAACACGTTTGATTTATCATTCGATTATGGATCTTCTCTCCAATACCGTCGCTCTATCGCGCCTCCAGTTTGCGCTGACGGCGATTTTTCACATGCTCTGGCCTGTACTCACGACAGGTATGGCTATCTACTTAGTCATCGTCGAAGGACTATGGCTCAAGACCCGTAATCCGACCTATTATCACCACGCCCGCTTTTGGTCAAAGCTTTATGTCCTGAATTTTGGTATCGGTGTTGCCACAGGATTACCGATGGCGTTCCAGTTTGGTTTGAACTGGGCACCCTTCTCCGAATCTGTTGGCGATTTCTTTGGTACGATTCTTGGCTTTGAAGGCACCATGGCCTTTATGCTTGAAGCTAGCTTCCTCGGCATTATGCTATTTGGCTGGGATCGGGTGCCTGCTTTAGTTCACTACATTTCGACTATCCTGGTTGCCGTTGGTGCCAACTTGTCCACCTTCTGGATCTTGATGGCAAACTCCTGGCTTCAAACTCCTGCAGGTGGTGAGTTTGTGGATGGTAAATTTGTAGTTCATGACTTCTTCCAGGCGATGGCAAACCCGTTCATGGTGAACAGCTTCCTCCATATGTTCTTTGCCACGCTAGAGACTTCGCTCTTTGTGATTGGTGGCATTAGTGCCTGGTATCTGATAAACAAGCGCAATGAAGTATTTTTTGGGCGATCGCTCAAAATTGTTGTAGGTGCTCTGGTTGTCATTGCCCCCCTGCAAATTTTCATCGGTCACCTCAGTGCTGAGCAGGTGTATCACTATCAACCGACGAAACTGGCCGCAATGGAAGCCCAGTGGGAAACCTTGCCTGCTGGACAAACTGCTGACTGGAGTTTGTTGGCACTTCCTAATGAGGAAACGGAGAGCAACACTTGGGAAATCGTCGTTCCCAATGCGCTGGGCTATCTGCTGGAACTCAAGCCTAAGCTGACAGAACCTGTTCAGGGCCTCAAGTCCTGGCCGTCGGGCGATCGCCCCCATATGGTCGGCCTGGTGTACTATTCTTTCCGCACCATGATTGGTATCGGCATGTTTTTTGCTGCACTAATGGCAATGACCGCTATCCAGTGGATTCGTGGAAAGCTGGCTGCTCCTTATCTCAGTGAACAGCGATGGCTGCTGCGGAGCTGGATTTTTGCTGCCCCCCTGGGATATATCGCTGTAGAAACGGGTTGGATTGTGCGTTGTGTTGGCCGCCAACCCTGGACCGTCTATGGTGAGATACGCACGGTAGACGCCGCTTCAAATCTGCCCGCTGGTGAGATTTTGTTCTCCCTTTCCGGGCTAATGGCTATGTATAGCGTCTTCTTCATTGTCACCCTCTATTTTGGGAGCCGCATTATTCGCAATGGCCCTAATCTGAACCTGCCTCTGCCTCGGCAGAGCGGCGAAGTAGACCCCGCTCAGCACGAGCCAAATCGACGTCCACTAGAGAGTACGCAGCCTTCTAGTTGAGCGTAGAGCAATAATTACATCAGGAGATGCGCTAAGTCATTCTGCATTTTTCGTAGGGCATACTCCAGAAGGATATGCTCTTACGAAAAATTGAAACCGCTGAAATTAAAGCCTTGCGTTAATTTTTGGGTGGGCAGTGCCCACTCTGCACGATTTTTGGGTGGGCAGCACTACCCGACTTAGGCCACCCTATGTTTAGGGGATTATCATCTAGCTAGAGGGTCTGTCCGTTAATCAGCCCCTTTACCATTCGCCTCCTCCCCCTTTCCCTTACCCGACTTGGCAAGCTTCATGAAAAAATAGGGGTTTAAGGGCGCGCGGTGCGCGCCCTTAAACCTTCATTCCTTCATAAACTTTGCCAAGTCGTGCCCTTACCCGAGTCATTCACGTCACTGCAATCATGGAAACCCTTCAATACTTTCTGCCCCAACTGTGGTTTGTTATCCTCGGCCTCTTTTTATTTCTCTATGTTTTACTCGATGGCTTTGATCTGGGTGTCGGCATTCTCTCTCTGACCTCTTCGACAGAGGAACGACGAGGCATTCTTATGACCAGTTTGGGGAATGTTTGGGACGCAAACGAAACCTGGTTAGTTCTTATGGGCGGGTCTTTATTCGGTGCATTTCCTCTAGCCTATGGAACGGTGCTAAATGCCCTGTATCTGCCAGCGGTCATCATGGTTGTCGGACTCATCTTTCGGGCGGTGTCTTTCGAGTTTCGGGAAAATGCAGATAACAAGCTCGTCTGGAACATCACATTTGGGGTCGGAAGTTTTTTGGCTGCGTTAGGGCAAGGCTTTGCCCTGGCTGCCATTTTTGAGGGCATTGCTGTAGATGAAGCAGGCCATTTCATTGGTGGTCCCTTTGACTGGCTGACCTGGCGCTCAGTAGTTGTAGCGCTGACATTGATTCAAGGATATGTGCTGATTGGCTCGGCATATCTTATCTTGAAGACGACAGGAGAATTACAGAAAACTCACTACAGGACTGCGAAACTTGCGGCGGTTACAACGTTTTTAGGAGCTGTGTTTATTACGGTAAGTGCTCCAATCTTTTCCGATGACGTGCGATCGCGCCTCTTCGACACGCCCCGAGTCTATCTTTTTGCCCTAATTCCAATTTTTGGCACGATGTTGGTGATACTCCTACTCCGTAGCTTATTTCGAGAAGAGGAAACGACTCCCTTTGTCTGGACAGTACTCCTATTTACTTTATCTTTTGTCGGCCTTGGTTTCTTAATTTTTCCATATATTATTCCACCTAGCATCACCATTTATCAAGCGGCAGCCGACCCTGGCTCACTGGTCTTTATGGCGATTTTTGTCGGCTTCCTCATTCCGATTCTGCTGGCATATACGCTCTATAACTATTTCGTGTTCCGAGGGAAAATTGCATCGGACGAATTCTATTAGGGACTTGCAAGAAAATAAAGTACCAGAAGAGGGGCAAGCGAGCTTAGAATTGTTGTTTGGTGACAGCAATTCTCATTTTGGGAAACTTCGCGTCCTATAGGCGCTCACTTGTACAAATGTAGGCGACCTTTTTGTCCCCTACATTTTCATAATGAGATAGGAATTGCCCGTCTGGTTTTGGTGGCTTGACGCCCTGCAAAATACGCAGTATTTACATAGTGCAACCCATACCCATATAAGAGTAGTGGCGATCGCACGATGGTAACGGAATGGCTACGACGAGTTCGGGTACTTGACCCCCTTTCACGAACGGATAGGGTCGCGGATGTGTGGGTCGTAAACGGGGTACTGGAGGCGATCGCCCACCCCGCTGACACGCCGCCGGCTGACAAAGACATCTCGGACATCTGCATCACCGATGACTTGGGGTTGGTGCTGGCCCCAGGACTTGTTGACCTCTACAGCCACTCTGGGGAACCGGGCTATGAGTCACGGGAAACGTTGAAGAGCCTCACCGCCGGGGCGATCGCCGGAGGGTTTACTCGCCTCAATCTTTTGCCGGATACCTGGCCTGTACTGGACAATCCCGCCAGTATCGAGCATATTCGTCAACGCATTCATGCCTTCAGCCCGGTTCCCCATCTTGGAATTTGGGGTGCTATTACCTGCGAGGCTAAAGGCAAACAGATGGCTGAGTTTGGCGATCTTGTCCGCTCAGACGTGATTGGCTTTGCCGATGGGGTTCCTCTGGAAAATTCCGTTTTACTGCGGCGAGTGTTGGAATACAGTCAAGGGTTCCACAAGCCCCTGGCTCTGTGGCCGTGCGATCGCGCACTAACGTTAAACGGTTCTGCCCGCGAGAGCAATACCTCTATCCGCCTGGGACTCGTCGGCAACCCTGCCGCCTCTGAAACCACTGCCCTCGCGGCCCTGCTGGAGGCGATCGCCGCCGTGGTGACTTCTGTGTCTGACCAGACCTCTGCTGATGATGATGAGCATCGCTCTACCCCCACCCATCTCATGCGCATCTCCACTGCGCGGGGTGTTGAACTGATTCAGTCGGCAAAAGCACGGGGGCTTCCCGTGACTGCTAGTACAACTTGGATGCACTTGCTCTGGACGGTGCATGATCTGGCTCACTACAACCCCAACCTACGTCTTGAGCCGCCCTTGGGAACGGCGGAAGATCGGGCGGCTCTGGCAGAGGGCGTAAAAGCAGGTGTCATTGATGCGATCGCCATCGACCACACTCCCTACACATACGAGGAAAAGACAGTTGCCTTCTCCGATGCGCCTCCCGGAGTTATTGGCCTGGAACTCGCCGTTGGGCTTCTCTGGGATCGCTTCGTTACTTCTGGCCAGTGGACTGCCTCAGAATTGTGGGCAGCCCTCAGCCTCCACCCTGCCCTCTGCATCAGCCAGCCTCCACCGACCCTCATGGTTGGGCAACCGGCGGAGATGGTGCTGTTTGCCCCAGATACATCCCGGAAAATCACCGTTCCCGCGCTACAATCAAAGGCATTTAATACTCCCTACATCAATCAAACCGTTCGGGGAACAATCCTCAAAACCTGGACACCTCCGTAGTAATCCGGTTAGCAGCAACGCTGCCGCCATAGCGCTGCTCGCTACTTACTCTTATTCGCCCACCCTGCCGCGATCCTGCCCCATGCCTTCTGAAGCCATCGAAATCCTCTCTGCCGAAGACATTCGCCGTACGCTGACACGGCTGGCATCTGAAATTGTCGAACAGGCCGGTGATGTATCGTCGCTAGTGCTGATTGGAATTTACACGCGGGGCGTCCCCCTCGCCCACCTGCTGGCAAGTCAGATTGAAATGCTTGAAAACGTTCGCGTAGAGGTTGGCGCTCTAGACATCACCTTTTACCGGGATGACTTGGATAAAATCAAGCTGCGCACCCCTGAAAAGACCAAAATTCCCTTTGACCTCTCAGGAAAAATTGTTGTGCTGGTAGATGATGTGATTTACAAAGGACGGACTATCCGGGCGGCACTAAACGCCGTGAACGACTACGGGCGTCCAGCCGCAATTCGGTTAGCCGTGCTGGTTGATCGAGGCCATCGAGAAGTCCCTATCCATCCTGATTTTGTGGGTAAACAGTTACCCACAGCTAAAGAAGAAATTGTCAAGGTTTATTTAAGTGATGTGGATGGGCAGGATGCCATCGAACTGCTGCCGCGACCTCGATGAGTCTTTTCTCCTCTCTACTGCCGTAGCTCGTCACTGCCGGGGGCTGCCCAGCGGCAGGCAATGGGCATGCGCCAACCTGTACCGAAGGCGCGATCGGTGACTTTTAAGCCTGGTGGGGCTTGCCGTCGCTTGAACTCGGCGCGGGTGACCAAGCGGACGACTTTGGTGACGATTGCCGGATCGTGGCCAGCGGTAACAATGGCTTTAAGAGACTGGTGCTGGTGGATGAGCCGATCCAGAATATCGTCCAGAACGTCGTAGGAGGGGAGAGAGTCTTGGTCGGTCTGGTCGGGTTTGAGTTCGGCGCTGGGGGGCTTTTGGAGGATGTTTGAAGGGATGATTTCGGTGGATTTTGGATTTTGGATTTTAGATTCTAGAGTGGAGGCACCTTGGCAGTTGAGCCAGTGGCAGAGGGCGTAGACGTGGGTTTTGGGAACGTCAGCGATCGCCCCGAGTCCCCCGTTCATGTCGCCGTAGAGGGTACAGTAGCCCACGGCCATTTCGGATTTGTTGCCGGTGGTGAGGAGCAGGTGGCCGAACTTGTTGGAGATGGCCATGAGTAAGTTGCCCCGGATGCGGGACTGGATATTTTCTTCGGCGACGCCAAATTCGGTACCTGCAAACAGGTTTTCGAAGGTGTCGTCGTAGCCTTTCATTAAGGTGCCGATGGGTAAGATTTCGGTATGGATGCTGAGATTTTCTGCTAGGGCTTTGGCGTCGGTGAGGGAGTGGTTGGAACTGTAGGGCGAGGGCATGAGGACGCCCAGGACGTTGTCGGCTCCAAGGGCGGCTACGGCGATCGCCGCCACCAGGGATGAGTCAATGCCCCCGCTGAGACCAATCACCACCTTGGCGAAGCCACACTTGTGGGTGTAGTCCCGCACGCCAAGCACCAGGGCGTTCCAGAGTTCTTCTTCGGGACAGGCGGGTTGGGGGGCGATCGCCCCTGGCACCAGATCACGGTTCTGGTCGTCTACGTTCACCATTACCAGATCTGTTTGGAAGGCGGCGGCACGACAGCAAATTTCTCCGGTATGGCTGAAGCCGACGCTGCTGCCGTCGAAAATCAGGTCATCGTTCCCGCCTACTTGATTCACGTAGAGAATGGGGACGGAATAGCGGAGGGCGGCATGGCGCAGCATCGCTTCCCGGATGCCTTGCTTACCCAGGCTGTAGGGGGAACCGGACAGGTTAACAATCAGCTCAGCTCTCTGCTGGGACAGGTCATTGAGGGGATTGGCGTGGTAATTGCGCCGCCCCCAAAATTCCTCATCGTTCCAGAGGTCTTCGCAGATGGTGACGCCGATGCGGATGCCGTCTAGCACGAAGGTGTTGCTCTGGGAGTCTGGCTCGAAGTAGCGGTCGTCGTCAAAGACATCGTAGGTCGGCAGGAGTCGTTTGTGGAAGAACTGACGGACGGTGCCGTTTTCGAGTAAGGCAATGCTGTTGAAAAGAGGCTTACCTCCTTTTTCGGGCGATCGCACATTCCGTTCTGCCGTTCCCACCAGCACTGCCAGGTCGGGCGGGAGATCCTGCGCTAGTTGCGTAAGTGCCTCCGCCATCGCTGTGACGAAGTGGGGCTGCATCAGCAGATCGCGGGGGGGGTAGCCTGAAATGGACAGCTCCGGGGTCAACATCAGCCGTGCCCCCTGGGATGCCGACGCTTGTGCGGCATCCAGGATGTGTTGGACATTGCCGTCAAGGTCTCCGATGGTGGGGTTGAGTTGGGCGATCGCAATTTTCATAAGATGCTGCCAGGTAAGAAATGGGTAAGACAAATACGTCAGGGCACAAATGATTGGGGCACAAATGATTGGGACACAAATGATTGGGACACAAATTATCGGGCGCACAGCCGTGCGTCCCCACAGGAGATTAAATAAACACCAGAGGTTTGTCTTTCAGAGGGGCGAATTTCTTAGCATCAAAGCGGTAAAGGCTGGCGGGACGCCCCGCCCCTCTCGACGCCTTGATGCCTGTATCGGTCAGAAACCCCAGCTTTAGCAATCGGCTGCGAAAGTTGGAATAATCCGAGAAATTTTCTCCTAAAATAATTGTATACAGTTGGTATAAATCGCTCAGGGTAAAGGTTTCTGGCAACACCTCGAAGGCAATGGGGCTGTACTCTAGTTTATTGCGGAGGCGCTGATAGCCGTATTTCAAGATTTGGTCATGGTCGAAGGCAAGAGGCGGCAGATGATCCAGGGGATACCAGGCGATGCCGCTGACCCCATCAGCAATCAGTTCTGCCTCAGCAAAGCGTACCAGGGCAAAGTAGCTGACCGACAGGTATCTGACTCCGTAACTATCTTCGGATTCTCTGGGATCACGTCCTGGCCCCCCGAAGGTGTAAAGCTGTTCCAGATAAAGATTTTCCACTCGGATCTTCTCAGATAGGACTCGATACGCCCCATCTTCTAGGGATTCGCCCTGACGTACAAGGGTTCCGGGCAAGCTCCAGTTTCCCTCGTAAGGCTCATCGCGACGCATCACAAGTAAGACGAGTAAGCGACTCTGATCGGCGTCAACCGAGAAGATGACATTATCAACCCCAACCTTGAAGTCAGCGAGGCTGGCATTGACTAATGGGTGGGTAAGGTGCTCTTGGAGTGATCCTGACATTCGTATAGCTGTTTTTGGTGGATGTAAGCCTGGACGGGAGGTGTAACGGCATTGGGATTGCGCTCCTGACGGTAGGCGGTAGAAGAGATGGGCAGTCCTCGCATGTTGGCGATCGCCACCTCTGCCCCCACATCTTGCAGCCGATGGACGGCCTCTGGGTCAACCTCATAACCGGGACGGGGAATCACCAGCAAGTCCACCTGGTGCAGCAACTCCTCTGCTCGATACCAGCTCAGAACCTTGCCCACCAAGTCGGAGCCGACCACCAGGGTAAAATCTGCGCCAGGCCATCGTTTTTGGGCACGCTGCACTGTCACCAGCGTCCTCGGACTACTCAACCGCTGATCACAGTGAATGTTGTATCGGGGGGGCTGAATGTCGGCAATCAGCAGCCCCAGCATTGCTGCCCGATGGTCAAGGGGCGTCTGGTGCTGCTTAAAGGGATTGTCCGACGCCCAAACCCAGACTTCGTCATAGTGATAGGACAGCCAGTTCAGAATTTGCTGATGGCCAGCGGTGGGGGGATCAGCACTTGTGCCAAAGAGAGCGATTTTGAGCATAGGAGTGAGGAGTGGGGAGTGGGGAGTGGGGAGTGGGGAGTGGGGAGTGGG
>CAYXJG010000003.1:0-11707 GCA_964465285.1 uncultured bacterium
AGGTCTATCAAAAGCTGATAATCGTCCACTTGTCTCTCCTGAGGAAAAAGGATTATATACATGACTTGGCAAGTTTCACGCAAAAATAGGGGTTTGGCGCACGCGGGGCGCGCGCCAAACCCCTATTTTTGCATTGTGAATTTGAGAACTTTGCCAAGTCGTGTACATAAGTACCTCTGCATAATTAAAAACCAACTACAAAGCCCTGCGCTGCCTGCTGCGCGGGTAGCGCAGGGCTTATGGGTCTAGAGAATGTTTGAAAAATATTTGATAACACGCTGGAACAATACTGATCCCCCTTAAATCCCCCTTGCAAAGGGGGACTTTGAACGTGATTCCCCCCTTTGCAGGGGGGCAAGGGGGGATCTGAAGTAGCACTGAGGACTTCTCAAACATCCTCTTATGCTGGGTTACTTATAAGCCGACAAATTATTAGAAATTTTCGACATTTCCTATGATTTGACTTTATGATGAGGTGGCGCTCAAATAGGGTTAAAGAATACCATTCTGAGTCTTGAAGATATCTGTATATATTCCCCTATTTAATTCTACAATTCGATGATGTTGTCCCGTTCAATTTCTGCCGAGGTTATGAGGAGTATACCCATGAAAATGATGAGCAAAAAAATTCTGTTTGCAGCGGCGATCGCCCTTAGCCCATTACTTCTGCCCACCTCATCCCTCGCGCAGGAAGCCGTTTTCGCAGAACCAGATGGCGATCGCACCTATGAGCTAATTCCTGAAGCCTTCGACGATACTTTCTTTTCCAATGACCAAACTTTCTTTCGGAACCGGGGAATTGGTCGCCAGCTTATGTGGATTTTTGGGCCGGGAACAGAAAACGAAATTTGGCGCGATGGCGAGAGTATCCATGAGCTCTATGTAGAGCTTTTTGAAGAGCAGATATCTACCACATCCCGCATGCGGACTCCTGATTTAGTCAACCCTTACGAAACCTCGCTGATGCTGACGCCCATTTCTGAGATTGGCGCGCGCGAGTTTGAGGATACAGGATTCCGTCAACCGATTCCGGCTCCCGCTGCACCCCCCGCACCGGCACCAGCGCCGACGCCTGTTCCAGCCCTTTGGTAAGTTTTTGGGCTCGCTCGCGTCTTCTTCTGCCAAGTGGTTCACTAAGCGAACGCTGTCTCACTGTCGAATTAGCATGGTGTACGGCATACGCCGTGATAATACCGATTCTCGATTTTGGATTTTCGATTTTGGACTGGCAAACCTATAGTTGGCATAGGTTACAGATCAGTTATCTTCAGTTATCTATAGTGTTACTTTCAAGGATTGCTATAGTTCGACAACATCACGATTTGGCAAGTTTCACGCAAGAATAGGGGTTTGGGGCGCGCTCCGCGCGCGCTAATGCCCTGTTTTTGCGTTTTAAATTTAGAACTTTGCTAAGTCGTGAACGTTGTTCTGATAGATTCTGACCGCGTCTGTTGCTTTTACCAGAATGGATGCCTTTGACGCTTCCGTTGGGTGCTTTTCTTGAGGTAATTCAGCACTGAAACCGAGAGACTGGATGGAGGAATGAGGAGAACTAGAGGAAGTACTTGTAAGAGGTTGCGAATAGTAGCAACGGGGGTAGAATTGCTTGCCTTTTCAGAGTTTTTAGGAACCGTTGCAGATACGACGCGCTCAAGGGGAACGGTAGCAATTTGCAGCCAGTTTTCAAGGCTTTCGGAGATCTGGTTGTTCATCCGAAGCTGAACATCCGACGTTGACCAAGACTGAACATAATCGACGCTGAGGAATGGCGCATACAAATCTGCCTCAGGCGTCTGTTGCTTCACGAATGCCAGTGACACCCCCTTCATCATGCGGCGCATGGTTTCGGTGTCTTCCCAGGAGCGTTCCCGTAGAAAAATGCTCTGGGTGAGGGCAGCGTTTAAGTTTTCGGGGTCGCCCATACTCAGGTGAGTTGCCCCAATCGCCACCAGGAGTCGATGCAGGGTCGGATCTTCTGCCTCAGCAAAGGCCCGAAAGGGAAGAATCTGTTGGTGAACCGCAGGGGTGATGGAGTCCTGGCTGGCGGAGGTGATGAGCGTCGGGATGTTGATTTTGCTTAATCCCTCGGCATCAAAAATGCGTCCCATGACTGGACTCATGGCAATCACCTGCTTCACTCGGCGATCGCGCAGATTGTACTCCTGGTCAGGCAAGTCAACAGCACTACACTGGAGCCAATCAGCGGGCGATAGTTCCATGAAGCTTCTGCCGCCACAAAACTCTCGCAGGGCTTCCAGGTTCATTTCAGCACCCGCCGCTGCGAGGGCCGTATACCCGCCCAAGGAATGGCCAATGACCGTAACGTTTTCTGTGTTGAGCTTCCCTCCCAGGACGCTGGAGTATTTGTTCAAGCGCCTCAGTTCATCCAGCAAAAAGCTAATGTCCCTGGGACGGTCAACAAACTCAGTGGCCGGAAGAATGTCGCTCAACCGCCCGTGGCGAGGTTCACCCAGCGTCAACCCCGTCAGCCAGGCGACATTGCTGCCCGAATGCTCCAGGGATGCAACGGTGATCCCGTGGGAAGCAAGGTGGGTCGCCATATAGTTCAAAAAGCGGCGATCGGCACCAAACCCATGAGAAATGATCACCAACGGCCCAGTTGTCCAGCGGCTCCAGTACAGATCAACGGGGATGCTGCGCCGCCGAGCTCGGTCACGGAACATGAGCGTTTGACTGCGGACAGATTCGTGGCCTTGAGCAGAGGGATCGAACGTGGTAAAAAACGGATCAGTCTGCTCCGTTTCGATGGTCATTTCCCGCTCTAGAATGCCGTTGAGGGTGTGGCGTTGCCAGTGGGGCAGATTGAACTGAGAGGCCAGGGCGATCGCCGATGATGCGTCGATGGTTAAGGTCTTGGCAGGAAAGGCCCGCAGAAAGCTAACCAGGCTGATGCCCTTGCCCTGGCGAGCCGCTGCTTTTAGCGCCACTTCAAATTGTCCGGGGATATGCTCCGGTGCAGCGATGTCGAGCAGTTCCAGCACCCGCTTGCCAGAAGAGGAGCGCAGCAAGTCATCAACTAAATGATCGCTAACAGTGGGGTCAAGATAAATGCGATTTGACAGCGCATAGCGAGCCTCACGCGTCAGGAATAGACGGTATAGATGAAGGCTAGGTGGGATTTCTCCCGTTGCCGCAAATTCCGAAAGGTCTTCTACATTCACCGACTGCTCAATCGGCCCTAAGCGGATCACCAGCCGCTCAGCGGCGATCGCCGGAGCGGCTGTTCCCATCCATCCAGCCACTAGCGCCCCTACCATCATCAAACGCGACAGGGATGTTGAGACTCTGTGACGCCAGTTGCCCTGCTTGGGGAACTGGGAGCCAGAGATGGAAACTTCAGAGCAAGGGGAGGTATCGGCTTGAGTCATGGGATGTTGGGGCAGAAACGCGGTAGAGGAAGACGGTATCGGGCGATCGCCCGCTGAATCATCGTGGACATCAACCTCATCGGTGGAGTGCCGACCGTCTAGGACGACGTCCAGGGAGGATGGGCAATTTTTTCGAGAGCTAAACACAACCATCACATCAATGAACCATCACATCAATGAACCATCACATCAATCAGATGGGAAAAACCGAACATCACACCAGGGTGCTGGGGGCTTTCTCAGAAGCCCCATTAGAGTACCAACATGACACATCACTGGGTCGTACTTAGGGATCTGCGGCTAAATCAAAGATACTGGAGGAAAGGGGCAGCGGGTGCAGCCCGCCGCCCCTTTTTTGATACTTTATTTTCTTACAAGTCCCCTAACCTATATTTCCCAAACATAAGCCGGACTTATCCGTTTAGGGTAGACAGAAGGGGTAGATGGTAATAATCCGTAAATATAGCAAGTACATCTGAGACTTGGCTGAGACTCAACACGACTTGGCAAAGTTCTCAAATTCACAACGCAAGAGTAAGGGTTTGGGGCGCGCTCCGCGCGCCCCAAACCCTTACTCTTGCGTGAAACTTGCCAAGTCGTAACTTAAAACAAACGTTGTCAGGGTTGATGCAAGTTCTGGGTGGGAAATTTTTTGGAAGTAGAAAGATATAGCGCTGTGCAAGCGCATGAAGTACAGTGTGTTGAACCAATTGCACACCGCTATATGTCCACTACCCTCCTATAGAAAACTTTCAGCCTCAGTCGTAAATAATCCGTCATAAAGGTTGGAGCCGTCCAGCTCGCAGTTTACAGTTGACGGCAGTATTGTATTGACAACTGTATTGACAAAGGAAACAGGTGTACGCGATGGCAACTCCTACAACCGCCCCCTACGGCACATGGACATCCCCCATCACCTCTGACCTAATTGTGGCTGGCTCCATTCGGCTGGGTGAAATTCGCCTGGACGGGGAAGATGTGTACTGGCTGGAAGGCCGACCCACGGAAGGAGGGCGGTATGTGGTCGTGCGGCGATCGCCTAACGGCTCGACAACCGACCTCACCCCCCCAGAATTCAACGTACGAACCCGAGTACATGAATATGGCGGTGGAGCATATATCGTTCATAAGGGCACTGTTTACTTTTCTAACTTTGCTGACCAGCGGCTCTACAGGCAGGCTCCGGGCGCATCACCCGCTCCCCTTACTCCAGCCCCGGACTACCGCTATGCCGACGCCGTGATTGACCCCGCGCAGAATCGCCTCATTTGCGTCCGCGAAGACCATACAGGGGACGGCGAAGCCGTGAACACCCTTGTCAGCGTTTCCCTGGATGGAAACCCCTCCGAGGAAGGCGATAGCGGTATTGTGCTGGTGTCAGGGGCAGACTTTTATGCCTCCCCTCGATTCAGTCCCGATGGCTCCGCCCTAGCATGGATTTGCTGGAATCACCCCGATATGCCCTGGGATGGAACAGAGCTCTGGGTGGCAGCGGTCATGGACAATGGCACCCTGGGAACCCCACAGAAAATTGCGGGGAGCTGTACAGAGTCTATTTTTCAGCCGGAATGGTCGCCGGATGGGGTGCTCTACTTTGTAAGCGATCGCACCAACTGGTGGAACCTCTACCGCTGGCGGCCTAACGCCCCTGACATCGTGGAAGCCGTTTGTCCTAAGGAGGCAGAGTTTGGCTTACCCCAGTGGGTTTTCGCCATGAGCACCTATGGCTTTCGGTCAGCAGACTCCCTCATCTGCATCTACGGGGAAGCAGGCGTCCAAAAGATGGCTCGCATCAACACCCATACCCTAGAAATGACGCCAATTGACGTTCCCTACACCAGCATGGGGGGACTGCGGGTCAACCAGTCCATCGCGGCATTTGGGGCAGGATCAACTACGAAGCCAGGGGCGATCGCCACCCTAGATCTCGCCTCCGAAGCCTTGGAAGAACTTTGCTACGCCACCACTGTTAAAGTAGACGACGGTTATCTGTCCATCCCTGAAGTCGTCGAATTCCCCACCACTAATGGACTCACCGCCTATGGGTTCTACTATCCCCCAACGAACAAGACCCATACCTCCCCCCATGGGGAGACACCACCCCTGCTGGTGAAGATCCACGGGGGCCCCACTGCCGCGACATCCGCCACTCTCGATCTTCGCCTCCAGTATTGGACAAGCCGGGGAATCGCCATCCTCGACGTGAACTACGGGGGGAGTACGGGATACGGACGCGGGTACCGGGAACGGCTCAAGGGCAACTGGGGTATTGTGGACGTGGATGACTGCGTGAACGGCGCAAAGTATCTTGTAGACCAGGGGAAAGCCGATGGCGATCGCCTCATGATTGACGGGGGTAGCGCGGGCGGCTACACCACGCTCGCCGCCCTCACCTTCCGGGATACCTTCAAAGCGGGAGCCAGCTACTATGGCGTCAGCGATGCCGAAGCCCTTGCCCAAGACACCCACAAATTCGAGTCCCGCTACCTGGACAGCCTCATTGGTGCCTATCCCGAACAGCAGGCGTTGTATGTGCGGCGATCGCCCATTCATTTCACCGATCAACTCTCCTGCCCCGTCATCTTCTTCCAGGGAGACGAAGACAAAATTGTGCCCCCCAACCAGGCAGAGATGATGGTGGACGCCCTCAAAGCTAAGGGGCTTCCCGTCGCCTATGTGCTGTTTGAAGGGGAACAGCATGGCTTCCGCAAGGCCGAAAACATCAAACGTGCGTTAGATGCAGAGCTGTATTTTTACGCCCGCGTGTTTGGCTTCCAGCCAGCCGACGACATTGAGCCCGTTGAAATTGAAAACTTGCCCTAACGTTCTGCAAGGTCTAAAGACAGTCTAAGAATAAAGGTTGATTATCCTAAATTGTAGCCACGACACTGCAGTAGTATCGTTCAGGTTATGCACCCATCCCTGAATATTGCCGTAATCCTTTCCACCATAAAATTCGATTCACAATAAAGAACAGCGCAATCCACGCAACCATAATCCCTAACCCTCTCAAGAGTCCCTCTGCTGTACCCAAAAGGAGAGTTGCAGGGAAATAGATGAGATATGGAAACGGGAGCCACTGAGCGACATTCAAGATGGATTCAGGAAACACATCGAGAGGGGCGACAATGCCTGATAGAAACAAATAAGGGAGAAACCAGAAGCTTTCGACGGCGTTTGCCCGTTCTGTCCAAAACGCTAGCATGGAGAAGGTGTACTGCATGATGAAGCGTAGGGTGAAGGCGAGCTGCAGCACGACCAAAGCCAGCAGAAAATCAGACAATGTGGGCACCCAAAGCGCCTCTGGGTAAATCAGAAAGAACAGCACCAGGATGATAATCACAAAGGGCATCCGGGCAAACCGTTCCGCGAGATGACTGGTGAAATGATGCCACCCTGGATCCATTGGTTGCAGCAGCTTAGGCGACAGCGTCCCCTCAACCACCTGACGCTCAAACTCCCAGATGACCCAGACAATGCTGAACTGCCGCACAAAGAAGACAGCAATGAAATAGCGGACAAATTCCAAAGACGATCGCCCAAACTCACCGCTCTCTGCCGCCTGCACCCATACCCCCATGAGGATAATCGGCAGACTCCCCGACAGCACCCAAAACAGCAGTTCGGCGCGGTATTCCACCATGTAGGCGTAATAGGTGGTAAACAGCACGGAGGCCAGACGCCCCCCCCGACGGACGGTGTTCAGCATAGTTGTTGCGAATGGTGGTTGCAGATGGTGGTTGTGGATGATGGTTTAGCCCGGTATCCAGGCAGCAAACCCTTGGGCAAAGGTTGAGCCAGACAGTAGGTGAATGCGATCGTCCTGGGCCGCAGCCGTGCGATCGCCCTCTGTGTTATATCCCCAGTCTGCCAGGAAAAGCCGAACATGGCCTAAATCGGATTGCCCTTTGATTGAAATGAGAGTGTTCAGCCGATCTTCGATGAACCAAACATTCGGAGTTTTCTGATGCTTATTACTATATCGCTGGGTCAACTGTCGCAGGGTCTCATGCTTTGGCTGCCGCACATCTTTGCCATAGATGTGGTTTGGATTAAGCTCCAGGGTTTCCTGGTGGAGCAGTTGCTGGATAAACCGCCCCTCCTTGGTACTGATGATGAACACGGAATTCATTGACTGGAGGCTCTGCCGCAGCCGTTCAATAACCCCTGGGTAGAAGCGATGCTGCGCCAGCCACTCCTCTGGACTCTCTTGAATCCACTCATCGCGTACCCGATCCACAACCTGGGCAAGCTGCTTGGGGTCAAGCCCCTCTGCCTGCACCCGCTGATGGGCGATCGCTTGCCAGTCTGCCAGAATGTCGTCTTCCGCAGTGCCCACAAGGAGCGATCGCAACAGCACGGGCATCTCCCATCCTGTCTCCACCACCGGACGTAGGGGATAAAACCGCTCCGCCAACCCCTCTGGCGGCGTTTGCGGCATCGGATTCCAGACCCGGCAATAGGCTTTCCATGCTGTCTGAAAATACTCAATCAAGCCATTACAAATGACCCCGTCAAAATCAAACGCCAGAATGTCAGGCTTCATGGAAAACCTCACGCTTGCTCAAATGCAAAATCTGTGAAGCCTAACTCCGAGGTCGAGAACCAGCGATTAGAGTCCGCCTGGAACTGCCTCCATGCCGTGTAGATCCTGTTGTAGGCTGCATCAGTAGATGCCAGCTCCTCATACAGATCAAAGGCTGCCTCCCGAGCCACCGCCATGATTTCGTCAGAAAAGCGGGTGAGCTGCACCCCTTCGTTCAGCAGGGTAGCCAGAGCTGCTGGATTGCGGGCGTCATACCGAGCCATGATGTCGGCATGGGTGGCAGCAGCGGCGACCTTTAGCACTTCCTGGTAGGTCGTCGGCAGCTTGTTCCACTCATCCAGATTAAAATAGAGAGAGTATTGTGATGCGGGTTCCCACCAACCGGGGTAGTAGTAGATACTTGCCGCATTGTGGAGGCCCAGCTTCTCATCATCGTAGGGGCCGACATATTCGGCTGCATCAATGGTGCCCAGTTGCAGCGCCTGGAAAATTTCGCCTCCCGCCAGGTTCTGCACATTCACCCCCAGCCGTTCCATCACGGCACCGCCCAATCCAGGGATTCGCATGTTGATGCCCTCCAGATCAGATGCAGTGTTGATTTCCTGCTTCCACCATCCCCCCATCTGGGTTCCGGTGCTGCCGGCAGGAAAGCTGATGATGTTGAAATCGGAGAGCAGTTCATGCACCAAATCGAGGCCACCTCCTTCATAAAGCCATGCAGTTTGCTGACGGAAATTCATGCCGAAGGGAACTGCGGTGTCGAAGGCGAGGGCTTCATTTTTTCCCCGATAGTAGTAAGAGTTGGTATGTCCTGCCTGTACCGTTCCTTGCTGTACCGCGTCGAGCACTTCCAAACCGGGAACCAATTCACCTGAAGCGAAGATCGTAATTTGGAATTTCCCGCCGGTCATGTCGCTGACTCGCTGAATGAATGCTTCGCTGCCACCATAAACCGTGTCTAGGCTAGGGGTGTAGCTGGACGCCATCCGCCACTCCACGACGGGAGCACTGTCGGTCTGGACAGTGGGGCTGGAGTTGGTAGATTCACTGGCTTGATTGCAAGATGCCAAGGTCGCTGCCGTTGCGGTGCCAGCGGCGGCCCCAGCCAAAAACTTACGACGCCTCATAGAGTGTATTGATATGGGTAGAGAGTGATGGTTTTAAATGGTTCCACAGCTATCCCTGTTTAGCAAGCATTCATCAGACACCAATACACACGACTTGGCAAAGTTCTCAAATTCACAATGAAAAATAGGGGTTTAGGGCGCGCTCCGCGCGCCCTAAACCCCTATTTTTTCGTGAAGCTTGCCAAGTCGTGAATACAGAATTTGAGGTTGCTGTTTTTAGGTATGAATTTGTGTGTGGGAGGCGCGCACAGCGAGCCTCCCACACACAAATTCGTACACAGAGCAAGCAACGCCCAGAATTTTGTCAACATCCGGTGAAATGATTTGTCAACATCCAATACACTGAAACAATGGTGTCAAGAGGTTAAGTATTCTTAACTCTGTCACATAAACGCCTCGTAGAACCTATGCCCCCTGTAGCTTAGTAGTCCATCAAAGCAACATTACTGAGCTAGTGCGCCGCGCGCCGCGCGCCACATCAACTAGGCAACTAGGCGACGTTCGCCAGGCGAACGACTAGAATCTTGAAGCTGTCCGGAGCTGATTTCATGCCAATACAAACACCAGATTGGGTTAAGCATGCGGTGTTTTATCAAATTTTCCCCGATCGATTTGCCCGCACGGCACATCAGCCAAAATCTGTGTCGATGCGTGTTCCTCTAGAAGATTGGCACAGGCCTCCCTCCCTCCAAGGCTATAAGGGTGGAGATTTGTGGGGAATTACGGAAAACCTAGACTACATCCAGTCCCTTGGAGTTACAGCTCTGTACCTGACGCCTATTTTCCAGTCAGCTTGCAATCATCGTTATCACACCCACGACTATTACCAGGTTGACCCGTTAGTAGGGGGCAATGATGCTCTGCAAGGACTTCTTGATGAAGCCCATCGGCGAGGGATGAAAGTTATTCTGGATGGCGTTTTTAACCATGCTAGCCGGGGATTTTTCTACTTCAACGATATTTTAGAGAATGGGCCGTATTCCCCCTGGCTAGACTGGTTTGTGATTGAGCAATGGCCGCTATCTGCCTATGACGGATCTTTACCAGCTAACTATGTGGGTTGGGTAGGGAACCGGGCGTTACCTAAATTCAATCACCACAACCCAGAAGTCCGGGAATATATTATGCAGGTGGGAGAACACTGGCTGCGCCAGGGCATTGATGGATGGCGGTTGGATGTCCCATCTGAGGTTCAGGTTGCTGACTTTTGGCAAGAATTCCGGGAGCGGGTAAAAGCAATTAATCCCGATGCCTACATTGTGGGAGAAATCTGGAGGGATGCCCGCCAGTGGCTTGACGGCACCCAGTTTGACGGGGTAATGAACTATTTATTTGCAGGGCCGACCATTGCATTTACAGGGGGCGATCGCGTCATTGTGAAACATGCTGAAGAGCCCCATTATGATCCCTACCCCGCCCTGGATGCTGAGCAGTACGCCGAAAAAATCAAGACCTTGCTGGAACTCTACCCCTGGGACATCCAGCTTACCCAACTCAACTTGCTGTCGAGTCATGATGTGGCCCGCATCCTCACGGTCGTGGGTGGCGAAGAACCCCAGCCCCGCGCATGGCAGGAAGCGTTGGCCAGCACAAAGCTCGCCGTCTTGCTGATGATGACCTTTCCGGGAGCGCCCTGCATCTACTATGGCGATGAGGTCGGACTCAGCGGTGGCATGGACCCGGCAAATCGGCGGGTGCTCCCTCCTCAAGCTGATTGGAATCAAGACATCCTGGGCTGCTACAAGCAGCTCATTCAACTGCGTCATCAGCATCCCGTCCTGCGGGTGGGCAATTATCGGGTGCTCGAAGCAGACGGGTTGGTGTACGTCTTTGCCAGATGCTTAGAGGATGCAGTGATGATGGTTGCCGTCAATGCGGGTGACGAGGATGCCGTGATGAATCTCGATGCGCGGACGTTGCCATCTGTCGGAACGCCCGGTCAGGTCGTTTACGGGGACGGCAGTGTGGCGTGGAATGGCGATCGCCTCTCCCTCTCCATTCCCAAGCGTAGCGGCTGTATCATTGGGCACTAAGAATTCAGTAAGACCCAAATTTAGTTCGGGTCAGGTTAAGCCTTGACCCGAACTCAAGACGTTACACAACTTGGCAAAGTTCTCAAATTCACAATGAAAAAATAGGGGTTTGGGGCGCGCTTCGCGCGCCCCAAACCCCTATTTTTTCGTGAAACTTGCCAAGTCGTGACGTTACTCATTGACCTTGGGCTGAGGTTTTTCAAAGCTCGCCCTTCCCACCGCATAGGTCATAGCATAGGGGTCATCCACCCGTTTGGACGCTTTTCGCAGTTCGATGCCGACGACCTGACCATCTTCGTCATAGTCCAGCACAAACCCTGGTGCAATTTGCGTCGTTTCTTCTATGGGGCAGGGCATGAAGGTGATTTGTAGAATATCTGCATCGGCATCGTAGGTGACTTTCATGGTGGTACGTCAATCCATTTAATAGAAAAGTGGCAGGCAGCTTGGCACAACTAAAAACCAGATGTAAAACCCTGCGTCGCCTGCTGCACAGGCGGCGCAGGGCTTTGCGGGTTTTGCAATTAATTGTGCTCATCTATTTAATAGAGAAGTGGTTAATAGAGAAGTGGTTAATAGAGAAGTGGTTAATAGAGAAGTGGTTAATAGAGA
>CAYXJG010000003.1:11807-13629 GCA_964465285.1 uncultured bacterium
AGTGGCACCAGCACTGAGAATCCGCCTGTGAGCATATCGACAAACAGGCGCGTCGAAAATAGCTATGGGTGGAAAATGCTATTCTTGCATGTCGAGATGCGTGTTCAGCGTTACGCTATTAGATGCCTGTCTGAAAACCCTACCAGGGGCCATAGATTCTAAAAATCTTAACGGACTTGCAAGAAAATAAAGTACCAGGAGAGGGGCGGCGGGCTGCGCCCGCCGCCCCTCTCCTTCAGTATCTTTGTTTAGGCGCAGATCCCTAACGAGTTTTCGGTTAGGACTGACGTATTTTTGTGAAGAGGTGCGCTATCTATGTCATCTCCCTGCAAAAATGCGCTGTGTATGCAGGACTTGCATAAGTCCTGTCAAATAGATTCTAGGAGTTTTGATGATCGAGGGGACGCCATGATTGTCGTTATGAAAGTCGGGACACCTGAGCAGGAAATTGACCGCCTCAGTGAAGAATTTAAAGAGTGGAAACTCATCCCTGAGCGTATTGTGGGCAAGCACAAGACAGTGATTGGCTTGGTGGGGGATACAGCGGATCTCGATCCGCTACAGCTTCAAGAAATGAGCGGATGGATTGAGCAGGTCTTGCGGGTTGAAAAACCCTTCAAGCGGGTCAGCCGAGAGTATCGGCATGGAGAAGCCAGTGACGTCAGCGTCTCCACACCTTTAGGTGCTGTGCCCTTTGGAGAACACTGTCCAATCGTCCTGGTAGCGGGCCCCTGCTCCGTTGAAAACGAAGCCATGATTGTAGAAACGGCAAAGCGTGTTAAAGCATCAGGAGCAAAATTTCTCCGGGGGGGAGCCTATAAGCCGCGTACGTCACCCTATGCCTTCCAGGGGCACGGAGAAACTGCATTAGGGCTGCTCGCGGCGGCTCGTGAAGCCAGCGGACTGGGCATTATTACAGAAGTCATGGACACCGCTGATGTGGAAAAAATTGCCGAGGTTGCCGATGTGCTGCAAGTGGGGGCACGGAATATGCAGAACTTTGCCCTGCTGAAGAAGGTGGGTGCCCAAGACAAGCCTGTGCTGCTGAAGCGGGGAATGTCTGCCACCATTGATGAATGGTTGATGGCAGCGGAGTACATCCTGGCAGCAGGTAATCCCAATGTGATCCTGTGTGAGCGGGGGATTCGCTCCTTTGACCGGAGCTATACGCGCAATACCCTGGATCTATCGGTGATTCCAGTGTTGCGATCGCTCACTCACCTGCCCATTATGATTGACCCTAGCCACGGCACCGGATGGGCGGAATACGTGCCGACGATGGCGATGGCGGCATTAGCGGCGGGTACAGACTCTCTGATGATTGAAGTGCATCCTAACCCGAAGAAAGCACTGTCTGACGGCCCCCAGTCTCTTACACCCGAGCGGTTTGACCAACTGGTAACAGAGCTATCGGTGGTTGGCAATGCGATTGGGCGCTGGCCGCAGCAAAAGGTTCCCGTTCATAACTACGTGAGTTCGACGGCTAATTAAGCTTAAAAAGGCTGGGACGTAATATTCATTAGTGTCCACAATGAAACGGTTCCAGCTATGAGCATCAGTCTACCGCATCTCGATTTGACTCAGATTTTCTGCGATGCCGATGATTTCTCACTGCCTTTGAGGCAGCGTATAATCGATTACCACGACCTGGCAAAGTTCTCAAATTCACAACGCAGAAATAGGGGGTTGGGGCGCGCTCCGCGCGCCCCAACCCCCTATTTCTGCGTGAAACTTGCCAAGTCGTGAATTGCCCCAACCCCCTATTTCTGCGTGAAACTTGCCAAGTCGTGAATTGCCCCAACCCCCTTTTTGCGTGAAACTT
>CAYXJG010000003.1:13729-38863 GCA_964465285.1 uncultured bacterium
TGCGTGAAACTTGCCAAGTCGTGAATTGCCCCAACCCCCTTTTTGCGTGAAACTTGCCAAGTCGTGACGGCACAGAGATTATCGGTAAGATGCCAACGTTATCCGTCGCCGCACAGCTTCACCGTTGTGCATCGTGCTAACAGTAGGGCGTCACGTCTTCTCCGCACTCATCTGCTAGGTAGGAGAGAGCACGAAAGCGGATGCCCACCAACTGTTCGTATAGCGGGTTCAGCTTGCACATCGGAGGAATGTGGACGATTTTTTTGCCGAAGAGCTTTACATCCCGCTCGAAGGGACATCGGGGAGGAATCATCTTGCACAGAAATCGTGCCACGCTTGGATCATGGATGTCTACATCATCTAACCAAACTTTGACCGGGCGGAGAGGGTCGATACTTCCCTGTTTCAGGGACTTCAATCCATTGGGAGCGATGGACGATGGGGCCGCCTCTGAAGCAGCAATCTCTGCTTCAGGGTAAATGGTCTGGCGCAGGGCATCTAACACATCAGGAGCTTGACCCAAGGCACTGCAAAACTGCCGCAGAATCTCGTCTTCGGGGGGAGAATACACACCGTCGGCGATCGCCACCATAACGGCTGTTCTCAGAAAATTTTCGGCAAGGTGGGCGTCGTGGCCCAAGTTGTTTGCTAGCTCTTCGGGAGAAATGGAGTCTAGAGAAGTGATATTGGCATTGGGGGCGATTTCATCCTGCGTGAGGCTGACAATCATTTTTTGTTCTTCGGGATCGAAGTGGCCGTCTGCCCAGGCAATGGTTGAAAGTCCCCGTAGCCAAACTGAGATCTGTTTATGTCGTTCAGGCGACTGAATAGCGTCGGTCATGAACCTATTCCACTCGTGACGTGTCAGCAATTTCTGCCTCAATGTTACCCCGCCGATAGGGAATCAGGGATGTTAATCATAGACTGTGCTCCATACACGGACATGGGTGCGATCGCCCCCCTGTCGTTCAATCACCCCTCGAAGGGTGCCTTCGCTGAAGGTATAGCGTTCAGATTCGCCCTGCCGAACAGCTCTCAGCCCTTGCTCTACCTGCCGGGAAAGATTCCCGCCAGTCATGCCGTTTATGGCGACCCGCACCATCAAGCGGTCAGCCTCGGAGGAAAACGTCGCTTCTGTTTGCTGCACTGTGCGATCGCCCCCATAGGTATAGGTGAGAGTGGCCTGGCCTGGCACCACCTCATAGCGGGCATAAGTAGTATCGGGCAGGACACCTTGTCCTGTTGATGTCGGTTGCCCCAATCGATTTTCGACTGTGGCAGCATCCGTCCCCACTGGGAAACCCGGAATGCTGGGCAAGGGCATGGAAGCAGAAGGTTCCTCCGCTGGTTCTGGGGCTGTTCTGGGATTGGCGTCTGGGGCGGGGGCATTCGAAGAATTCTCGCCCGAGGCGGAGTGGTTAGCGTTCGGGTGCCCAGGGATGGGGATCTGAACGGAAGGTTCCAGGGGTTCCTGGTCTCGGGGGGGAGATGTTTCTGGAGCGGAGTTGTCCTGATCGTCACCCACAGGAGGCTCGGTAGGCTGTTCCTGAGCGGAACGTTGATCCGGCGACGAGTTCATCCATTGGGAACGGAGCCACAGGGCACCCAAACCTACGAGACCCAAGGCAATAACGGCAATAACGGGCACCACCAAGCAGCCGAGCCAGATTCCCGGTTTTGATGAGCGACGGTTCGTTGATCTGTCAGGGTACTGAGCGTTCCCATGCTTACCTGCGACGGCAGTTGGTGTTTGACTGGCCGGGAAGGGAACAGGGTGGGGCGATCGCCCGGTCGGTACCGTTGGAACTGGGGGGGAGGATGGGTGGTTGGGCAGCACGGCAACGGTTGGAGCCGTTGGAGGATTGGGCGATGGGGTCGGTGCTCCATTGGGGGGAAGGGGCGGCTCCGTCACGGCTGGGTTGGGTTCCAGTTGGGTGGCGGGGGCTGCCTGGAACGGCATATCAGGCAGCAGGGCAAGCCATTGGGCCACGCTCTGGGGGCGGTGATGGGCCTCCACTGCCATGCCGACGAGAATAGCGGTGTTGAGGGCAGCACTCAGCTCCGGCACAATGTCACGGGGTTCTTGGAGGGACTGGCGATCGCGCAAAATTGATGCCGTCGGCACCTGGGCCGTTACCATTGCGTAAAGGGCTGCTGCCAGGCCATACACATCTGTTGCTGGAGTGCGCTTTGCCTGGGCGAGATACTGTTCTACCGGGGCATAGCCCTCTGAGATAAAGCTGGTGTGGGTCTGGGTCATGCCGGGGGTAAATTCCCGCGCAATGCCAAAGTCGATCAGCACTGCTTCACGGGTACCGTCCCGGATGATGATGTTTTGAGGCTTCACATCCCGATGCAGCAAGCCATTGCCGTGAATCAGTTGGAGAGCCGCTCCCAGTTGCCGGGTGTAGTGGGCTGCCAAGGATTCGGGCAGAGGGCGATCGAGAAACACAATGGCGTCAAGGGTCTTCCCAGGGATGTAGTCCATCACCATGTAGGGCATGTCGTCTTCCAGGAAATAATCGCTGACCCGGACAATATGGGGATGGCGACAGAGCGCCAGCCGCTTTGCCTCTTCCTGAAACCGCTGCTTTAGCTGATCCAGATTGGAGCTAATATCTGTACCCAGGGTCGAGGCAGACTTTAGGGTTTTAATCACAACGGTCTGATGCAGCCCGTGATGAGTCGCCTTGAAGGTCACGCCAAACCCGCCCTGGCCAATGGGTTCATCCAGGGTGTATTTGCCTGATTGCAGCGATCGCCCAGTCAGTGACTCCATAGCACTACGATTGAAAACGTGAACTACTATAATTCATTCTGCGGCGTGAAGTGGCGATCGCCCATGCCACTCTACGATGCTTCACATCAGTACCTTGGCACTATAAAACCCAGACACAAAACCCTGTGCCATCCGCACCGCAGGCGACGCCAGCACTTCTCATTTTAGGAAGCTTCGCGCCCGTAGGGCGCTCACTGGTACAAATTTAGGGAGCAAAAAGGTCGCCTGAGGCGACCTTTTTGCTCCCTAAATTTCCATAATGAGAATTGCGCAGGCGGCGCGGGGGTTTATGGGTTTTATAGTTAATTGTGCTTACGTAGTTAAGATGCTTACAGCGTCAAGACTAATTTGGACTCGGACTTAAGGAACTTGCTTAAAAATGAAGTACCAGGAGAGGGGTGGCGAGCGCAGCCCGCCACCCCTCTCCTCCGACGGCCTGACTCATTGGCAGATCCCTAAGCTCTTTTGCACAGCAATCTAGCAAGAAACCTGATAAAAACATAAGCGATGGCAAACTGGCGGCTCATTCCTCTCCTGGCAGCATCGGGTGCGACTCAGATGGCAATTGATGCGTGGCTTCTAGAGCAGCATCGATTGGGCAAGATACCATCAACGCTACGGTTTTACACCTGGACACCTCCAGCCCTATCTCTGGGCTATCATCAGCAGCACTGGCCTGACCACTGGAATGATTTAACCTGGGAGGGTCAACGGATCGACCTAGTGCGTCGGCCCACTGGTGGGCGTGCTGTATTGCACTGGGGAGATTTAACCTATGCGGTCATTACCTCTGGCCTATCTGGACGCCGGATGGATGTTTATCAGACAATCTGCCAGTTTTTAATTGATGGGTGGCGATCGCTCGGGGTTTCGCTTCAATACGGTACAGCGGGGCGAGGCTACATCCACAACCCCAACTGCTTCGGCACAGCGACAGGGGCAGATCTCATCACCAATACGGGGACAAAGTTTGTTGGCAGCGCTCAACTGCGCCGGGGAAACGCGATTTTGCAGCACGGGTCTATGCAGATTCACCTAAATTCAGCCGTGTTTCAGTATGTGTTTGGCGTTCAAATACCGAAAAGCTCTGTACCCGCTGCCGCCAAAAGTCCTCTAGAATCCATCATTAATGAGTTGGAAACAGCGGCTCACCAGTGTTTTTCTGCTGAGTTCTGTGTCCAACCCCTGACGCCGGATGAGTGGGACGCCATCACTCAGGTGATATCCCTCATTTGAGGGGGATGACGCCAACCTCCGATCAGCATTAGCACGGATACTTCGAGCAGGGCATTAACGCAGACCACAAAATGGAACAACACGATTTACTGTTTCAAGGGTATTTGGGGACACGTTTGGGGCATTACTATGAAAGGAGAATTAAATATACTGCCACAGGCTACGATTTTAATTTTTGAATTGGAGAAGTCCTGCGCTGAGCGTATGAACTGCTTTCAGCTATGATTCTGCTGGATATTCAAGTGGACAACGGATGGCAGGTGACGGAGCATCTGATCTCTGGCATCGTGTTCTTGGTGGGAGCCGTTTCCCTTTGGGGAGGGCTCGTTTATACCAACGAGGCACGTCGTCTCTGTTCCAAACGCAAAGCAACCTCTGAATCCTCCCCGCCAAATCAACTACACAACGATCTAGACAGCGACGCGGCCAATCACATGGCATCCCTCACGGCTAGAATTCAGGAACTCGAAGCCACTCAAGATGCCATGCTGCGTATGCTGCCCGATATGTTTTTGCGAGTGCGGGAAGATGGCACCTATGTTGAGATGCTGAGCTGTGGTGATGTGACGCCCATTTACACAGGGCAAGACATGCGCGGGATGGCGATTGACGAAGTGCTTCCTGAGGCGATCGCCACATCTATGAAATATTATCTGCACCAAGCCCTGTCATCGGGAACAGTGCAAACCTTCGAGCAAACCTTTGAGCAGAACGGCATCAACCAGTACGAGCAACTGCGAATCGTGACTCGTCAGCTTGGGGAAGCTTTGGTTTCCGTTCGAGACATCAGTGAGCAAAAACGTGCCGAACAGACGCTGGTGGAAAGTGAACGGCTAAACCGGACGCTGCTCGATGCACTCCCCGACCTTATTATTCGCATGAAGCGGGATGGAACCTATCTAGACGTGCGATCGCCCAAGTCGTTCAATCTAATGTGTTCAGCCAAGCCGGGCGCTAATGTGCGCGACATTTTGCCCGCCGCCGATGCTCAGAAACGTCTTGCCATGGCAGAACAAGCCATAGAAACAAAGCAGCTCCAGACCTATGAATTTCCACTGGAGGTTGACGGAACCTGGCGATGGCAGGAAGCCTGTATCGTAGCACTCAACGATGACGAAGTTATTGTTGTGGTGCGGGACATGACCATTCAGAAGAATGCCCTGGAAAAGTTGCGTCAGAAGGAGGCTGAACAGGAGGCTATTCTCAGTGCCCTTCCTGATCTCATTTTTCGCCTCCGTTCCGATGGCGTTTATTTGGGCTATGTACAGACCAATGTGCTCAATGACATTTTGCCCTCTGAGTTTGAGCCCGTGGGGCAGCGTATCACCCACTACCTCTCACCAGACCATGCTCAGCGGAGCCTCAATGCCATGCGTCGTGCCCTTCAAACCCAAGCGCCCCAAGTGTATGAGCAAGAAGTTCTTGCCGATGGGCAAATCCAGTATGAAGAAGTCCGGGTCGTTGCCAGCGGAGATGATGAGGTCGTGTTCATTATTCGGGATATTAGCGATCGCAAACGCAGCGAAATCGAGCGTAGCCGTATGAAGGTGCAGTTGCAGCAGCAGCTCAATCGGGTCTTGCTGTTTGAACAAATTGCCAACGAGATTCGCGGAAGCCTCAACAGCGATCGCATCTTTCAAGTCACTGTGGATCAGATTGGCCGAGCCTTTGGCGTCAGCCGCTGTCTCATTCACAGCTATGTCGAGGGCACAGATACGTCACCGCCCCGCATTCCGTTTGTTGCAGAGTTTATTGATAAAGGCTACGCCCCGCTCATTGAGCTTGAAGTGCCACTGGTCGAAAATCCCCATACCGAACACATGATGGCACAGGATGGGGCCATTGCTTCTAACAACGTCTACGAAGACTCGACCCTTATCTATGTCCACGACCTATGCCGTCGGATTGAGTTGAAGTCCATGCTTTCGTGCCGCACCTCTTACATGGGACGGCCTAACGGAGCACTTGGGCTGCATCAGTGCGATCGCTTTCGCACCTGGACTCTGGAAGAAATTGAACTACTGGAGGCCGTGGCGTCTCAAGTTGGCATTGCTCTCTACCATGCCCATTTGCTTGAGCAAGAGGTGAAACAGCGCAACGAGCTTGCAGCCAAAAATCATGACCTGGAAAAAGCAAAGTACGAGGCAGAAGCGGCAAACCGGGCAAAAACTACCTTCCTCGCCACGATGAGCCATGAGCTGCGCACGCCTCTGAATATTATTCTAGGGTTTGCTCAGGTCATTTACTCTTCCCCCATCTTGCCTGAGGAGCATCGAGAAGATGCCAATTTAATTATCGAGAGTGGTGAGCATTTATTAGGGCTTATCAACAGCGTGTTAGAGCTATCCAAGATTGAAGCAGGGATGTTGCCGCTGCACGAGCAGGTGTTTGATCTAGGCCGATTTGTCCACTCTATTCAATTGATGTTCTCTCAAAAAATCCAGCAAAAGGGATTGCAGTTCCAGGTGGAGCGATCGCCCCTTTTACCCCAGTGCGTCATTGCAGACGAAGGCAAAATACGCCAGATTTTAATAAATCTGCTGAACAACGCCATTAAGTTTACTGACCAGGGAGGCATTCGCCTGGTGGTCGGTTGCGTAGACCCGGTGACAACCAATGCCGAGCAGCATAGCGAAGCCGACTCTTCACGCCTTGACTCTAAGCATTTAGCTCCTCCTCTTTCCCCAGAACAGGCTGGCGATCGCCAGGTTTGCCTGACCTTTGACGTTATCGACACCGGCCAAGGTATCGCGCTCGAAGAGCTAGAGAAAATTTTTGATGCCTTTGCCCAGACCGAATTGGGGCGGGAAAGTGCAGAAGGCACAGGGTTAGGTCTCACCATTAGCCGAAAGTTTGCGCAACTCATGGGAGGGACAATTACGGTTCAGAGCACCGTTGGTAAAGGGTCGTGCTTCTCGGTGATGGTCAATGCCCGCGTTGATTCGGAGCAACTGGTCAGAGGGGCGATCGCGCCACGCCCGTCTGATCTCGATCTTCACAAGCCATCAGCAGAGCAAACATCCCAGCACGGGTCTGCCTCACAGAGGATATCACCGGTGGATCTTCATCACCTACCCTCCGATTGGGTTAACCAACTCTATGATGCTTCGGTTCGATGTGATGGCTATGCAGCCCAGGAACTCATACAGCAGTTGGGCGAAGACCAGAGGGCGATCGCCCAAGACTTGAGCCAGCTTGTCCACTCATTTCAATTTGACGCTATCGCGGCACTGATTGAGCAGTCAAAGGACGAGCATCACTCCATTCCTGAAGATGGTATAACTAACCCAGGGTAGGGAGCAGCAGCGCTGTTCCCGATGCTGTCTGTATCCCCCCTTACCTGCTCACTCCACCTGCCCACTTCACCTGCCCAAAGACCTGACGCCTGTGAACCCAGAACTCCATGCCTTCCTCAAAGCCTACATCGCGGCTCTGCATAAGCGGTTTATCTTTGCCCTGGAGCAAGATGAAAAGTCTCAAACTGAGGCAGATCTGGCATTTTTTGATGGAGCAATTTTTTGTTATCAGGACGTGCTGAAAATTCTTAAAGAGCAAATCCAAGAGCAGGGATTTGATCCCGAAGAACTAGAACCCATCTTGATCGAAGCCGAGCGCAAGCGATCGCCCGCCCCGCCTCCTGCCTCCTCATCGGATCAAGACCTGCTTTAGCGTCAAGACCTGCTCTGCATCTAGGTCGGCGCTACACATTCATCAAATCATCGAGCTCGCTATAGTCCGGTAGGGTGGTGTCAATCGCTTTTCCTCGCCGCAGCACAATGCGGTCGTACTGGGGACGGGGTAGCAACTCACTAAAGGTTCGCGCCTTGAAGATGACCAGGTCTGCGGAAAGCCCTACGCCAATGCGTCCACAGGTGGGTATCTCCATCAAATCAGCAGGGGTACGGGCGATCGCCCTGGGCCAGTCTCCGTAGGGCGCATCTAAATGGGCAATACGAACAGACTGGCTGAATACTTCGAGGGCGTCATGGTCACCAAAGCTAAAGAAAGGGTCACGGCAGTTGTCACTGGCGATCGCCACGGGAATGCCCTCCGCTTTTAGCTCATGGAGTAGTGTCATTCCCCGCCAGCGAGGGGAGGTTCCCGTCTTCAGCGGCAGAGATGAAGAAGATGCTGTCTGGAGAAAGTGGCGGGATGCTATCTGATTACGGTCCTGGAGGAAAAGATTGCACATCGGCAGGCTCACAATGCCAATGCCTGCTTCTCGCACCCAGTCCAGCGTTTTTTGAACCTCATCTGGAGGCTGCACTGCAAGGCTACAGCAGTGCCCGCAGGTGATAGGGCGGGTGAAGCGATGGCGAATGGCGGCTTGGGCAATGTGTCGTAGGGTTTTGTAGTCGGGGTCTCCACTCTCATCGGTGTGGAAGTCCAAGGCCAGGTTTCGCTCTTTTGCCAGGGTGAAGACCTGATCCAACTGCGCGTCGAAGTTGTCTGCAGGAAGGGCCAATCCGCCCAGGATGCCCCCCGGTACCTCTGCCATTTGGTCGGCCAGGTTCTTTCCGTCGGGGGTCAGGAAATAGTCGAGGGGAACCAGACAAACCGCCTGGAGAGTGAGGCGATCGCGCCATTTTTTCTGGAGTTGCTTAAACACGTCCAGGCTAATCTGCGCCTGGTTGCCCTTGGCGTCGATGTGGGTGCGGAGGGCTACCGTTCCATGGGCGTAGCTGCATTTAAGCCCAAAATCCATGCGACGGTAGACATCCTCGGCCTGCCAGCGGGCATCCGCATCTGCTCGCACGGTCTCCAGGGCGCTATCAAAGGTACGGTCAGGATTGGGGCTCCGCTCCCAGATGTGCCCTTTGTCCAGGTGGGTATGCATGTCCACAAAGCACGGCCAGACCTGTTTGTGGTTCAAGTCTACGTTCAGGGGAGGATTTGAGCTAGGGGGGAAGTGTCCGGCAGGGGCGATCGCCCTGACGACCCCATCTTGAATGTCCAAGTCAACCTCGCAAAGGTTATCACCTGTATCGGGCGATCGCCCACGATAGCGGGCTGCTTCAAGTTGGTCGGCATCCCACTGGAGGAGGCAGGCAGGCACGCGGGCATGAATTAGCCGATAGTGGGCAGCGTCAGGAATCATAGAGGGACGGCAGAGTTTAGTTCTCTCGCTTCACAGCACTCTCATGCCAATGGCTGAGTGCTCTATCAGAAATCAGGGTAAGCGATACGAAAATCATGACACCGAGCACCGTTGTCATCAGCAGGGCTGCAAACATTCGGGGGATTTGCAGATTATAGCTCGACATCAAGATTTGATAGGCAATGCCCGATTGAGTCCCCCCTGTTCCAGCCACAAATTCGGCTACGACGGCTCCGATGAGGGCCAGTCCGCCGCTAATGCGGAGCCCTCCCAAAAAATAGGGCATTGCGCTGGGAAGCCGCAGGGACACAAGGGTTTGCCAGGGGGAAGCCCGGTAGAGCTTGAATAAATTTGCCAGATTGTGGTCAGCACTATTCAGCCCTAACGTTGTATTGGAGATGATGGGAAACAGCGCCACAATCCAGGCACAAACCACCAGGGCAGCAAAGGTATTGTTGCGCAGCCAAACGATAATGAGAGGGGCGATCGCCACGATGGGGGTAGTTTGCAAAATCACGGCATAGGGGAAAAAGCTGCGCTCAATCCATTTGCTTTGGGCAAACAAGATCGAAATCATCAGCCCCGACACCACAGCAGCCAGAAATGCCATCAGGGTGATTTTGAAGGTCACGACCAGCGACGGGAAAAGTTGTCCCCACTCTTCAACCAGGGTCTTGCTCACCAGAATTGGCCCTGGCAGTAGATAGGCGGGAACCCCCGTGACCCAAACGGCAATTTGCCAGATGACCAGTGCCAGAACCCCAACGGCAACGGGCGCAGCCACATCGGCAGAGAGCAGCGTGGATGTTATGCGACGCCACCCCGTCGGTGAACGATGACTAGAAGGGGTGGAGGCGATCGCCCGATGAGATGTTGATGTTCCTACAGATTGGCTTGACGCTGACAAACGACTACGCTGGCGATCGGATGGGGAAGCCGTTAGACGTTCAAAAATGCGGTCTAGCATGGTCGAAGAACGACAGTAAATAAGAACAGCTAAAACGTGCGATCAAATCGCTTTGCAGCTTTTAGTTTGTTTTTGGATCAGGTTGAGACCTCTCGCTCTTGGTCTTTTGAGGCTTTGCAATGGGTTGCCGCCTTGGGCCATCCGGACGGTCAGGGCGATCGCCCTGACCCGAACGATTGTCCCACTGACGCCTTCCTGAAGGGCCACCCCGACCGCGCGGGCCGCCTTTCCCACGGCCAAAGGGTTTCTTTTGCTTGTCGCGCTTTTTAGGAAGTACAATGCCAACGGCTTTCCCGTCCTGAACTACTAGGTCAGTTCCTTCTCGCTGGACATTCAACTCCCAAAAGTATCCCACGAGGCGACCTTCAAGGTGTCCCTTTAGGACTAAATTAAAGGATCGCTGCTGAGTTGACCCCTTACGGGGCGCTTGCCGGATTTTGACAGTAATCTCATTCGGGTCTTCAGATACTTTGACGACTTCTCCACGAATGGAGAAATATCCGTCCTTCAAAAGTTGGTTATCGCCTACAAAGAAGGGCGCAGAGCGGTGGGCATCAGAATCGGTATGATCATCCGATTCATCATCACTGTCCAGTTCAGCATCTGAAGATTTGAGGTCAGGCGTAGTGGCGCTAGAGTCAGTCGAGTCAGTCTCACCCTCTGGTTCAGCCAGACCTGTTTCAGATGTCGCTAGAGCAGATGTGGTAGGAGCGTCTCCTGCATCCTCAGCCGTAAGCCTAGTTCCATCAGAGATTTCCGGCTCACTACCCTGAGGTGGGTTTACCAATTCCGTTCCTGTAGAAGCACCCTCCTCCAGTTGGGCTGGCTCGACATCAGGCGATTTGGCATCGGCTGATTCAACATCAGCTACCACTTCCTCGGCTGGATGAGCAGTAGACTGGCTTGTGCCATTACCGCCTGCCTGCTCCGGAGAGTCGAGCGCATTATCCAGCTCCTCTGCGTTATCAGAACCCTCAGGATTAGGAGCGTCGTCAGGAGTTGCCGGGTCATCGGAACGATTCAGCTTCTCCGGCTCCCAGACACCGACAATCTGCGCATGCAGGTCACGATCTTTGTTTCGGGTGCGCGGATAGACAACCCATAGATGAGGCTTTTCGAGGTCAATATGCTTTTTAACCAGGCTCATGACCCGGCCCAGCAAGACAGAATCGATGGCAAGATCATCTGCTGCAATTAGGTTGCCGCGAGTAAACTGCTCGTCTGAGGGCACGTATTTTCCATAAATGAGGCCGATGGCGCGATACTGCTTAGGCTCACTAGCTGGAGGAATGGGTAATTGTCGAGACTCATCGTCAACAGCATTCTTCCTTGCAGACTCGTCAACCGCTGCTGTATGACTCGGGGGGGTGGGTTTTAGCGCGACAGTCGAAGATTTGGGTGGCTGGTCAGTCATTGATGACGATTGTGCGTGAGACGAAACTCTTTGGTCTTTTGAATCAGTCTGGTGCTTCATATGTTCCCCTGCTGAACTTATCGGCTCAGGCTGCTTAGTATGGCTCTGAGCATCATGGCGAGCTTCTGGTGATGAAGCTGAAAAAGTTGAACCCTGAGTCTTTCGTTTTGATGAGCTCACACCCCCCTCCTAATCCGACACATCATTCCTTAGCTGAAATTTGATGGAAGATAAATCACAAACCAACGTTAACATTTCCCCTTAACATGCTGTATCTCAGCTCAGTATAGCTTTCCATTCCGTATATCTCCGTTACATTCAACTCTGTTACATTCAACGGAGTTCAGCTACATTCAACGGAGTTCAGCGAGAATGCCGCTGCCGACCGCGAGAATTGCTGGCCGCTTGAATATACAGACTAACCAACTCAGCAGATTGGCACAATAAAAACCAGATGTAAGATCCTGTGCCGTCCACACAGCCAGAGGCGCAGGGTTTTACGGGTTTCATAACTCATTGTGCTTACCTACTTACAGACCTTTTAGGAATAAGGATTACATATATAGACCTAAAATTTTGTTATGTCAGCACTACCGGTGCGACCCTAACGAAAGGTACATATTGTTTATACATACAACCACGGAGGACTCAGGCATTTTTTAGAAACTTACAGCGGCATTATCTAGGCTTTACATAAGTGAGACAAAGACTAAGTTTATGATCTGGCAAGGTATGGTAGTGCCACCTTAGTTATGTCACTGCCCGCCACCCATATCTTTTATGCATCTCGCTGTAGATCAAGGGCTAAATAAAATCCAATTTTGGTAAAGTGGCGCGGTGATGCCGCGCCGCTTTACCAAAATTGCAGCAATTCTCATTTTGGGAAACTTCGCGCCCTATAGGCGCTCACTTATATAGGTTTAGGGGGCAAAACGGTCGCCTGAGGCGACCGTTTTGCCCCTTAAATTTCCATAATCACGACTTGGCAAAGTTCTCAAATTCACAACCCAAAGATAGGGGTTTGGCGCGCGCTGAGCGCGCGCCAAACCCCTATCTTTGGGTGAAACTTGCCAAGTCGTGCATAATGAGAATTGCTGCCAAAATTGGGTTCAAATTGTTTCATTTTCGCTCCTGTGTTAAAAGGTGCATTAAATTTTAGAGCTTATATTAAGTTGTGGGAGTGGCGGGTTACGCCGCTTTCCCCAGACAGGGTTCCAAGTATTTAATTCTCGTTCCCTGGGGTATTGAACTATGATGACTGTAGAGTTTGGGGCAAAAAGTGTTTGATAAAAAAAGCAAACGATGGTTTATCAACGCAGTTTTAGTCGTTGCCGTTGTTGCCTTTGCGGGATTTTCTCTGGCACTGCCCCTGAGTCGGGCGTTCCAGGGCGATCGCCAGGAGCCTGAGCAAACTGAAGATGCAGCACCATCCCTGGAAGCTGACTTAGAAGCTCAAGCAAGGGGATATGAGCTAGTTCTGGAAAGAGAGCCTGGCAACGAGACAGCACTTCGAGGGTTGCTCCAGGCACGAGTCCAATTGGGCGATTTAGAAGGGGCGATCGCCCCTCTGGAAAAGTTGGTGGAGCTTCACCCTGAGCGCACTGAATATGCTGTGCTACTTGGGCAAGCCAAACAAGAATTAGGCGATCGTGAAGGGGCAGCCCAAATTTTCCGCGACGTTCTGTCAGCGAAGCCAGGCGATATGAATGCCCTGCGTGGATTGGTAGGATTGTTGCTTCAGGAAGGGCGTCCAGAAGCTGCTATTGGACTACTGGAAGATACCCTTAAAACAGCCAGCGACATTAATCAGATTCAGCCCAGCAGCGTTGATGTTGGTTCTGTCCAGCTTCTGCTTGGGCAGGTGTACGTTGAACTAGGGCGTGATGATGAGGCGATCGCCATCTATGACGAAGCTATTAGTGCAGGTGGCGATGATTTTCGTCCTATTTTGAGCAAGGCACTCCTACTCCAGGCGCAAGGGCGCGACGAAGAGGCTCAGCCACTGTTTTCATCAGCTGAAGCTCTGGCTCCTGCCGAATATAAGGATGAAATTAACCGTCTTGCAGCCGGAGAAACAGACGATACTCCGACAGAAAATAGTGATGGTTCTCTGGGCGAGTTGTCTCCTGAAGAAACTCCGTCGGAGGACAATGGCATACCTGATAGCAGTGGTGCAAGCCCTCTCTCCCCTGATGTAGAGCCTGAACAACCCGATGAATCAACGCAGCCTGATTCCTAAGGAATGAGAATTAATTTTTATAGTCAGGGTGTTGCCAAAGACTCTGGCAGAATTTCTGAAATGCGCATGACATAGGGATGATAAGTACTGCGGTTGTAAGACCCAATCCAGACGTCATAGGTGCCGGAGAACCATTGTCCGGCGATCGCCGGGTTGAATCCAAGTACATCATCGCTACACCAACTCCCACCTGGCCCGCGAACTACTAACGTTGTGTCTTCAGGACTTTGAATTTCCAGTCTAAGGTATTCGAAGAAACCAGTCAGGGTGATGCGGTGATCGGGTTCTGTATCTACGTAGCCCAGGCACTCCCCAGTCACCGTTTCAGGTCGTCCCGAAATCTCGCTCGCCAGCAATGGGCCGCCGCTGATGCCCCGCACAGTCGTCCCGTCTGAAACAAAATTTGGCGTCAACACCACATCTTCAAAAAGTTGGGGGGCAAAGCTGAACTGTCCTGTCTGAGCGTTGCCGCGACTGCACATGGCAACTACGGAGAAAAGGGCGATCGCCCCTGCCGCCCCCACCTGAACACATTGACTGTAACGTTTCATAGCCTTTAGGAATGTAAAACCAGATTCATCTAAATCATACACATCTGAGCGAGTAGTGGTAGGAAATGCACCCCTGAAAGCGTGTCGCACCCATCGCATGTCCGATGCTGCAATGCCCCAGTGACTATCCGAGCGCTCGCCAGAGTTTTTAGAACCAAAGACCCGAAAGAGTTTTTCGAGACGACTTGGCAAAGTTCTCAAATTCACAACGCAAAAATAGGGATTTGGGGCGCGCTGAGCGCGCCCCAAATCCCTATTTTTGCGTGAAACTTGCCAAGTCGTGTTTTCGAGCCAGGACCGAGAATTAAATAACGTGAACCAAACTTTTATTAGGGCGGCGCGGCGATGCCGCGCCGCCCTAATAAAAAGGGATTTTATTTAATCTTCGTTCCTCAGAACTTAGGACGATGCTTGTTCAGCGATGGCGATCGCCTGTTCTAGGCGCATTTTGTCGATGCCCTTCCCATGCAGCAACAGCCAGGACTCTACCAAATCTGGCCCCTGCATATCGCAGGTGAGGGCAGCCCTGAGCGACCGCATCACCACCCCCTTTTTCACATTCTCCGATTTTGTTACCGCTTTGATGATGCCCTGGGCGTCTGCCCCTTCTTGGAGGGACGCATCATCCAGCGCAGACCGCACTGCCTTGAGCACAGGAGCGACTCCTTCTTGCTGGAGCTGCTGAGTCGCAGCGTCGGTAAAGGCCATATCAGGGACGAATAGGTATCGGCAAATGTCAGGGGCTTCATCCAAGCGAGCCATACCGGGACCAATAAGGGCAGCGATGCGTTCCAGCCAGGGGCGATCGCTCTCCGCATCAAATGAATACCCTGTGTTGTCCCAATAGGGAATCAGGAGCGTCGTTAATGCACTAGCATCCATCTGGTGAATATACTGGCTGTTGAGCCAGTTGAGCTTGTCCCAGTCAAACTTTGCACCTGCTTTGTTCACCCGCTCAAAGCTAAAGTGCTGGGCAGCCTCTGGCAAGGTAAACACCTCCTGGGTGGAGTCTGGCGGCGACCAGCCGAGCAGAGTCATATAGTTTGCCATTGCCTCAGGCACATAGCCCATAGCCTGAAAATCCGAAATGGAGGTTACACCGTCCCGCTTTGAGAGCTTCTTACCTGTAGGACTTAAAATCAAGGGCGTATGGGCAAATTTGGGGACTTTTGACCCCAACGCCTCGTAAATCAACATTTGCTTTGCCGTATTCGCAACGTGGTCTTCTCCACGAATGACGTGGGTGATTGCCATGTCTACATCATCTACAACGACCACAAAGTTATAAAGGGGCTGTCCGATCTCCCCAGCGGGTGCCCGCCGAGCAATTACCATATCGCCCCCAAGGTCACTGCCCTTCCAGGAGACAGTCCCCCGTACCAGATCAGTCCAGACAATCTCGCGGCTGTCATCAATCTTAAAGCGAATCACCGGCTGTCGCCCTTGAGCCTGCAGTTCAGCCTCCTGCGCTGATGTCAAATTTCGATGACGATTGTCATAGCGGGGCGCTTGTCCCTTCGCTTCCTGGGATAACCGCAGATTAGTTAATTCTTCTTCAGTGACATAGCATCGATAGGCAAGCCCCCGGTCAAGCAGTTGTTGAACCGCCCCCCGATACAAATCCATACGCTTGCTTTGGAAAAACGGCCCCTCATCCCAGGTCATCCCCAGCCAGGTCAATCCATCCATAATGTTTTGAGTGAACTCAGGGCGCGATCGCTCTAGGTCAGTGTCTTCAATCCTCAAAATGAACTGGCCGCCGTGGTGACGGGCATAAAGCCAGTTGAACACCGCCGTGCGAGCAGTACCGATGTGTAGATTTCCCGTGGGGCTAGGTGCAATGCGGACTCGAACAGACATAGGCTGGAGATGAGGTAGGTGACTGCAAAAGCATCTTCTATTGTAATAGTGGAGTGTCTAGCGTGACCCGATGAGCCACTCCCCCCTTTGAATCAAGTTTGGGGGCTGGAACGGTATCGGCCATGGGTGCATCTCGTTTTTGTTGAATAGGCCGCACCCTAGACAGCCACCAAGCAAGTGTTGCCCAGTGGCCTACTAGTATCGGAAGTCAGAAGGATGAAGGATGAAGGCAGAATGGGGATTCTTTATGTGCCAGGAGTTCTGCCTATCAAAAACAGTGGGGCTATTGACGCCGTCGAGTACTAGTGCAGGCGTCAAAATTAAAAATTAGGGTAATTACTCTAACTTCAAGAGACGACTTGGCAAAGTTTTCAAATTCACAACGAAAAACTGGGGGTGGGGGGGCGCTGAGCGCGCCCCCACCCCCTAGTTTTTCGTGAAACTTGCCAAGTCGTGTTCAAGGGCGGGTTTGAGCTTGTCCCGAACGATATTCCTTAGGACAGAACTTGAGCCTACTCACGACTGCCCCATGTCCCGTTTCATCTGGTTCAATTCTTCTTCCATTTCCAACTGCTGAAAGCTGGCTTCTAAGGGATCAATCGATGCCCCATATGCAGTTGAGGAGGAATAGGGGATAGAACTTGCTGTCGATTCCCAGGCTGCCGAGGTCTGACGAGCTTGACTAGTCTGACGTTCTACTTCTGCCTGACGAATCTTTGCCGCGACATCTTGGCGGCGAGCGTGAATCGTTTGCTGCAACTCTAGCGTTTTCTGAATACGATCTTGCACCCCCTTCATCTGCCCCCAAAGCTGATTGCCGCGCCGTAAAAGGTTTGCTTCATGGTTTTCAGCAGGCCCAACGAGGTCAAACCGCTTCGCATTTTTTGCCTTTGCAATCCGCTCATGCCAGCGTTGAACGTCCTGAGCCGTCGTCAGAATTTCGTTCTTAATGTTCGTTTCTCGCAGCCGAAAACTAGCAAGAAGTCGCTGGGTTTCGGCCTCCTGTTCCCGTAGTTGCTCATCCAGGGCTTGCAACTCTAGATGAGGATTTTTCTTGAGAAACTCATCCAGCCTATCTTCTAGAAATTGACTAACGTCTTCAAATACACCCATAAAGCTGTCCGGAACACTCTTTCAAAACGATTGCTGCATGAAAATGGTTCGGACATCCCCGTTGCGGCGAATGGTTGCTTCATTGCCAGCTACAGATACGAGACTCCAACCGCTGGAACCGATTTGCTCTCCAACTTCAATGCGGTGGGCTGACCCCGCGTATTCAAAAATAGCTGCTGAGCGATCGCCCAATTCCAATGTTCCGACCAGGGTATGCGTGTTGTCTGGGGAAATATTCTGCACAGGATCAGGCGTATTGCTGCCCTGGGGAGTTGGGGCGGTAGCTGTCGCTACCTGGTCTAGCGGTGCTGATGCTAACGGGGGTAGGGTGCCCGTACCCTGAGGAGGCTGATATACAGGAATATAGACACGCTCGATGCCATTGATAGACCCATCGCTATTCGGTTCATCGGCGATCGCCGCAGCATTATCTCCCTCACCCAAGGCTGAACTTTCGAGGGATTCTCCAGCACGGGCGCGCAATTCATAGCGGCGATCAATGGCTTCAAGAGATTCAACGATGTAGTTCAAAAAGCCATCTGTTTCAGAACCCGATGTAGCCACAGCAGTTTCTGTTGATTGTGTCGCCACTGATTGCGCCAGCTCCGCCTGGTGGCGCTGTGCCATCCACCAGGCAAGTCCAATACCAAGGCCCATAGACGCGATAACAATCAACGTCAGCCTCACCAGGACGGTTCCAAGTTTCAAGTCTTTAGTGGTTTTTAGCGCACCTTCTGCATCTTTAGAAGAATGGCTGCCGAAGGTGCTGCCCTCTGTTTCCTGAATTGCGGCTAAGGCACCCCCCGACGGGTGTGGCACGGCTGCAAAGTCTCGCTTGTCTGCTTCTGCCTGGCTAGGCTGATTCGGTGGAACAACCAGCCCTTTGTCTAGCATCCGGTCAACATCATCAAAGACATCATGCATGAGCTCATCCGCTGTCGCCTCAACGAACGCGTGGGGATTGGCGATCGCCTCCAAAGGGGTGGAATGATTCTCTAATAATGGCCTATGCCCATGATCACGACTATCTTGTTCTGGGGTTTTGGGGCTGGCAGCCGCAGCCCCGGCACATTGTGACGTTTGGGACTGCGCCGACTGGCATGAAGTGTCAAGCTCATCGGAAGGCAGAGCCTCTAAGACCATGTGATTCGTGTGAGAGCTGGCATCTTGGGGCATAAGAATGCGCTGAGTAACGTCAGGACATGCGCGGCTTTAGGCAATGCACTTCAGAAACTGAGCCGCACCTCAATCAACTGTACTTTAACGCCGTTTCTCAGGAATCTCCAACTTTTGCAGGAAACCCTTACACAAGGGTGAGGGCCAGTCCAGGTTTTGAAGCAGACTGAGCAGTTACGTTCTAACTATAGTGCTTTGCAAGCGCATTAAGCACAGCACAGGTGAGGGGCGGCGCTCCGCGCCGCCCCTCACCTGTGCTTATCAACTTGCACGCCGCTATAAAACGTCTACGGCAGTGCATCTGATTTTTAATTGTGTCAAGCTACGTGTTTAATTCTCCCGTTTGAATGCGGTCATCTGCGGATAAGACATCTGTGATCAATCGTGCAGTGACGGACGCTCTGGCAGATGACCTATGCAATGGCGTGGGCTGAGCCAGATTGGACGTCGCCATTCGCTGTATGGCGCGATCGCAGCTCCAGATATACCAGCAGTGCATTCACGTCCGCTGGGTTCACTCCACCAATGCGAGCAGCCTGTCCAACGGTCAGAGGTCGCACCTTCGACAGCTTCTCGCGAGATTCCTTTGAGAGGGTGTCAATGGCATCATAGTTTAGATCTGCCGGGAGAGGCCGATTGGCCTGACGGCTAATCTGGTCAATCTGATTTTGCTGCCGCTGAATATACCCCGAATATTTGATGTCAATTTCAGCCCCTTCATGTTCTGCTTGGCTCAGGTCAGAATTGCCCAGCCCAAACCGATCCAGATCCAGATAATGGAATCCGGGGCGGCGCAGTAAATCTGCCAGGGTAATTGAGCCTTTGATGCGTTGCTGAGTGTCTTGGGCGATCGCCCGTCCCACCTCATCATGTTCTTTCACCCGAGTCTCACCTAGGCGAACTTTCTCTGCTTCGATATTCGCCTGTTTCTTCTGGAAAAGCTGCCAGCGGCGATCGTCAATCAGTCCGATGTCCCGTCCCAAGGGGGTAAGTCGCTGATCGGCATTGTCTGACCGCAGCAGCAGCCGATACTCTGAGCGGGAGGTAAGCATCCGGTAGGGTTCCCGCAGATCCTTCGTACACAAATCATCAATCAGCGTACCCAAATAGCTCTGCTCCCTTGGAAAGACCAGCATCTCCTGTCCCCGCACAAAGCGCACAGCGTTGACGCCCGCCACAAGACCCTGGGCTGCTGCTTCCTCATACCCTGTGGTGCCGTTGATTTGCCCTGCCGAGAACAGCCCCTCAATCTTCTTAGTCATGAGGGTAGCGTAGCACTGGGTTGCAGGCAAATAATCGTACTCCACAGCATAGGCGGGACGCATCATGCGGCAGTTTTCCAGCCCAGGGAGCGATCGCAGCATTTGCAACTGTAGGTTCTCCGGCAGCCCCGTTGAGAACCCCTGGATGTACAGCTCAGGGATATCCCGCCCCTCCGGCTCAATAAAAATCTGGTGGGACTCCTTGTCAGCAAACCGCACAATCTTGTCCTCAATGCTGGGGCAATAGCGTGGCCCCTTCGCATCAACCCAACCCCCATACACCGGGGATAGATGCAGGTTGTCTCGAATTAGCGTGTGGGTTTCTGCTGTGGTGCGGGTCAGGTAGCAGTTCATCTGCTCCCTTTCTATCCAGACCGTGGGGTCAAAGCTAAACCAGCGCACCTCTGCATCGGGCGGTTGCGGCTCCAGCTTGCTGTAGTCCACCGTGCGCTTATCCACCCGTGCCGGGGTTCCCGTCTTCAGGCGGCTTGTTTCAAACCCCATTCGGTTCAGGGTCTCCGTCAGCCCTACGGCAGCAAATTCCCCGGCCCGTCCCGCAGGCATTGACTTGTTGCCCACCCAGATGATGCCGCCAAGGAAGGTTCCTGTGGTCAGCACCACCGCCTTGCACCCAAACGCTACTCCAAAATAGGTCTGGACGCCGATGACCTCTTCATTCTTGCCCAATACCAGATCCGTCACCATGCCCTCGCGCACCACCAGGTTCTCCTGGTTTTCCACAATCTCGCGCATCACCCGAGAATACTCGCGCTTGTCTGTCTGCGCTCGCAGTGCCCATACCGCAGGTCCCCGCGACGAGTTCAGCACCCGCTTTTGCAAATAGGTGCGGTCTGCCATCTTGCCAATTTCGCCGCCCAGGGCATCGACTTCATGGGTGAGCTGCGACTTTGCCGGGGCACCCACGGCGGGGTTGCAGGGCTGCCATGCAATGCGGTCGAGGTTAAGGGTAAGCATAAGGGTACGACACCCCAGACGAGCCGAGGCTAAAGCCGCCTCACAACCGGAGTGGCCTGCACCGACCACCACCACATCATAATAATCTTGAAATTCAGCAGATGAAGAGCTCATGCTTGAAGAAGCAGAAAGCGGAGTCACAGTCATAGAATTCATCAAACAGCATACTCAACCAGCATACAAAAACCCGTCTCTAATTGCAGCGGTGATGCTTGTGGCTCGAGTGCGTCCCAGTTTTGCAAACGTATATAGTGGTGCAAGTTGATTAAGCACGTGTGAGGGGCGGCGCTCAGCGCCGCCCCTCACACGTACTGTACTTAATGCGCTTGCAAAGCGCTGTATTTGATGCTGTTTCCCTCACCCTAAACCCCTCTCCCAAGCTTGGAAGAGGGACTTTGAAGTCTTGCACCCCTGAATACTTTTCTTTGCACGACTTGGCAAGTTTCACGAAGAAACATGGGTTTGGGGCGCATTCCTCAAGGCGGGAAGTTTTCCCAAGGATAGAATTCAGGAGACAGGAGACAGAAGCAGCTCCCTCCTGAATTCTGACTCCTAGATTCTGGCTCCTTGCCCATCCAAGATTTCCCGGCTTAAATTACAAGCCAACTTTGCCAAGTCGTGTTTTTTTGAATGTTCTACGTATATTTCGTGAAATGACTTTTTTATTTTTAACCTTTGAAGCTCCATTATTAAAATGCTGCAGGCAAGGAAATAAAAAAGTCAAATTCTTCGACAGGATTATTATTTTTGCTACCCTATTTTGGCAATGTCAGGTTAACTTTAGTAGCGTGGGCTTGGTGCTAAGCCGCCCACCTGAACAACAAGGCGGACAGTGTGGGGGCTCTTACTGTCCGTCTTGTTGTTTTGGGCTTGTAAGTAATACGACAATGCGTTTCCTTCAAATTCCTGAAGCTTAGATGAATTTCTGGCCAGAAGTTCACCTAAGTGCTCGAACAGAAATACGGTTTCGCGGCTGACGAACGCGAACTGACGGCACGCATTCCCTTAGTTTTCTTAAGGCGTGAGAATTAATAACTTGAACCAAATTTTATTGGGGCGGCGCGGCGATGCCGCCCCAGCAAAATTGGATTTTACTTAATCCTTGTTCCTAATCGACTGATCTGTCTCTTCTGCTCCATCCACCTCGCTCATCCGCTATCCTCAACTCAGTCCCTTTAATGCTGATGTCCTATGGTGACTCTTAGCCTCTGCATGATTGTCAAGAACGAGGCCGATCGCCTTGCTCAATGCTTGGAGAGCGTGCAATCCTTTGCAGATGAAATGGTCATTCTAGATACGGGGTCTACGGACGATACGATGGCGATCGCCCGTCAGTGTGGCGCGACGGTGAGGCAGCACCCCTGGAATAACGATTTTGCAGAGGCGCGAAATATCGCTCTTCAGTACGTCATTAGCGATTGGGTTTTGGTCTTAGATGCGGATGAGCAGCTTGCTCAGGGTGCCGGGCAGCGCATTCGCGGCGCGATTGAGGACGATCGCCCTCTAGTTATCAATCTCATTCGTCAGGAAGTCGGTGCTGCGCAGTCCCCTTATTCGCTGGTTTCACGCTTATTCCGCCGCCATCCTGATATCCAGTTCACCCGCCCTTACCACGCGATGATAGACGACAGTGTGACTGAGATTTTGAAGCGGGAGCCTCACTGGACGATTCATCACCTGCCAGAGGTTGCGATTTTGCATGATGGATATCGAGCAGAGGCGATCGCCAGCCGCAACAAACTAAAAAATGCACGGCTGACGATGGAGCGTTTTCTGTCGCAGCATCCCGGCGATCCTTACGTGTGCAGTAAGTTGGGGGCTCTATATGCAGAGCTAGGCCGTCCCACCTATGGTGTCGAGCTGCTGGAGCGGGGGCTAAAGTCTAATGCTCTGGAAGCACCTATCGCCTATGAGCTTCACTATCACCTCGGCATTGTGTATGGCAAGATGAACTGCCTTGCCCAAGCACTCTATCACTACCAAGAAGCGATTAAGCAGCCGATTTTGCCTGCCCTGAAGCTGGGGGCATACAACAACCTAGGGAGCCTCCGCAAAAAGACGGGAGACTTACCTGGAGCGAAACTTGCCTTTGAGAAGACGATCGCCACTGATCCAACCTTCGCCATGGGGCACGTTAACCTAGGGATGATCCTCAAGCAAATGGGGCAGGTGCCAGCGGCGATCGCCCATTATCGAGAGGCAGTTAGGCTCCAGCCTGACTATGCTGACGCCTATCAAAATCTGGGCGTTGCCCTGCTTAAAGTGGGGCAGGTCACCCCATCAATGGAAGCTTTTCAGCAGGCGATCGCTCTCCATGAGCAGCAAAACCCTGGCGAAGCTAGACGATTGCGGCAGGGCTTGAAAGAAATGGGGTTTGCCCTGTAATGATTGGAATGAGACTCGATCTGAAAACCCCATCAGAGGCTTTGGACTCCAAAATCTCTGGCGAGTTTTTGGACAGACAATAAATCTACCATGAGCGCAAACGATGCCTTTAACCTGTCAATCTCTTTTAGAAGCCCATGCAGCCCAGTGGACCACTGCAACCGTTCATCCATTCCTGGAGCAGTGCAAAATGGGCACGGTCAAGCCCCAGCAATTCAACACCTGGCTAGTTCAGGACTATCTGTTTGTTATTGAATTTACACGGATGCAAGCCCAGGTCATTCGCAAGGCACCCGTCCACCATATCGATACGCTCTTATCAGGCATCATCGCTATCAAGGATGAACTGAACTGGTTTCGGGGCAAAGCAACGGAACGGCAACTCACCCTCCAAACAGCTCGACAGCCTACCTGCGTAGAATACTGTGAGTTCATGGCAAGTTTAGAGTCCATGCCCTATGCCGTTCATGCTGTTGCCCTCTGGGCGATCGAGTTTGCCTACAACCAGGGATGGCAGAAACCCGGCGTCATGCCTGACCCCTATGCAGAATTTGCGCATCGGTGGGGAAACCTGGAATTTACAGACTATGTCAAGGTTCTAGCCGCGCAGGCAGACGAAGCGCTATCAGCTGCACCAGACCCCGTTCAGCAGCAAGCAAATGCCACCTTTGTTCAAATTGCCAAACTAGAACAAGACTTCTGGCAGATGGCATTTAACGCGGCATAAAAATTTCTGGCGCACGACTTCTACGATTCCCGGTACTAGCTTCGGTTGGGTGCTTCCCCAAGCCCTCATTCTCGCGTGAAACTTGCCAAGTCGTATACAGCCGCGTGAGGGGCGGCGCGGCGCGCCGCCCCTCACGCGTGCTTAATTAACTGGAGTTTGAGCAAATTTCTTTACTCAAACCGTGAAACCCTCTCTTAGAGAGGGTTTCACGGTTTGAGTAATCTCACCACCAAATTTTGTTAAAAGTCAAGTAATTAACTTGCACACCGCTATAAATAACGTGAACCAAATTTTGTTGGCGCGGTGCAGCGATGCCGCGCCAACAAAATTGGATTTTATGCCATCTTTGTTCTTTACTGGACGGATTCGTGGAGGATGATGCGATTTCCGGCAGGGTCGTAGACGTAGATTTCGCGTCCGTGGGAGGCGGTGGTCATGGCACCAGGAGGGGCGTAGCCCAGTTGCGTGAGATGGGCGATCGCCCCTTCCAAATGATTCACCTCCATGCAAAGGCTCATCCCAGCCTGAGCAGACTCAGCAAATTCTGCTTCGTGGGAGTCCTTGGGCTTGAAAATGCCAAGCTTCATTCCCGGTAGCTGAAATTCTGCGTAGACACCTTCTCGGTATGGATGAGGCTCTATTCCTAAAAACTGGCGGTAAAAGCTGACGACTTCCTCAAATTGAACGGCGGCGAGAGTAACAAATGCCTCATCGCAGCGATAGGACATATAAGACATCAGCGACACGCCGCTTTAGCAGAGGGACGGGTGAGAAATACTAGGCTGAGAATCGGATAAATCAGCCCAATAATCCCGCCAATAATCCCGCCAATAATCCCGCCAACGGTTATCGGATCCAGCTCGCCTCCAAGCTGAGTTGCCAGAGAAGCAACGGTAATTGACACTGAAAGAATAGCTAGAACAATAATAAACCAGGAATAAATGACCGTCCCCCGTCTTCCCCACTCCCGGTAGCGAAGTAGTCCAATACCTAGAATAAGAAGCACGATGGAAGTCACTGGAGTAATCGCAATGGAGAAGTATGTCCATGACCGATAAAATCCTTCAGCGTCCAGTAAATCCAGGGAACGGTTCACATTGATAAGGTTGATCGGCGACGCTATTAACCCAAAGGTTCCAAATATGATGTTGAGAATTCCAAATACCTTAACCGCAACAGGCTTGCTCATGGGTAACTACTATCCTTAAAGCGGGACAAATAAGGTGATTTATACCAATAACCATATCATTTTACTTAAACATGCATTATCCAGATGCAGAAATGTCTACTTTGTGAATCAGCAATTCTCATTATGGAAATTTAGGGAGCAAAAAGGTCGCCTGAGGCGACCT
>CAYXJG010000004.1:0-37327 GCA_964465285.1 uncultured bacterium
CCCGCCGCCCCTCTCCTCCGGTATCTTTAATTGAGTCGCAGATCCCTTATGGAAGATATTTTTGGACGACGTTCCATCCGGTCAGGCCAACTGCCAGGAAGCCCAAGAATAAAACTCCATTAAGACTGAGGTGGAGCGTTCGCGCCCACGGTTTGCCTGCGCTGATTTGGGTCGCGCTCCAGGCAGAGGCTAGGGTAAGTGTCACAGCCAAGATTCCGACAGGCAGATGAATAGAGTGGCCCAAGTCGCCGTATTCGCCCAGGGTGCCTATGATGCCAATTGCAAACAGCACCAACACCAGCACAACGAGTAGGCTACCCAGTCCATAATGCACAGGACGCAACCAGGACGGGCAGCTTTTAACTCCCTGACGTGTCCACCGCAAGGTACCCCCGGTGATAGCCAATACGACATAGAGTGTCATGGACAACCCCATAGACCATGCGGCAATTCGCCAAAGCCAGAGGAAGGAAGGTAAATCCAACTGTCAATTCCAGTAACATCATCATGGGATTACGCTCTACTTAATTATCCCCGAATATGGACACTGTGACCTCTCAACGCAACCGTCCCCATTTAGAATTAGGGACTTGCAAAAAAATAAAGGACCCGGAAAAAGCAGCGGACTACGCCCGCTGCTTTTTCCGGTATCTTTTTTAGCCGCAGATCCCTAAGTGGGTTTTGGGGGTAGACGTAGTGAGTCCGCCTCCAAAAAGCGCATTCTCTGATCCTAGGCAAATGTTCAGCCATAACAAGATGAGCAATGCGCGCTTTGCTCGCCTTGCTCATCGGGTACTATCGACTGGGTCAGCTACTAGAACTGGGGTGCCATTGCCAGGGCAAGGGGCTTCATAGGCTTTGTCCTCTCTATCCTCGCCATCACAGCGGAGGGATGGGCTGGCAGCGGTTCCTCAGAATTTCCAAGATAAGACAACTTTTCATCATCACTGTCTACCTGGGGATCACCATAGTCATCATCTATCTGGAGACGCTTACAGGGAATGGTGTCTGAAAGAATTGCGCTGGCCATCATGCCACAGTGAATCTCAAGCTGGGCATCTGAAACGGATTCAAAGATCAGGCGTTGACCTGGAAACACAACACGCTCGAAATACCAGTTGGGAACATTGGTGATCCGGGCAACCTGCATTTTGCTGGTTGCATTAACGTAGCAGCAGACAATCTTATCGTTTGTACTGTTAGGAAGGGGATCAAAAATTTGAGTCATAGTAATTGAGGAGCTTTTTACAAAATTATTATCTTCATATGTGAACGTTATCATCCTGCGATCCCCATAGCTGTAAAGCCGACTACCAAGTGATTCCTGCAATTCGCTGGAAATCCAGCGCTGGCATGTGAAACAAAATATTTATGAAAATCGCTTGAACTTTGAAGACTCTTTAATTTTTAAGGGACTTGCAAGAAAATGAAAGTACCCGGAAAAGAGCAGCGGGCGCAGCCCGCTGCTCTTTTCTTCCGGTATCTTTTTTAGCCACAGATCCCTAACCAGTAATTAAGTAGGATATGATGACGACTTGGCAAAGTTCTCAAATTCACAACGAAAAACTAGGGGGTTGGGGCGCGCTCAGCGCGCCCCAACCCCCTAGTTTTTCGTGAAACTTGCCAAGTCGTGTATGATGACGATGCGTTTAAGCTAGGACGATTGACTAAGGCTGAGATAGATTAGGCGAGAGATGTGTATGAAACTCTGGGGTGGTCGAGTCGGCACATGGATTAGAAGAAGAATAGGATGGTCGCTCAACCCTCATATACGGTATGGGGCGATCGCCCTGCTATTTGCCCTGGGGGCGATCGCCCTCAATAGCTGTTCCTCATCACTGTCCCTATTGCTGTATAAGACTGAGGCGGCTCAAGTGCCTCGCATCGTGTACAGCGAAATTAGCGAGCCGAAGACCTTCAACACAGTCACGAGCCAGGAAGCCACCCTCATCTTTGATTTGCTCTACGAGGGGCTCCTCTCTGAGAATGCCATCACCAGCGAGCTAGAGCCTGCTTTAGCAGAATCCTGGGACGTGTCAGACGATAGTAAGAGGATTGTGTTCACTCTGCGAGAAGGGCTGAAATGGTCTGATGGCGAGCCTTTTACCACAGACGATATTGTCTTCACCTACAACGCCATCTACTTCAATCCTGCCATTCCCAGTGGCGAGCGCGACATCTTACGCATCGGTGAATCAGGGACATTCCCCAGTGTCCGCAAAATTGACGATCGCCGGGTTGAGTTTACTGTCCCAGAGCCGTTTGCGCCCTTCCTGCGCTACGCGGGGGGGCTATCTATTTTGCCTAAGCACGCCCTGGAAGAGTATGTCAATGAAACGGACTCATCGGGGAATCCCCGATTTCTCTCAGCATGGGGAACGGACACCGACCCCAGGGAGATAATTGGCAGCGGTCCCTATCGCATGACGGATTACGCAACGCTCCAGCGGGTCACGTTTGAGCGCAATCCGTACTACTGGAAAGAGGATGATACAGGCAACTCACAACCGTATATCGAGAAGTTCATTTTGCAAATTGTGGAGTCCACAGACGCGTCCCTCCTACAATTCCGCTCTGGAGGACTGGATGGCATCAGCGTATCTCCTGAAAATTTCTCTCTCTTGAAGCGGGAAGAAGAAAGAGGGAATTTCACCGTCTATGATGCTGGCCCCCGTCCGGGCACAACGTTTATTGCATTTAACCTGAATAAAGGATCTTGGGATGGAAAACCGTTAGTTGATCCAGTGCGATCGCGCTGGTTCAACACCAAGGAATTTCGGCAGGCTGTGGCCTATGCCATTGACCGCCAAACGATGATTAACAACATTTTTCAGGGGCTAGGCGAGCCGCAAACCTCTCCTATCTCGGTTCAAAGCCCGTACTATGCTTCTCCAGAAGAAGGCATTAAAGCGTATAATTATGATCCCCAAAAAGCTCGCCAGCTACTACTCGATGCAGGGTTTCGCTATGATGAGAGCGATCGCCTGGTTGACTGGGATGGCAACCTAGTGCGGTTTAACTTCATCACCAACTCTGGCAACACAATTCGCGAAGCAATGGGATCACAGATCAAGCGAGACTTAGAGCAGCTTGGTATGGAGGTCGATTTTCAGCCCATCGCCTTCAACACCCTGGTCGAAAAGCTCACGAAGTACATGGACTGGGAATGTTTTCTTCTGAGCTTAACGGGCGGCATTGAGCCGAATGGCGGTGCAAATGTTTGGCTGACGGACGGGAGCTTGCATACGTTTAACCAAGCCTCCCCTGATAGTGAAAATCCCATTCAGGGGCGGGAGATTGCTGACTGGGAAGAAGAAATCAGCCAAGTCTATGTTCAGGCAGCCCAGGTGCTGGATGAGGAGCAGCGTAAAGCTTTATATACCCATTCCCAGCAGTTGACCCAGGAGTATTTGCCTTTCATTTATTTGGTGAACCAGCTTTCTCTATCGGCAGTTCGGAATCGAGTGAAAGGCGTCCAGTATTCAGCCCTGGGTGGCACCCTCTGGAATGTAGAAGAGTTGAAGCTAAGCGCAGAGTGAGGCGGCTGTGACCCAACCGGATAACATTCAAGCACTTCTCCAGGCCGTTGCCCTGGGAGAGATGAGTCCTGATCTAGCGTTTAACAAACTGCGATATTTGGATTTTGAACCTGTTGATGAATTTGCCAAAGTGGATCATCACCGGGCGCTGCGCACAGGTTTCCCAGAGGTAATTTGGGGGCCAGGAAAGACCCCAGAGCAAATTGTCAAAATTATTCAGGCGATGCGCGATCGCACCTCTGTCGTGATGGCAACCCGCATTGAGCCAGGGGTCTATAACGTGCTGAGGACGCACCTGCCCGACCTTCGCTATTTTTCCCAGGCGAGAATTTGTGCGATCGCCCCTGATCATCCTTTGCCCGAGCACCCTGGCACCATTACCCTGGTGTCGGCGGGTACCGCTGACCTTCCGGTCGCTGAAGAAGCGGCGGTGACGGCTGAGTTATGCGGCTTTCGCGTTGACCGATTGTGGGATGTGGGGGTATCAGGCATTCACCGCCTGCTCGACCATCGGGATATTCTTGCCAATGCCCACGTCATTATTGTGGTAGCGGGGATGGAAGGGGCATTGCCCAGCGTCGTCGCCGGGTTGGCAAACTGCCCTGTCGTTGCTGTGCCCACCAGTGTGGGTTATGGGGCTCACCTGAACGGTATTGCGCCCCTGCTGACAATGCTCAACTCCTGTGCCACAGGCATCGGCGTCGTAAATATTGATAACGGTTTCGGTGCTGCGATGATGGCAGGGCAAATTCTCCGCACCGCCGCCCGTTTACAGGCATAACACCTAAAACAACAAGGCGTTTCACAGAATCTAGAGTATAAGAAGCATCAGGAAAGCAATTACTCCGAGTAAAGGTAATACTTCAGACGTCCAGTCACGCTCATCTACATCGCTCATCTACATATCGATGAAACCCACAATTGATGCAATTATACTGATTTCCCTTAGAGACAATGGTATGTTTCTCACACTTAGGGCATTCAACCATACTCAATGCGCTTTGATGGCTATTAAAAATGGGATCAGAAGATCGGTTATTTTTCATGGAAATTTAGCTAGTAATCTTAGCTTCAAAGAAATAGCCTGCATTTACGTACACTGCAAAACGAAGAATTGGCAGAACTTGAGCCCCAAAATTAAGTTTTTCAAACACAGAAGGGATTAGGGATCTGCCACGACTTGGCAAAGTTCTCAAATTCACAACACAAAGATAGGGGTTTGGCGCGCGCTCCGCGCGCCCCAAACCCTCATTCTGGTGTGAAACTTGCCAAGTCGTGTAAACATCAAGGCGAGAGACATCTTTATCTTTCTAAATAGATGTAAAGAAGTGCAAAAGGTCTGCGGGTATAGAGTGACAACGCGAGGGCAAGGTGCAGAGGAGGCGATCGCCCCGTTTCAGCGGGACGCAGGGGGCATTCTACCGAGAATCTAATGATTCGCAAATCCTTGATTTACGGTTATCATTACGGTCATTCGCACTACCGTCTAGCTTGGAGGCGTCTGCATGGAGGCACGGTCATGATTAGCGTTGCACCGCCTATCGGGAATTATGCTCCAGATTTTGAGCTGCCTGATGTTCACGGCACCGTTCACCACCTCACCCGATATTTAGAAACATGGCAAGCCATCGTTGTTGTCATGCTTTCAAGTCAATGCCCTGACGTACGCTCTTGCATTCGTGAGCTAAACGCTATTCAGGCAGAATTCGCATCTCAACAAGTCACAGTCATCGGCATTAATGCAAACGATGAAAAACAGGTTCCAGAAGACAGCTACAGCCAGATGAAAGGATTTGTCGAGGCCTATAGTATCCAGTTTCCCTACTTGCGAGACGTGACCCAGGATGTTGTCCGAACCTTCACAGCAGAAACGACTCCCCAGGCGTTCTTGATTGATGCTGCTGGGAAAATTCGTTACATCGGTGCTGTTGGCGATTCAGGAGGAACCGCACAGTCAACGGCACCTCAGCCCCCATCTTCTCCGCTCAGGGAGGCGATCGCTCAACTCCTTGCCGGGGAGGCGATCGCCGTTCCGATTACCCAGGCAACCGGGTGCCCAATTCGATGGCGCAAAGCCGCTGGCTACACCCTGTAGGAACCGTGCAGAACTGCTACCTCCCTTTGCCCGTCCCAGAGGTTCGTGCTTTTGCTACATCTGCTGTTATCTTAAGTGGGAAACCTTCAAAACTAGGCGGTGTCGCATGGGGACAACATATCAGCGCATTTTGCTCAAGTTAAGCGGCGAAGCACTCATGGGGGACTTACAATACGGCATTGACCCCGCTGTTGTACAAAAAATTGCCCTTGAGGTTGCCGATGTGTGTAATACCGGAGTTCAGGTCGCCATCGTTGTCGGTGGCGGCAATATTTTTAGGGGGGTCAAAGGAGCGGCATCGGGCATGGATCGAGCCACTGCTGACTATATTGGTATGATTTCAACGGTCATGAACGCCATGACTTTGCAAGATGCCTTTGAGCGCAACGGCATTCCTACACGGGTACAAACGGCGATTGAGATGCAGGAAGTGGCAGAACCCTACATTCGTCGCCGGGCCATCCGCCATCTGGAAAAGGGGCGATTGGTGATTTTTGGGGCGGGATCCGGCAATCCGTTTTTCACCACAGACACCACTGCGGCTCTCAGAGCTGCCGAAATTAACGCTGAAGTGTTATTCAAAGCCACTAAAGTTGATGGTATTTATGATTCAGACCCGCGTACAAATCCTGATGCAAAGCGCTACCAGAGTTTAACCTACAGCCATGTGCTCACCCATGATTTGCGTGTAATGGATAGTACGGCGATCGCACTGTGTAAAGATAACAATATTCCTATTATGGTGTTTGACTTGTCTGTAGCGGGCAACATTCACCGAGCAGTAATGGGAGAACCCATTGGAACGATTGTTGGAGGAACCTGTGAAGTTATCTGAAGCCGAGAGTTTGATGCAAAAAGCTGTTGAAGCAACCCAGCGCTCATTCAACACCATTCGGACAGGGCGTGCTAATGCGTCAATCCTGGATCGGGTGATGGTGGAATACTACGGTACCCCCACGCCGCTTAAATCCCTGGCGAACATCAACACGCCTGATGCATCAACAATTACTATTCAACCCTACGATCCGGGCAGCCTGTCACTCATCGAGAAGGCCATTTCCCTCTCAGATGTGGGGCTGACTCCAACGAACGATGGCAGTATTATTCGCCTTAATATTCCGCCGCTCACTAGTGAGCGGCGCAAGGAGTTTGTTAAAGTGGCTGCCAAGTTTGCAGAAGAGGGCAAGGTCGCTATTCGTAATATTCGCCGGGATACCATTGACAGCATTCGCAAAGACGAAAAGAACAGCGATATTTCTGAGGATGAGTCCCGTGATCTGCAAGATGACGTGCAAAAAGCAACGGATAAATACGTCAAGAAAATTGACGACCTTCTGGCAGAGAAAGAAGAGGACATCATGAAGGTTTAGCCGTTGGTCAGCTCTAAAATTTAGAGCAGTAGCTTGGCATAATGAAAACCAGATGGAAAGCCTGCACCGCCTGCTGCACAGGGCTTTACGGGTTGTCTAATTGGTGATACTCATCTACTTACACGACTTGGTAAAGTTCTCAAATTCACAACGAAAACATAGGAGTTTTGAGAATCAGCCAAAATCCAAAACCGCAAATCTAAAATCCAAAATTAACATCACTCGACGGCCTGAAGGTATTTCTGGTCTGCTGTTGAGGGGGTTGATGACAGGTTGCGTCGGTGGAGAGCGCTGTAGGGAAGCACTCGCTGAATTTCGTGAATGGTGGTGATGCCAGCAGTGACTTTGGCGATCGCCGCTTTCCGAAAGGACTCAAACCCGGTTTCCTGCAAGTAGTGGTGCAACTGAGTCAGGGTACCTTCATAGATAATCTGACGAACGACATCATCCACGTCCAGCAATTCGATAATGGCTTCCCGTCCCATGTAACCAGACTGGAAACACTTGGCGCATCCCCGTCCCTTTCGCCAGGAGGCGGCATGGGCGCGATCGCGGGTCAGCCGCAGCAGCTTCAAGTCTTGGTCGGTGGGGGAGTAAGATTCGGCACAGTGGGGGCAAACCCGCCGCACCAAACGCTGGGCTACGATGCCTAACAGAGCATCGCTGATCAGGCTGGGATCGGGACCAATATCCTTTAAGCGAGGAATGGCGCTGACAGCATCATTCGTGTGCAGGGTCGTGAGTACCAGGTGTCCAGTTAGTGCTGCCCGTACCGCCGTTTCAGCAGTTTCCTCATCCCGTACCTCACCGACCATAATGATGTCGGGATCTTGCCGCAGGATGGCTCGCAGTCCTGCCGCAAAAGTCATACCTGCTGTTTCATGCACCTGGGTTTGGGTGATGCGAGGAAGTATATATTCCACTGGGTCTTCCACCGTCACCACGTTGACGTACTCTGTGGCGACCCGCTGCAGGCTGGTGTAGAGGGTGCTGGTTTTTCCCGATCCCGTCGGCCCGGTAAAGATGACCATGCCCTGGGGTTGATGGAGCCAGTTTTGATAGGTTTTGAGAGCTTTGGGGGTAAATCCCAACTCCTCAATGGTGGAGAAGGGATTTTCCTGGGGCAGCAGTCGGATCACCACCTTTTCTCCCCCCACGCAAGGTAAGGTACTCACTCGCATGTCCAACCCTACATCAAGGCCCTGGCCTGAGGAGTAGCGCTCACCGATGCGGGCATCCTGGGGGCGGCGGCTCTCAGCAATGTCCATATCTGCCATGACTTTGAGGGCCACCACGGCACGGCGGCTAATGTCTTGGGGCAACGTGGTAATGTCGCGCAGAATGCCATCGATACGGTAGCGCACCAGCAAACCGCCTTGGGTTGGTTCTAGGTGAATGTCGCTGGCGCGGTTACGGAGGGCACCGGAGATGATGGTTTTGATGCGGCTGATCTGGTCTGCTGCCTTAGACAAGTAAAGTTCCGTAACTTCGCAAATGTCTTCGCTATCAACCTCACCCGTGAGAGGGTTCACCAATCCTGTGCCTTGAATTTCCTTGAGGTCAGAAAATTGGAGGTGAAACCAGGATCGATAGCACTTTTTGCTAATGGGGATGATTTTAATGTCTGTCAGGGTGCGATCGCCCAGTTGCTTGACTTGGGCATCGGAGAGCTGAATAGGACTGCCCAGAAAATAGCAGTTTTGCCACAGCAGGAGAGGTAGGACAGGGGGAATACTTTTGGGGTCAGGAAAATCTCTGAGGAAACGGTGAGTTAAATCCCGGTCGAGGAGCGAGAGGTTGACTATGCCGTGATTTACCAGCAAAGCGATCGCCTGTTCACAGGAAATTTCACGGCGTCGGAGCTGTTGCCAAGCAGAGGAAATAGCAGTTGAAGGCATGAATTTATCAGAGCAGGTTCATGATCTAAATAACACAAATCCTGCCGAACAGATACCTATTCCCCGATGATTTTTGATGACTCGAATCATTCCACATCAATTTTTCTGGCGACTCAGCCCCTCAAACATTCGTCAGCAATGACACCTGAGATATATGTGATATAGAACACATAAAAAAGGAGCCTGTATCGCAGGCTCCTGGCTGAGGAACGTTCTTACACGACTTGGCAGGTTTCACGCAAAAACAGGGGTTTGGCGCGCGCTCCGCGCGCCAAACCCCTGTTTTTGCGTTGTGAATTTGAGAACTTTGCCAAGCCATGTTCTTAAATCTGTCTTGGAAATGAAGCCGATGATTTTTAAGTAGCTGGTGCTCTGTCATTTCTTGAAATTAGGGTCAATCCCGGAGGGACTTACCCTAATTTTTAATTTTGACGCTGCACTAGGCACAATTAAAAACTAGGTGTAAAACCCTGCGCCGCCCGCTGCGCAGGCGGCGCAGGGTTTACGACGGGTTTTATAATTAATTATGCTACCTCCCTATCCGGGCAATTCATCCAGCTCAGCGACAATTTCTCGGGATTCGTCCCCGCGCAACACTTGAATACGGAGAGTCTCTCCAACGGAACGGTCGGCGACTTCCTCTTGCAGATCTGCTGCTGTAGTCAAGGGCGTGCCGTCAATCTCGGTGATGACATCGCCAGCCCTCAACCCAGCCCGTGCTGCCGGGGAATTGGGAACGACGCGCATGATGAGAATGCCTTCATCCACAGTGGGATTCATGGGGCTGTTGGGGTCGTTTTTAAGCTGCTCACTCAGTTCGGGGGTGAGTTCCACCATTTGAACTCCCAGGTAGGTATGCTCAACCTTGCCTGTCTCGATAATTTCATCAGCAATCTCTTGCACTGTGTTAATCGGAATGGCAAAGCCAATGCCCTGTGCTCCCTGGATGATGGCAGTATTCATGCCGACCACCTTACCGGCGGTATTGAGCAGGGGGCCGCCAGAGTTGCCAGGGTTAATGGCGGTATCTGTCTGAATAAAGTTCACCCGCTTATCGGGAACGCCCACCTCGCTGCTGGTGCGACCCGTGGCGCTGATGATGCCTGCGGTCACAGTGTTATCAAGCCCCAGAGGGTTGCCAATGGCGATCGCCCAGTCTCCAGGTCGCAGTTGGTTTGAGTCACTAACCGTTACCTTAGGTAAATCTGGATCATCAACCTTGATAACCGCGACATCTGTCGTCGTATCATAGCCCAGCACGTCACCGTTGATTTGGCGTCCATCTTTCAAGGTCACGGTTACCGTGTCCGCTCCTTCGACCACGTGGGCGTTGGTGACCACGTGCCCCTCATCATCCAGGATGAACCCAGAACCGACGCCTTGCTGGATCTGGTTGCCGGGGGGTATGGGCATGGAGTCCCCAAAGAAGCGTCGGAAGAGGGGGGAATTCGGAACCTGCTGGGTGACTCTGCGAGATGCGTCGATACGAACCACAGCAGTTCCTGTTTTCTCGACCACATCGCTGATAAAGCTACTGTTGATGGGTAGTCCCGTCACGACAGAACTGTCTTCAGTCACATCAGGAGATGCGGTTGAGCTGGTGTTGGGATTCGCAGGGGCAACGACCTCGGCGATCGCCTGGTCGCTGTTCATAGCATGCGGACTGGATGCCAGATAGCCCCCTGCGGTCGCAAGTCCAGCACCGAAGACAATGAGCGATAACGATGATAAGGATTGTTTGAAATTTGTCATATGCTTTTCCTTTGGCGATACGTCGTTTTGAAATGTGTGGGTGCGATGGTGTTGAGATGTGATTGGGATGCCTGCTGATGAAGCCTCCAGGTGTTATGGCACTTCGTTCTGCCTCTACCGAGTGCAGCGTCAAAATTAAAAATTAGGGTAAATCCTGGAGGGATTTACCCTAATTTCAAGAAATGACAGAGCACTAGTTATGTTTTTACTTTAAGAAAGCGGTGTCAACGTCGTGTGACAGCCATGTGACATCTCAACCGAGAAAAAGGGTTTAGCGTATTCACAGCACTTGTACGCTGAGGCTAAACACAGCGCCATTGAGGAGTCGGCAATGGTCTGCCCTGGCATCATTCCCTGGCATTACCCCCTTGGCATGGGTGTATCCCACACGACTTGGCAAAGTTCTCAAACCCCTATCTTTGTGTGAAACTTGCCAAGTCGTGTATCCCACTTTTGTTGGGTAGGCGGGCTGCGCCCGCCTACCCAACAAAACAAAATTAATCAATTTGCAAAAGTGGGATGCTCCCCTTGGCATTACTGTTGAAGAGAAACGTGATATAGTATCGACTACAAGCTGGGGGTGCCTTTCACCTAAATGCCTTTCACCTAAATGGAGGCTGAAATGGAGGCTGAGATTACACCCTTAGAACCTGAATCGGTTAACGCCGACGGAGGGAAGCGAGTTTTGTGTGGAACGAATTTTGTGTGAAACGAATTTTGTGTGGAACGGAGGCGCTGCCCTAAGCTCTGGTGCTGGCTCTAGCGCATGTTCAGACAGGGCCTATGGATTGGGCGTGATGGGTTGGGCAAACGGCTTCAGCTTCTTGTTTAGGTAGGCTTGGTGTAGCTCGCGTTTATGCGCCTGCATCGAGGCAGCATCAAGCAGGGCTGGAATGGATGGTGTGTAAGCATCCACGGAGTCCTTCTCTCAATCCCCTTGGCCCAAAAGGAGGACAATCCGTTCCCATCGTCACAATTCAGCTCCCCCCGTCGTGTTTGCTGTGCGTATTGGTTATCGACCGCGCACGAATCACGAATTAAGGGGAATAGTTATGTCCATTCGCTCACTTGCGTTCATCATTACCCTGGTCACTGTCACCATCTTTGCCCTGTTTGGGCTGTTGGCGCTGCGGCGGCGATCGCTCGATGTCGAGGAATTCATTAGCCACCGGAGTCAGGTGGGAGAGGGGATGGCGATCGCCACCATCGTCGCATCGGTGATTGGAGCTTGGCTGCTGCTGAGCCCTGCTGAGGCAGCGACCTGGGCAGGGGTGCCGGGCATCATCGGCTATGGGGTAGGGCAGGCGGCTCCGCTCATTGCCTTTGCCTGGATTGGGCCGCGTCTGCGGCAATTGATGCCTCAGGGGCACTCCCTCACGGAATATGTCTGGTACCGCTTTGGGGCGGGCATGTATAGCTTTACCGTCATCATCTCCATCTTTTATATGTTCGTGTTTTTGTCCGCCGAATTGACGGGCATTGCCCTGGCGCTGAACTTGATCGGGGATATCCCGCTGGTGTGGACGGTGCTGGTGGTGTCTACAGCCACGCTGATCTACACCACCTATGGCGGGCTGGGAGCGACGATCTTTACCGATACGCTCCAGTTTGGCGTGATTCTGCCTCTGCTGCTCATCATCTTCGTAGTGATTATCAGCAATCTGGGAGGCTTGGGAGCTGCCTTTGCTCCCCTGACTGCCCCTGACGCGCCGCCCTTGCTCTCGCTCACCTTTGGCCCTGGGGTAGAGTTTGGGTTTGCTCTAATCATTGCCATTCTCACCGCGAATCTCTTTCACCAGGGGTTTTGGCAGCGAGTCTATGCCTGCCGGGATGCGAAGACCTTGGCGCGCTCCTACTGGATTGCAGGATTGGTCGTCATTCCGATGGTGATTCTCTCAGGAGCGTTGGGACTGATGGCAGCAGGGTACGGCGTTCCCCAGGAGCAGGCATCCGTCGCCCTGTTCGCCCTAGTGAATGAGGTCATGCCCACTTGGGCGCTGATGCTGGTGCTGATTCTGTCCCTGGCACTGGTGATGAGCAGCATGGATACGCTGATTAACGGCATTACCAGCACCATTACCAGTGATCTGTCGAGATGGCGATCGCACCTCCCCTCTGGACAGCTTTTGCGGATTGCCCGAGCGCTGACTGTGATCGTTACCATCCCCTCGATTCTGATTGCCTCCCAGGGCTACAGCGTACTGTATCTGTTTCTCGTTGCCGATCTGGTCTGTGCGGGGGCTGTTTTTCCTGTATTCTATGGGCTGTATTCCAGGCAGTTCAGCAGCAACGCCGCGCTCATCAGTTCTGCCGTAGGCATTGTGGCCGGACTGCTATTTTTCCCAAAGCCTGATTTCACGCCCCTGGTGCCGATTCCCCTGGCAGGCAGTTTTTTGATGAGCTTTGGGGCAGCCCTGGTTATTTCGACAGGATTAGCCCTGATTTTGTCTCAAGTCTCTGGAACACGGCAAGCGCCCTATGATTTCTCCATTCTTGAGCAGCGAGTCCATAGCCTCAAATAGGTCTCGATGAACACTGAGGGACTTGCTGTACGCGAGCTTGCATAGACCCGCATCAATCATTCAGGAGGCAATTCTTCCAAATGCCCCCTTGAGATGCACGACTTGGCAAAGTTCTCAAATTCACAACGAAAAAATAGGGGTTTGGGGCGCGTGGAGCGCGCCCCAAACCCCTATTTTTTCAGCAATTCTCATTATGGAAATGTAGGCGACCTTTTTGTCCCCTACATTTGTACAAGTGAGCGCCTATAGGGCGCGAAGTTTCCCAAAATGAGAATTGCTGCTATTTTCTCGTGCAACTTGTCAAGTCGTGTGAGATAACCACTCGGCTACCCTGAAACTCCAGCCAGTTCAGTTTCTTTCGCCATGCGCTCTCGGAGTTGCTGCATCAAGTTATCCGAATTCCGGTGAGCTTCCCACCGCCCCGACCCATTCCCTGCAATGCTCCAGGTTCCCGACATAAAATCTTCAGTTTCAGCAACGGTGCCCGTGTAGGAAATGGGATAGGGCGTTGACGTCACATATTTTTTGCTAAAGCTGATGCGGCGTCCTGTCACATCCCCGCTGATTTGGGCTTCACCCAGTGGCCCATCATCCAGAATGCGCCCTGACAAACTGTTGCCTGCTTGCACCAGCGTTGCCTCAAACCGCGTTTGCGTCCCGTTCTCCCAGTATGTTCCGAGCCAAGTACCACTAATATCTGCCATCGGTGTTTGAACCTGTTGCTCAATCATTGCTTATCTGTTTAGCAGACCCATACCAATGCTGAAGAGCATCGCCATTGACCTGCACTCTGAACCTGAATTGTAACGCCCCAGACAACCTGCGCGTCAAATCCAGTACAGCATCACAATGATACGACTTGGCAAAGTTCTCAAATTCACAACGCAAAGATAGGAGTTTGGGGCGCGCTTCGCGCGCCCCAAACTCCTATCTTTGCGTGAAACTTGCCAAGTCGTGACAATGAAAAACCAGGGCCAATCCATCTGGGACTGACATTTCTAAAATTGACAGGGCGTACGTTTGGTTGTTTGGCACAGGCGATATCTCAGCCCCTCCACGAGATTTTTAGTGTCGTATCATAGATTTGCACCACACGTTGGGTACTCTTAGGAGCAAGGATTAAATAAAATCCAATTTTGGTGAAGCGGTGCGGCGATGCCGTACCGCTTCACCAAAATTTGGTTCAAACTATTTAATTCTCGTTCCTAAGGCTGAGTTTCTGGAAAAATTCTCCTGTGCAGAGCGTGCGCTTCTGGGAATAGTGAGCGACTGCTCTTGACCCTGAAGATTTGATCGATAAGATACGAGTAGCCTTCTGTGCTTTTGTAAAGTAGAGGTGTGGGCTAGACCTACACGTTAAGCATGTTCCATTTTCTGGCACTATTCACCACCCATCTCTCAGGAACCTATGTCAGCTTCTTCCTCGCATTTGCCCAACTCTGACTCTCATCAACCTATGACCCATGAGGCGATCGCCGTTGACGCGACTGTCATTGATGTTGAAGTCGTTCCCGAAGCCGCACGCAGCACGCCACCAGCATCGACAGCGGAAGCAGCCGTACCAGACGCTGGCGAAGGCAAAGGTGGGCAGGAGAACACTCCAATGCCAAGTCAGGGAGGAGCCCTCACCACTACTAAGGGAAGCTTTTCGGCATTCTTAGCACCGCTGAAGCAGGACACCTTTAAGCAGGTGGTCACGGATGTTGAGCAAAAGCTAGAAGTGGTCAACCAAACCCTTTCAATGCTCGACTCCCTGCTAGATAGCCAGGGATTTGATGCCATCCTGGACGAGATGCTGCGGTCTATCACCCTGAAAACAGGGGAACTTTTGAATGCTGACCGCACGACGATTTATTTGTTAGACGAAGATAAGAACGAACTGTGGTCAATCGTTGCAAAGGACGAGAAGGGTAATAACTTAGAACTCCGGTTCCCCGCGACAAAGGGAATTGCTGGAGAATCTGCTACCTTCAAGAAGGTCATCAATATTCCTTTTGACTTCTATGATGATCCACGAGCAGTGTTCGCCAAACAAAAGGATCAGGAGATAGGCTATCGCACCTACACCATGCTAGTGCTGCCGCTACTGGATACGGAGGGAAATCTGGTTGCCGTTGTTCAATTGATCAACAAGCTTAAACAGGACTATGTTCCCCAAGCTCCCCTGGCAGAGAAGATTGATCTAAACGGCTTTACCCAGGCGGACGATGATTTATTCGACGAATTCGCCCCCTCTATTCGCCTCATTCTTGAATCTTCGCGCTCTTTCTACAAAGCAACCCAGCGTCAGCGGGCGGCTTCAGCCTTGATGAAAGCGACTAAGGCGATGAGCCAGAGCAGCCTTGACCTGGAAGAAACCCTGAAGCGGGTCATGGACGAGGCGAAGGAACTCATGCAGGCGGATCGTAGTACCCTCTGGCTGCTAGACGAGGAGAAGGGGCAACTGTGGACAAAGATTCCTATTCAAGGGCAGCTCCAGGAAATCCGCATTCCCAGGGATGCGGGATTTGCTGGACAGGTTGCCCAGACCGGGGAACCCGTGCTGATTCCCTTTGACCTGTATGACCACGAGAATGCAGACACTGCTAAAAGCACCGATAAGAAGACAGGCTACCGCACCTGCAGCATGTTGTGTATGCCTGTGTTCAATGCAAAGGACGAATTGATTGGCGTGACGCAGTTGATCAACAAAAAGCGCCAGGGTGATTACCCCAACTATGATCCGGCTGACTGGCCTGATGCACCTGACTGCTGGAAGGCAAGCTTCAACCGCAATGACATGGAGTTCATGAAGGCATTCAACATTCAGGCTGGGGTTGCCTTGCAGAATGCCAAGCTGTTCCAGACGGTAAAACAGCAGGAGCAGATGCAGCGGGACATTTTGCGATCGCTCTCCAATTCTGTCCTCTCCACGGACAAGGAAGGGCGCGTCATCGCTGCCAATGAAAGCGCCCTACAGCTTCTAAATCTCCCTCCGGAAATCTCCATCGCAGGGCAGCATGTCAGGGATCTCATTAACATCGAGGAACGGAGCTTTGCTGAGTGCATTGACAGTGCCCTCCATCCCCAGAAAAAGCAAGACCGGGAGCAGTATTATCCGGAGCAGACCCTTGTATCGAAACCGGAGAATGCTCAGGCAGGCGAGCAGCACAGCATCAACCTGTCCATTAACTCTATTACCAACGTGGAAGACGCCAGTAATGTCCACGGGGCCCTAGTGGTGATGGATGATATTAGCGATGAAAAGCGGCTGAAAAGCACCATGTACCGCTACATGAGCCAGGAAGTGGCGGAACAGCTTCTGTCCTCCGGGGAAGTGCGGCTGGGGGGCGATCGCAAGGACGTATCGGTGCTCTTCTCAGATATCCGCAGTTTTACCACTATCGCGGAGAGCATGGACGCCGAAGAACTGGTAATGATGCTAAACGACTACTTTGAGCTGATGGTGGATGCCGTTCTGGAACACAAAGGCACCCTCGACAAGTACATTGGGGATGCCATCATGGCCGTGTTTGGCTCTCCCCTGAAGCTAGAAGACCACGCCTGGCGATCAGTGCAGACCAGCATTGAAATGCGTCATCGGCTAGAACAGTTTAATGGCGATCGCCAACGCTGTAATCTGATGCCCATCAGCATTGGCATTGGCCTCAACTCAGGTAACGTCATCAGTGGCAACATTGGCTCTAGTAAGCGCATGGAGTTTACGGCTATCGGCGATGGCGTTAACCTGGGTGCGCGGCTGGAAGGAGCAACCAAGCAATACGGCTGCGATATTGTGATGAGCGAAAACACCTATGAGCCCTGTAAGGACAAGGTTTGGGTGCGAGAGCTAGACCGCATTCGCGTCAAGGGTAAAAATAAGCCCGTTGGTATTTATGAACTGGTGGCATTGAAATCGGAAGAGGTTCCTGCCCGGCGTATTGAGCAGATTGAACGCTACCATCGGGGCAGGGAATTCTATCTGGCACAAAAGTTTACCAAGGCAATGGGGGCATTTGGCGGCATTCTGGAAGACATTGACCGCAACGACAAAGCGGCCCAGGTACAGCTCAGGCGTTGTCAACACTGGCTTGAAAATCCGCCCACCGGTGACTGGGATGGGGTGTGGTCGCTCACGGAGAAATAGGGATTAAATAAAATCGAATTTTGGTGGAGCGACGCGACATTGCCGCGTCGCTCCACCAAAATTTGGTTCAAATTATTTAATTCTCGTTCCTTAGAAGCCTTGATTTGGCAAAGCCTGATGTACAATCACAGCAAATATTGTGTTGGACAACCATGTTGCTAGGAGCTTAGGCCAATGAATAAAGGCGAATTGGTAGACAAGATTGCTGAGAAATCAGGCGTTACAAAGAAACAGGCTGATGCCATTCTCACGGCTGCCCTGGAGAGTATTATTGAAGCGGTCAGTAATCGACAAAAGGTAACATTAGTAGGATTTGGCACATTCGAGTCCCGCGAGCGCAAGGCTCGGGAGGGGCGTAATCCCAAAACGGGAGAAACACTTACGATTCCAGCAACGACAGTACCGGCTTTCAGCGCAGGTAAGCTATTTAAGGAAAAAGTTTTAGAAGACTAGTGCGCTAACGCAATGGGGCACATAAAAATTAAATCACCAGAGATTGGGGAACAGGAGTATCCTGCTTCCCCTTTCTTTATTTACGACTTAGCAAATTTCAGGCAAAAATAGGGGTTTGGAATGTGCAGAGCGCGCCCCAAACCCCTATTTTTGCGTTGTGAATTTGAGAACCTTGCCAAGTCGTGTCTATTCTTCCTCTATCAGGAAGCACATGGCCTGCCCAACTTCCCAGGTACCCTAGATGGAAAGAAGCGCTTAGGCGATCGCCGCAACCTCGGTGGGATAGCCGACCGCTTTCCATGCGGGTAAGCCGCCCCGAAGCTCAGATACTGACACATATCCTACCTCACGCAGCATTTCTACTGATACGGCTGTTTCTTCATCCGTTTCGCCGTAAATATAGATATCGCGCTCTTTTTCAAGATTAGATTCGACAGTGCCGACCAACGCACCTGCGGGAATAGAAACAGCACCTGTGATGTGTTCGGTGTTGAACGCTTTGCGATCGCGCACGTCAATGATAGTCAATGCGGGCTCTCCCCAATCCAAACGGGTCTTGAGGTCTTGCACGCGGGACTGAGGCCGCATTGGAGAAGGAGTCGGGAAACCAGGGAAGATAGCCATGTGTAATTACCATAAAATGTTCCTACCCTTGCATCTTAGCAACATTTTGTAAAAGTTTCAACATATTTCTTAACTAAAACCTGTTTGCCCAGTCTGCGGCGGCGTTACAGCGATCCACGTTGAAAGACTCTGCCAATGACCTCTTCCACTGGCGGGTCGGTCACCGTCATGTCGATGATGTTGAGATGGGAGAGAATTCGGGCGATCGCCCCTGGCAACTGCTCCCGCTCCACAATAAACCGGGCAATTCGCCCATCTACAGACTCCAGTTCCCCATACTGAGCCAGCTTCTCTTCAGGATGGATATCCGCCATTTCCACCGTTACTTCCCGGTAGGGAGCAAACTGATTGAGCAGGTTATCGAGGCTGCCATCATAGATGAGTTGTCCCTGGTACATTAGCAGTACCCGCTCACATAGGGCCGTGATATCTGCCATGTAGTGGCTGGTCAGCAGTACTGTCGCTTGGTGGCGCTGGTTGTATTCCTTCAAAAACTCTCGCACATTCACCTGGGCATTCACATCAAGCCCCAGGGTTGGCTCGTCCAGAAACAACACGCTTGGCTGGTGGATGAGAGCGGCTAGCAGCTCAGCTTTCATGCGCTCTCCCAGAGACAGCTTACGCACAGGCTGAGTCAGCTTGCGGCCAATGTCGAGCATGTCGCTTAATTCACCAACCCGACGACGAAACTCTGAGTCGGAAATGCCATAGACCGCAGCATTAATCTTCAAGGAATCTAGGGTAGGCAAGTCCCAAATAAGCTGCTGCTTCTGTCCCATGACAAGGGTAATGGTTCTCAAAAACGCAGGTTCCCGGCGGAATGGAACCCGTCCGGCGATCGCCAATCGGCCCCGTGAAGGATGAATCAACCCGGTCAGCATTTTCAGGGTTGTGGTTTTGCCTGCTCCATTAGGCCCAAGGAAACCGACCACTTCCCCAGGCTCAATCTCGAAGGATACATGCTTTACTGCATCTACCATTCGATAGTTGCGCTGGAAAAAATGGGTCAGCGTCCCCTTCAACCCTGGCTGTTTGACTGCCACAGGATACGTTTTTCCTAAATTCTCAACTTCTATGATGGCCATAGCCGGGTGTCCAGTAATGGGGTAATTTCTGAAAGTATAGCGAGGTGCAAACTGATGAAGCATACCCAGGATTGTTTGTGTGGCGGCAGGCATAACCAACGCCTGCATCCAAGGCAAGGTTAAAGACAATCAAATTTTGATAAAGTCGTGGAGCACTGGCGCGCGGCTCCTCCAAAATTGGGTTCAAATGATTGAATTCCCGTTTTTGATGCCTCATAAAATGTAACGAAATATGTGCTCTCTTGCTTTGCGAAAGGCAGCAACAATCTGCAACAGTCGCTATATTAACCAGAGCATTAGGTTGCGGGAACACTAGGTTGCGGGAACACTAGCGTCAGTTGAATTTTTAGTTGGATTTAAGTAAGCCCACGTTTGGTCTACATGCTGGATGATTTAGCATCTACACTTTTATCTAGCAGCTTTATGCCTTATGGAAGCTGTTATCTATGGAACCCAAGGTTGGTGGGTCTACATGCCGCTGCCGACCTGTTAATGGCGATCGCCTACTACTCGATTCCTGTGATGCTGTTTAGCCTCGCATTCAGGCGGAGAGAACTACCGTTTCGCCAGCTTTTTATTCTATTCAGCCTATTTCTTCTATTCTGCGGTACAGCTCATTTGCTGGAAGTTTGGGTTCTCTGGCATCCAACATATTGGCTCACAGGAGCCGTTAAAACTCTAACCGCGATCGTATCGATTATGGCCGCGTTTGAGCTGTACTCAGTCATTCCTAAAGCCTTGCAGTTGCCTAATCAGGAAGAGTTGGAACAGGCGAACCAGAGGCTACAGCAGCAGATCGCAGATCGGCAGAAAGTTGAAGAGTCTCTCCGACAGTCCGCCGATCGCCTGCAAAAAGCTCTTGATTTTGAAGCATTGCTGAAGCGCATTACCGATAAGGCGCGGGATTCACTGGATGAGAGACATATTTTGCAAGCGGCTGTTCAGGAACTGGGCAAGGAACTGGGCGTTCGTTCTTGTAATGCAGCCCTTTACGACCTGTCTTCAAAAACAGCGGTGGTGCATTATGAGTATGCCGATTCCACCGTTCCTGTGCAAGGCCGGGTGATGAGCATGGAGAACGCGCCAGAACTTTATAAGCAGCTCCTGGCTGGGCAACACTTTCAATTTTGTTCGCTGTTTCCCAACCCTCAGCGGGGCCACGTTTCGATGCTGGTGTGCCCGATTTTGAATGATCAGGAAGTGCTGGGCGATTTGTGGCTAATCAATGGAGTAGACTATGCCTTTAAGGATTTAGAGGTGCGTTTGCTTCAGCAGGTGGCAAATCAGTGTGCGATCGCCATTCGCCAGGCAAGGCTCTACCAGGCAACGAAAGCTCAAGTGCAGGAATTGAAGCGGCTAAACCATCTGAAGGATGACTTTCTCAGTACCGTGTCTCACGAACTCAGGACACCCGTGGCGAATATTAAGCTGGCGACCCGGATGTTGTCGCTCATCATCGAGCAGAGCAGTTCGGCGGGCGATCGCCCCAGCCATGATGCATCTATGCTCGCAAAACCTGCGTCAGAAAAGTCATTAAGCAGTAGCAAAGCAGCCCATTATCTCAAAATTCTTCAAGATGAATGCCAACGGGAAATTGGTCTAATCAACGATCTGCTTGACTTACAGCGCCTGGAGACAAACCACACAACACTGAATATTGAACCAATTAGCCTAGATGACTGGCTGATAAAAGTTGTGAAACCTTTTGAAAGTCGGGCATCTAGCCGCCAACAGCGATTGGCGCTCACGACTGTCGATGCTCCTCTTCCTATTGTCCACACAGATTCAGTAAGCCTGGGACGCATTCTCACGGAGTTGCTCAACAATGCCTGCAAATATACACCACCGGGCGAATCGATTCTAATGAATGTCCAGGCAGAACATTCAGCCATGAAATTTACGGTAAGCAATTCAGGCATCGAAATTCCCAAACGGGAAATTCTCCACATCTTCGACAAGTTTTATCGGGTGCCCAGTGCTGATCCCTGGAAGCAAGGGGGCACTGGCCTGGGCTTAGCACTGGTGAAAAAGCTGACGGAGTGCTTGGGTGGCGAGGTGGAAGTCGAAAGTCAGGAGATGGTGACCAAATTTACCATTCAGATTCCTCTTGAGTTTGAAGCATCCCTGCCCCTAGCGACGGCTGAATTCAATGGAACTGTCTCCTAATACACCTGGCTCATGCCAGAGGTGCAGTTAGCTCAGATAAGTTAACCTGAGTTTGGATTAAGCGATTTTTGGGGGCGGACGCAGTGCGTCCACCCCCCAAAACCGCATTCTCTCGTCCGTGACGCGGAGGACAGAATGCAGTTTTGAGCTTATCCCGAGTTGACGTTAAGTTCAACATGAGTTCGATGGCTGAGGATGCCCATCAATCCAGAAGCCCACTTGATGAGTTACTGACTACAATCACGACTTGGCAAAGTCCTCAAATTCACAAGGAAAAAACAGGGGAAGGTCTTAATATTATTCTACAGAAGCAAAATGTGCTTTTAGCTTGGCCTCCTGTTCGTTAGAAAGGTTGGACTGGATAAGTTCCATTTGATTCCCAGAAAACGCTTCTAGTACCTTGTCAATGGTGGCGTTTTCACTCATTAAAAACAATGCAGACGTTCCTTCAGTCACTTTGTTGCGCACATCTTTGATGAATTGGTCATTGATGCCATAGTCAGCAAAGTGACCGGATAAAGCACCGGACAGTGCCCCCACTGCCATGCCGAAAATAGGGACAAAGAAAAGGAGGCCAAACAACATGCCCCAGAAAGCACCATCCAATGCTCCAAATGCTTCCATATTCAAAGCCTGACGGGTTTTAGGTTTCTTTTTACCCGGTTCCCAGTAAACGATAGCAGCATCTTGAATTTTGATGAGGTGCTGCTTTTGCAGTTCAACCAGCTTGGCGATCGCCTTCTCAGCACCGTCAACAGTATTGAACTTCCAAACGGTTAGATTAGCCATAATACGGCCTCCACAATTGTAAATTTCATAAAAGATAATTTCCTGAAACAGACATGAGGGCACTAGAGGTTCGGCCCAAACATCAAATTCCTCTTCTTGTTGTTCCAATCAGCCAATCGTTTAGAGATGCTGCAAGATAAATAATTACCCGAAAATCATGATAACCTGAGATGACATTTTCAATATTAAGTTCGGACATAAGGTTCGACATAAGAAGTATTTCAGCGCATCGCATTTTGCATCAGATCGCCCCTGAATCAATGGGCTAGAATGCTTGACCAATCGGAGATACAGTCTCGCTATTCAAAATTTGCGAGTTTTCCAGGGTCTGTACTCGGAGCGCACAAAATTCATATATCAAGAGAAAACCTCCTGGTATGCTCCGTATAGGAAATTGTTTTATTCTGAATTGCCACTTTTCTTAAAATTTTCTAACATATTGCCGCTCTGACAACGTCTCCCATGCCAACGGTCACGACTTGGCAACGTTCTCAAATTCATAATGAAAAATAAGGGTTTGGGGCGCACTCCGCGCGCCCCAAACCCTTATTCTTGCCTGAAACCTGCCAAGTCGTATTTGCAATTTTTTGTTCTGTCTGTCGAAGGGGCGGCTTGCTACGCCAGATGTAGTCCGTCGCTCCCAGGATATGCGCCAGTCAACGGTACTAAATGTGGGTTGAATCTGGGAATCTTGAGATTTGTAATAGATTTTGTAATAGATGTAGCGTTACATCATGGGTATTCTTGGCATAAATACGCTATATTTTGTCTATCGCTATTCGTTGACTGTGCTAGATAAAGCAGGACGTACACAAACTCTATAGAGAAGGTAGGAGTGAAAGGGCATTTGTGCCGTCTACATCCTCTCTTCGACTGTCTTTATTAACGGTCAGCGTATAATACACGCAGTCAGTACAGAGTTACTAAGGAGTTGATTGTCGTTCCGTGTGCATCCCATAGGTTTTTAATGAATGTTCACAGGACGGATACAAGGTTTTATCCAGCACGCAGGTGGGGGGAGCGGGCTACGTCCACTATCTTCCACAGCGTTGCGTAAGCCCTAGTTCAGATGAATTTCTAGAATTCCTAGCGCTCACTTACCGTCATATTGGTTATGGTTTCTCAACTCGAAAGCCCCCTCCGTGATTCTCAGCCCCGCTTTCCCCATCTGGTTGAAGGTCTCATTCAGGTCTTCACTTGTCCCCATCGAGGATTTTTTACAAATGTTATGGCACAGGCTCTACGGGTCTCGGGGCAGGGCAACCCCGTTTTGATTGTGCAGTTTCTTAAAGGAGGCATTGCCCAAGGCCACTCACATCCTGTCCAGCTTGGTCAGCATTTGGATTGGCTTCGATGCAATTTACCCCGCTGTATCGACACGCCTCACCTGGAAGCTGAAGAGGTAGCAGCACTCGCTGACCTGTGGCAACATACGCAGCAGGTCGTCCTCGCGGGAAAATATTCGATGGTTGTGCTAGATGAATTGAGTCTCGCGCTCAAGTTTGCGTTGATTGACGAGAACGAAGTGCTTACATTTCTGAAAAAGCGACCTAAGCACATCGACGTGATTTTGACCGGACCGGAAATGCCCCCTACCCTTGTGGACATCGCTGATCAGGTCACCGAACTACGCCGCACTCGCCGCACTTAATGGATCATTTAGATTGATTAGTCAGGAACAGCTAACCCCTAGCAGTAGGAATATGCCATGATCAAAAATGACGCTTGGATTGCTCGCATGGCTGAGCAGGGAATGATTATGCCCTTTGAGCCGAGTCTAATTCGAAATGTTGACCGGGGGACAGTCGGGTCTCTGCGCCCGGTGATTAGCTATGGGCTGTCGTCTTACGGCTATGACTTGCGACTGTCACCGGCGGAGTTCCGCATTTTCCGCCATATTCCTGGTGAGGTGGTCGATCCTAAGCACTTTAATCCCAACAATTTGGAAACGACTACCCTCCATTCTGACGACAGCGGCGAGTTCTTTATTCTCCCTGCCCATTCTTACGGTCTGGGCGTGGCTCTAGAGCGCATTGCTTTACCCGATAACATCACAGTGATTTGTATTGGCAAGAGTACTTATGCTCGTTGTGGTATTATTGCCAACCTTACTCCAGCAGAAGCCGCATGGCGCGGTCACTTAACTCTAGAGTTCTCAAACTCCTCTAGTGCAGACTGCCGCATTTACGCCAACGAAGGTATTGTGCAGTTACTGTTTCTTGAGGGAGAAACCTGCCAGGTAAGCTATGAGGCTCGAAGAGGCAAGTATCAGGATCAGCCTGAAAAGGTCACCCTAGCAAGGGTATAGGGAGGATTAATGAATAAGTTTTGTGTTGAAACGATCGCCGCAACACCCAACCCCCAGCAGGTGATTTGGACGGCGATGCACCAGGACTACTCGGAAGGGTATGTGTTTGATGAGCGCGATCGCTGGCCTGATGAGGAAAAAGCGGGAGAACTCATCATCAAGTACCTCCTAGCTGGGAACCGAGGCCACTATGGCCCTCTAGAGCATCCGCAAATAACATTAAATGTGGGCTTTTTCCCCCACTCGATGATGCAACAGCTCCGCACCCACCGGGTTGGCATCAGCTTCGATGTACAATCCTTTCGCTATACAGGACGACGCATTATCGACGCGGCAGATGGAAAGAAAGATGTGGAGGACGTATTTTACCTGCGTCCGATGGGTCAGTATGATAACCGCCAGGGAAAGCATTACCAGTACACCGCTGAGCAGCGAGAAGAGGACGTTCGCTGGTGCCTAATGGCATGCAAACGCTATAAGCAGCGTATTGAAGAAGGGCTAGCTGAAGAGCATGCCAGAGGGTTGATTCCCTTTGATGCACGGCAAAACTTTGTGCTGAGCTGTAACACCCGCAGCTTAATGCATCTACTGGATTTGCGCTGGAAAAAAGACGCCCAGCTTGAGGCGCAGAAGTTTTGCGAACTGCTGTATCTGAGGTTTGAGGAGTGGTGTCCGGCGATCGCCCGGTGGTATGAAGAAAATCGCGCAAAAAAAGCAAGGCTCTCTCCTTAATGCCACTGCAACATCATGTATATCCAGCGATTAGAATGACGACATAGATTGTCATCATTGAGTGCAGGCATAGACAAGCGATCAGTGCTTAGAAAAATGAGGCATCTGCAGCAATTCTCATGATGGAAGTTTAGGGGCAAACACGACTTGGCAACGTTCTCAAATTCACAACGCAAAAATAGGGGTTTGGGGCGCGCGGAGCGCGCCCCAAACCCCTATTTTTGCGTGAAACTTGCCAAGTCGTGGGCAAAGATGTCCCCTGAGGCCGCCTTTTTACCCCTAAATCCATACACGTGAGTTGCCCATAGGGCGCGATTCCCAACATGAGAATTGCTGGGCATCTGGAACTCAGTTGTGATAATCTAAGAACTCGCGCTATACTAGAGACCGCGCTATCCTGAATAAGAACGACGCGGGGTAGAGCAGTCTGGTAGCTCGTCGGGCTCATAACCCGAAGGTCAGTGGTTCAAATCCGCTCCCCGCCACCACTTGAAAAGCCCTTGCAACACGCAGGGGCTTTTTTTGTGTCATTCTTCACGGCTCAAAACCGCCAAAAGAAACGACTTGGCAACGTTCTCAAATTCACAACGCAAAAATAGGGGTTTGGGGCGCGCGGGTCGCACCCCAAACCCCTATTTTTGCGTGAAACTTGCTAAGTCGTGAAAGGAACTATCCTAAAGGCTTTCCCAGATTATTCTGGAAGGACACTGCTCAAACCGCTAATCCATGTCTCGATATTTCCTGAAGCGCATTCTGATTTCTGTGCCCACTCTGCTTGCCATCAGCCTTGTCATCTTCCTGATTCTGGCGCTGGCCCCGGGCGATCCATTAGCAGAAATTGCGAATAATCCCTCCATTTCTGAAACAGTGCGGGAAAACATCCGCCGATCCTTTGGTCTCGACCAGCCCCTTCACATTCGCTATGTCAAGTGGCTGTGGGCTCTGCTTCAGGGAGATATGGGATATTCGTTCACAAGCCGAAGCCCCGTCAGCGAGCTATTGCTACAGCGCCTGCCGACGACCCTGGCTGTGGTCGGCATCGCCTACGCCATCAGTATTGCCCTCGCTTTTCCTTTGGGCATTGTATCTGCGATTAAGCGGCATTCTCTGGTCGATCAGTCTCTTACCACGATCGCCTTTATCGGCATTTCATTGCCCCCTTTTTTTACGGGACTACTCTTCATCATTGTGTTCAGCGTTCAGTTGGGATGGTTTCCGTTTATTTACGACAGCACCCTGCGGGTGGATGACTGGCAGTCCTTTCTGGCACAGGTGCGGCAGTCCGTCATGCCTATTGCGGTGCTGGTGCTGTTCCAGACGGCAGTGCTGATGCGGTTTATCCGGTCAGCAATGACCGAGCAACTAAGCCAGAACTATGTCCGCACCGCCTATGCGAAGGGATTGCCCCACCTGCGCGTCACCCTCTGGCATGTGCTGCGAAATGCGCTCATCCCTGTAGTGACTTTAATCGCCCTGGATGCGCCAACGGTGTTTACGGGAGCACTGATTACTGAGCAGGTATTTCGGGTGCCTGGGATGGGGGCACTCCTCATCGATTCCATCTTTCGAAATGACACCCCCGTGGTGCTGGCAATCACGATTGTCTACGCCGTGCTCGTCGTCATCTTTAATCTAGTGGCTGATGTGCTGTATGCCACGCTCGATCCTCGTGTTCAACTGCGCTGAGGATACAGGATTGCATAGTTCCCACATGACTTGGCAACGTTCTCAAATTCACAATGAAAACATGGGCTTAGGGCGCGCGGAGCGCGCCCCAAGCCCATGTTTCTTCGTGAAACTTGCCAAGTCGTGTTTCCTATCCTGCTGATTCTTCTTCGTCGGGTGATTTTCAACAAATAATGAGGTTGAGACGCAGTCCAAACGCCCTAAAATCATTATCTTCATACCACTCTTCTTTGTTGTACGCCTTGTCGAATATCCGATGACATCCTCTATTTCTCCTCCTTCAACGACATTAGTGCCTGCTGTTATGCAATCTCCGTGGCAGCAGGCATGGAAGCGGTTCAAGCGCGATCGCACGGCGCTGGTAGGCAGCGTTATGCTGCTGCTCATCATGATGGGCGTGCTGATTGTGCCGCTGTTTTACACTGTTCCCATCGACCAAATTGACTTTGGGCAGTCGAGCCAGCCTCCCAGTTGGGAGCATCCCTTTGGCACCAACGATTTAGGGCAAGACCAGTTAGCCAGAATACTGGCAGGGGGACGCATTTCCCTGGCAGTAGGTGTCGCGGCGATGCTGGTCGCAATTCTGTTGGGCAGCGTGATTGGGGCGATCGCCGGATTCTACGGCGGCATTCTCGACTTGCTGCTAATGCGGATCACCGATTTATTCCTGGCGCTACCGCAACTGCCCGTGCTGCTGCTGGTGCTGTATCTGTTTCGGGAGCCTGTGGGAGCGATCGCCGGAGCTGAGGTGGGAACCTTTGGGCTGGTGGTGGGGGTCATCGGCATCCTCAACTGGATGTCCGTGGCGCGGCTGGTGCGAGCCAGTTTCCTCAGCCTACGAGAGCAGACCTTTGCGCGGGCTGTCCGCGCCCTTGGCGCTCGACCCTGGCGGTTGATGTGGCTCCACCTCATGCCCAATGCCCTGAGTCCGGTCATCGTTGCTGCAACCCTGGCGGTCGGCACCGCCATTTTAACGGAATCGACTCTCAGCTTTTTGGGCCTGGGCTTTCCGCCCGATGTTCCGACCTGGGGCCGTATGCTCTACGATGCCCAAAACTACCTGGAAACGGCACCTCACATGGCGCTGTTTCCAGGAGCCGCGATTTTCCTGACAGTGCTGAGTATTAACTACATCGGGGATGGTCTGCGGGATGCGCTGGATCCAAGAGGGTGAAGAGTCATGAGGTCACGACTTGGCAACGTTCTCAAATTCACAACGCAAGGGTAAGGGTTTGGCCCGCGCGGAGCGAGCCCCAAACCCTTATTCTTGCGTGAAATTTGCCAAGTCGTAATGAGGTAAAGAGTCATAAATGAAGCAGAGCGGCATCGCCGCGCCGCTCTACTAAAATTGAGTTCAAATTATTACTTCTCGCTCCTAAGTTTTGTCCCAACCGTGCAGGCATCCACCAAGCTGGTGCCGCTCAAGTCCGTACCATCTAGGTCGGCACAGAGTAAATTGGCACCGTTGAGATTGGCTCCGGCAAGATTGGCATTCCTCAAATCTGCTTCTTCCAGGTTTGCTTCCGTAAGAATAGCCCCCTGGAGATTAGCCTGACTCAAATTGGCACCGCTCAGGTTAGCATTGCTGAGGTTTGCGCCGCGCAGGTCAGCCCCCCGGATGTCAACGCCTTCTAAGTCAACGCCCATAAGGTTGGCACCGCTGAGGAAAGCAGCGGCAAGGCTGGTGTTGCGGAGGTTCGCCTGCATCAGGTTTGCTCCCTTGAGGTTTGCCCCCCGCAGATCTGCCTCTGACAAATCGGTTTGCATCAGGTTTGCCCCTGGAAAATTAGCCCGCAGGTCGCAGTTGAGGAACTTGCATCCAGTTAAGTTCGCACCATCAAACCGCGTGCCGTTCAACCGGGCATGGCTCAGGTCTGCTCCAGTCAGAATAGCTCCAGATAGATTAACGCGGCTCAGATCTGCATGGGTGAGGTCTTCATCTTCCAGGTTGGCACCTGCAAGGTGGATGACCTTGCCAGCCCGAATGTCATCAATATCCATAAAAATAAAAAACGATTGCTAAAACCAGCCTAATCCTACAAGTAGGTGAACACAATCAATTACAAAACCCGTAGAGTCTTGGGCCGCCCGCGCGGCAGGCAGCGCAGGGTTTTACGGGTTTTTAATTGTGCCAAGCTACTTATTTCAGAATCCATGCTAAGAATCAAATGGATTTGCCATGAAAGTTAATGTTTTAGAGCTACTGAGCCGAACTCACTAGATTGTCAGCATCGTGAGAATCCAGAAGCCAGAGTCCTGCGGCAATCTTGGGGACATCGACCGACAGGCTCATGCCCTGGCACAGCCCTCCTACCAACAAAGTAAGGACTTCAACTAATTTGGGGTCCCACCGATCGCCCGCTTTTTCGGCACACCGAGCAAGGGCTGCTTGCAGAGCCTCGGTATTAACATCCCCGTTAAATCGCTGGGTACTCGGACTCGCAGGGGCAAGTTCAGAGCAGTGGTGCTGAAATTCGGCTACCAGTCCCAAAATACGCGATTCTAGAGGAATTGCATCACCAGAGAGCTGGGCAGGGCTGCCCTGACCGTTCCACCATTCCGTCAGGTGGGTGACGATCGTGGCGATCGCCCGTAGTCTCGGCATGGTTCGCAATACCTGGGTTCCGGGCACCAGTGGGCAAAAAGGGGCGTCGGTGACAGCGTCCCCGTAGGTGGGCTGTGGTGACGGGAGCATGGCGCTTGTCCCTTGAAGAAGAGCCAGCCGATGGAGCAGTCCTCCTAGCCGCAGCCGATGGAGCTGCCAGCCAGGGAGATCAAGAAGCTGCCCCATGGCTTCTGCCAGAGCCGCCACTTCCGCCCCTGCTTTGGAATTGCGCACATCGGCTTGGTCAAGCAACTGCGCTACCCGCAGAAATGCTTGTAGTTCATTCGATAGGATATTTTTATCTAAGTGCCAATGATCAGATTCAATGAGCACCGAGGGTGGCTGTGTAGGAAGACCAGGGGAATGCTGGAGGTATTCCACCACCCGCATGACAATGCGATCGACCCCTTCTATGGCCGTCTTACTTGCCGGAACGCCTTCGTTGGTGGCCATCGCTGATTCAATGGACTGTACCTGCTGGGTTAGCTGATCCGCCAATGTCAGATTGTATTCCTGAATCTTGGCGATCGCCAGATGCGCCGTCTCCACCACGAGTCGAGGCTCAAAGGTCCAAAACCCGTAGAACTTGCGCTCCAGATCGGTTTCGGGTCGTCCTAGGGCAGCATAGTCCTCGTCAGACAATTCCTGGCACAGCACCATCGCCGTATAGTTGGGCGACACAATGATCAGGTGCCACTCCTGGGCGACAGGATCAGTAGGGTCCAGGCTCACTAAGTCTACATTAGGCTTCTGGCTCGTGGGATGCTCGCTAAACTTGCCATCGGGAGCCGCCATGATAACGATGTGGTCAGACTTCTGGGCGATCGCCCCGTACCGCTCTGCCTCTTGCAAATACCACTTCCCTTGTTGGAAGGCCGTAATCATCAGGGGTGTACAGGAGGATTCCAGAATAGAATCCTCTAGAGCATGGCAGAGTGCCACCAGCGTGTTCTTGTAATACACACCAAAGTTGAGGGGGCGCTTAGTCTGCCCGCCACTGCGATGCTCATCTGCAAGTTGTCTTAAAACCGAACCCTCACGCATAATCTCTCTCGCCTATCTAATCGCAACCAGTTCCCGCGTGGACTCTGTCAGCGGTGCCGACAGAGCCTCTTCCAACTCCGCACAGCCCAATCGCTGCTCTAGAATCGCCATCACTTCTCGTCCAAAATCATTGGGATTCCGCTGCCATGCCTCCAAACACACCTCCCCAAAGAATGAGCCCAGAGGTTCAGGATTCCACAGCAGTTTCCGTGCCGTCCAGGGCATCAGACTCATCGGATCGTAGTCTGGCTTCAGGATTTCGTGTTTCAGGGCATAGCCTTCCAGGTGGGTATGGGGCTGGAGGCCGATGAAGAAGATGGCAGGCTCTACTTTGTCAGCACCGAAAATGCGCTCCAGTTCCCGATGGTAAGCGATGGTCTGGCGAATTGTCTCTGGGCGTTCATCAATCACGTTAAAGGAGTAATTGACGGACACCAGATCGTTAAATCCAGCAGCTTTGAGATCTCGGCAGTTCTCCAGCACCGTCCGCAGGTTGTAGCCCATTCTCATTTTTCGAACGAGTTCCTGAGAGCCACTGGTGATACCAATCTCAAAGTAATTCATCCCCGTTTTTACCATCAAGTCGCACAGTTCGGGGGTCAGGTTATCCGCCCGAATATATGCTGCCCAGTGAATATCCTCCATGCCTGCGTCCAGAATCTTTTGCAGCAGTTCCACTACATCATCAATGAAGCGGCGGGCGGGAATGAACTGGGCGTCGGTGAACCAGAAGTTGCGAATGCCCCGGTCATAGAGCTGGCGCATTTCTGCTACCACCTCATCAGCAGGGTTGATACGTACCTGCTTGCCCTCGACCACTGTATAGATGCAGTAGCAGCAGTTGTGGGGGCATCCACGCTTCGTCTGCACCCCGACATAAAAATCTTGATCCTGAAAATAATATTCAAACTCAGGCCAGATCTGACCAATGTATCCGTAGTCGCAGGCAGACTTTTCAATGGGAGTGGGGCTTTCATGAATCATGCGATCGCGCGGCTCGGTTTCACCCACCACATAGCAGCGCTCATCTCCAAAATTTTGCCCTTTCAGGAGTTTCTCTAGCAAGGCTTCTCCTTCCCCAACGGAAACAATGGTTCCCTCAGGCAGCATGGAACTCATCTGTTCATAGAAGACGCTGACGGCACCACCACCAACCACTACCCGCGCATCAGGATTGTACTGTTTTGCTCGCTTAATGCCTCGCTTAATCAAACCCGCGTTACGCCACAGCTCTGTGTAGTAAGCAGTAGTCACCTTCAGTCCCCCCAAAGCACCCCGAAGCCGGGTAAAGGGATTTTTTGCGTAGTAAAACTCGAAGGCATGTTGCAGGGGGTTGCCACCCCGTCCACCGACAGGCGCGTAAATCTGAATGTCTCGCCAGGAAAACACAAGCAGGGTCGGTTTGAACTCATCAATGCACCGATCCAGAGCCTTTGAGAAGTCTAGAGGCGGAATCGCACCTAGGTCAAAAATACGCTGCTCTAGGTCTGGAAAAGCCTTGTGAACGTGATCCGCCAAATAAACCACACCAATCGGAAAAATAGGGTTACAGGGCAGGCGCACATAGAGAATGCGTTGACTTGCTTGTGCGCAGCACATATCGCCTACTGCTGGAGTCCTCCGTTTGTTATTCTGCCTCCGTTTGTTATTCTGTCTGTTGTTCTGTAGTTCAGGCATTAGTTCAGGCATTATGCCCCTCTGAGTCATTCTGCGCGACAGTCATCTCTATATCCAAGCAAGGGGATAAAGCCCCTTGTTTAAGATCCATTGAGTCTTAAGCATAAGAAATGTTCACATATCTTTACGATACCATCCTCATCTTGAGAACGCATCCGACATTAATCTTTGTCAGCAATTCTCAATTATGGAAGTTTAGGGGTTTGGGGCGCGCGGGGCGCGGGCCAAACCCCTAGTTTTTCGTTAAACTTGCCAAGTCGTGTGCCTACATACCTGCTCCCCTCTGCCAGATTTTGATGCTTTCATCGGCGCTACCACTCACAAGCTCATGGCCCTTTGGTGAAAACGCTAGGCTGTTGACGCTCCACACGTGATTCAGAATGCACAGCCGATGGATGTGATCAGGAATGACGGGCGATCGCCCGTCCCCTTGCGCCTCTTCTTTGAGTGTTTCTCCTTCGGGTGCCAATGGGCAGTGATACCCTTCCTCGACCTGTGATGAGTTTCCTGTCTTATCTTCCAGCGACCAGATCTGTACACAGGTGTCGTCACCGCCGCTGGCAAACAACCAGGCGGCAGGACTTGCTGCAATAGAATGAATCGCATCTTTATGGGCCTGGATCGTCTTCATGGGAACGGCCTGTTTCACGTCCCAGAAAGTCAGATCGCCATCGTCGCCGCCACTGACCATTACCCGCCAGTCGAAGCTCAGCGCCATAGCTCCAATGCGATCGCGATGACTGTGAAAGGTGTTGACCAACTCTGCTGTCCGTAAATCCCACAGGCGAATGGTTTTGTCGTAACTGCTGCTGAGGAGCGCTTTGCCGTCAGGACTGATCGATAAATCACTGATCCGGTTTTCATGGTGCCAGATGCGCTCGATGAATTCCCCCCGCTCTAAATCCCAGAATTCGATCGCTCCATTGGCTCCTCCGCTGACCAACAGGCTCCCATCAGGACTAATGGCGATCGCCGAAATCAACCACTCAGCACTAGACAGGGTGCTAATCAACGTGCGATTGCTCAAGTTCCACAGCTTGATGGTGCCGTCATCGCTGCCGCTGACCAGAGCAGTACCGTCTGGAGTGAAGTGCAGGGCGTTGACGCGATCGCCATGACCATTATGGTTCCAGAGCGATCGCCCCTCGATGGTGTGCAGTTTTGTTCCTGTTTGCAGGTTCCACAGAATAATGCGGTGGTCGGTGCTGCCACTGGCGAGCACCTGCCCGCTGGGACTCACGGCAACGGTGGTTACCGACCCCGAATGCCCCGTTAGTTGGTGGGCGCAGTACCAGGGCTGACCCCGTTCCGGTGCTGCCACCGGGGAGGGGGCTGGCGATAATGTGGGTTCTGGGGCATATCCGGCGATCGCTGCAATGTCTTTGGGAATAGCGTAGCTGAGGCGACGGCTGCGGGTGAAGTCAAGTTCCAAGGGGGGCGATCGCAGATCCTTAAGTGCTGCCGTCGCCGTGCGGTAGCGCTGCTGCACCGACCGTCGCAGCATCCGGTTCAGCACATAGGCCAACTCATCGCTAATCGGCTCCAGCAGATAGTCCTGCCATACCCAATCATCTTGACTCACGGAAAACAACTCAAAGGGGTGCATTCCCGTAAGCAAATGCACACAGGTGACACCCAGACTGTACAGGTCGCTGGAAAACACCGCCTTGCCCATGGCCTGTTCCGGTGCCAGATATCCCGCACTGCCGATGACCGTCCCTGTCCGGGCGAGAGCCGTCCCCGTCGCCCGTTTGGCGGAGCCAAAGTCCACCAGCACCACGGGACTGTCGATAATGGGAGCAATCAGGTTTTGGGGCTTGATGTCCCGGTGAATCACCCGCCGCTTGTGGATAAAGGCGAGGACAGGCAGCAGGTCTTCGAGTAGCTGGCGAATGCCGTCTTCATCGAAGGGGCCGCCCTCTTGTAGAGCTACTTCGAAATTTTCCCCGTCAATGAACTCCTGAACTAGATAGTTGCCGTCCTCATCCTCTACATAATCCAGCAAAGCGGGAATCTGGGGATGTTCGCCCAACTCCTCCAGCCGATCAACTTCCTGGCGAAACCGTTCCAAATCCTCCGCCGGTGAATCGCTTCCGTCACCAGGAAACACATGCTTAATAACGCAGCGGGGGCGATCGGGAAACTCATCGTCAACAGCCAGATAGGTCTTGCCAAAGCCGCCCTCGCCGATGGGTTCCAGCGCCCGGTAGCGATCGCCCAGCAACAGAGAATGGCCGCAGGCTGTGCAGTAGAAGTCAGTATCGGGGTTTTCGGGCGACGGACACTCTGGGTTGAGGCAATAGCTCATGTATCCTAGGGTTAATGGATGACGACTTAGAAAAGCGAGGACGACATTAATCAATCAATAATCAATCAACTCAAATCAAGGTGCTGTAGATTGAGTTGCTAAATGCACGTGATGGTTTTTGCATTTCCAAACTCACCAATCAAGTGCCACGCAGTGAGTTATTGGCAGAACATACGCAAATTCTCTCTGCTGAGAAGATTCGCTTGGATGGTGATGGATACAGCCCGCTATCATCCAAAAATTTGCGTACAATTTTTGTACCCTCTAGGCGATCGATCGAATCAGGCACGATAGCACTGCTCATTACCTCGAATGTTCTCCTTGCATCTCCCATTGTTTAGTATATTGATGCGATACGACAACGGCTGGAAAAAAATTTGCTTGACCTTCTCCTGGTTGCCTTCCCCTGCATTAGGGATTAGCCAGAAAATAAAATCCGAGAGAGGAGCGGCAGGCTGAGCCTGCCGCCCCTCTCTCGGATTTTGGGTATTTTATTTTCCCGCAAGTCCCTTAAGGGAATCTATTGGGCTCCTGAATGTAGTGGCCTATGAATGTAGTGGCATAGTGCTCGACGGCGTAAATAGCCCCACTGTTTTTGATAGGCAGAACTCCCTGGCACATAAAGAATCCCCATTCTGCCTTCATCCTTCTGACTTCTGACTTCCGATACTCGTGGGTGGGACGCTCTTTGCGCGCCCCGCTCACCAAGTAAAATCTACTCGGTGAACAAGCTAGAGCACTGGAGCAAAGGATTGAGCCACATAAAACACACTGGCCACTAATAAATCGATTAGTAAATAGATGATTAAAAACAGGCATCAATGGGGAATACACTAAAGTGGTTCTTGCTTAGGAGCGCTTACTTAGGAACGAGAATTCAATAACTTGAACCAAGCTTTAGTGATGCGGCGCGGCATCGTCCCGTCGCGCTACTAAAATTGGACTTTAAGTAGCCTGGCACAATTAAAGACCAGATGTAAAACCCTGCGCCGCCTGCGCAGCAGGCGGCGCAGGGTTTTACGGGTTTTATAATTAACTGTGCTCGCCTACTTATTTAGTCCTTGATTGTTAACTTTGACAGGAATTGAGATTCATCCAGTAAACGGAGAGATGAGAATCTATGGCAAATTGGCATATTGAATCCTATCAACTTAAACGACGAGATATATTGCGCGGTACGGCTGGTTTGGGTGCTGGGCTTTTGCTCTCAAAGCTCACTGGCTGCGCCAGTTCGTCTGATGCAGAGCAAGGGAATGGAGCATCTGGAGGGGAAAGTGGCGACCCGGTGAAAGTTGGATTAGTAGCCGCTATCACAGGAGCCTCAGCCCTTTCTGGCGAAGCGATTACCCGTGGCTTGACCATCGCCCTGGAAGAAATTAATGCTAAGGGTGGTGTCATGGGAGGCCGTCCTTTACAGCTTGTCATTCGGGATGACGAGTCCACCCCAGCGAAGGGCGTTGCTGCTGCACGGGAGTTGATTGAACAAGAAAATGTAGCGATCGTCTTTGGAGGGCTAGATTCTCCCGTATCGTTGGCAATGCTGGATGTCATTCACGAGCTGGAAGTGCCCTATATGGGCGTATGGGCAGCCGCCACGGGGATTACCCGCAACGACTTCGATCCCAACTATGCCTTTCGAGTGTCCGCTAACGACAACATCGTAGACAACTTCTTGACAAAGTATGTGAAAGACACCTACGGCGTTGACAAGGTCGGGCTGGTGCTGATCAACAATCCTTGGGGGGAGTCCAATGAGGCGGGCTTCAAGGAGTGGGCCCCGCAGCATGGCTTGGAGATTGTGGGCATCGAAAAATTCAATAATGAAGACACTGACATTTCACCGCAGTTGACGCGATTAAAAGATGCGGGTGCAGACGCTCTGCTCATGGTGGCTAATGCGGCTCCCGGTGCCCAGGCGATGAAGTCGCTGGTGCGGATTAACTGGGATGTGCCTGTCATTTCCCACTGGGGCATCTCTGGAGGGCGTTTCCCTGAACTAGCAGGCCAGGACGCCGCTGACAAGGTTGTCTTTGTGCAGACCTATAGTTTTCATGGGGAGCAAAGTCCTGTCGGTGAGAAGGTGTTAGGGGCATTGCAGGAGAAATACAACCTGTCGGGGCCGGGGGATATTTTGGCTCCAGTGGGCACTGCAAATGCCTACGACGCCATGCATCTGTCGGCTCTTGCCCTAGATACAGCAGGAGCAACCGATGGGCCTACGGTTCGGGATGCGTTCTACAATATCCCTACCTTTGAAGGGCTGATTAAGACGTACACTAATCCTTTTACTCCAGATGACCATGACGCATTGGGCGAGAATGACTATATTCTGGTTCGCTGGGATGGTGAAGACATTGTTCCTGTGGAATCCTGAGACATAACGGCGTGCAACGGCGCTAGGTTGACAAAGGTTATGGGCCACCGGATTCGCACAGGCATTGTCAGACAGGCTCTGACAGTACATCAAGGCCACATAACTGACCTGACTGATTTGGAGTGGCGCGCGCCGCGCGCTACTCTATAGCGCTGTGCAAGCGCACTAAATACA
>CAYXJG010000005.1:0-32537 GCA_964465285.1 uncultured bacterium
ATCGCCAATACCTGATCCAGCGGTCGGCGATTCAGTCCCTGCAAACCTACTTCAATGGCAGGTTGGTAGTGAATCTACAGCCCCAGGTGAAGGAGAAAATTATTATTAGCAAAGCCAATGCCTCCAGGTTAAAAGCATGGCTGGAGCATGCAGCCAAACAGGATGGTGCTTGAGGGAATGTCGCCAGCCGCAAAATGCGCTCGCGGAGGCCGCTGACCTACATCGCCAGGGCCAGAGACCCCGTGACCACCCGTCGCGCTTCAGAGCAGCTGGCGCGCATGGAGGTGAGGCTGCGCCTAAGCTGTCATGAAGGAACCCCAAACGCAGGTGGCATAGCAGACCTGACGAATCAATTGTTCTTTCGAATCCGGCTGAGCTGGGTCGGGGTTATCCCTATCATGGAAGCGATCATGCGCAAAGGGAGCTTGTTCAACAGCTTGGGATTATTTTCCAGGATAAATCGGTACCGATCTTTGGCAGACCCGGTGATGAATAGCATCAGCCACTTGCTCATCTCGACCGTCCACTCGGCGGTGTACTCCCGGATCAGGATATTCAGCGTCAGGTTGGTTTCCAGCAGGGCTTTCACAAGGGGATAGGGCGCTACCAGGACGGTAGCATCCTCGTGAAAGCGGAAAGCAAGGTTGCTCTTTTCGAGGGTTCGCGCGCTGATCATGTCAAAAATGAAATGGGGTGCCGGGATCAACTGTCCTAAGATTTCGTCTCCATTGTCTGTGACAATGATGGAGCAGGCGCTACCTGAGACCAAAAAGCCCAGTTCGGTTGCGATGGCGTGGGCCTCTTTGAAGGACTCTCCCTTGCGGTAGGTTCTTTCCTGAAAGAGGGCGAAGATTTCCTCGATCTCCGCCTCGAACGGGTACTTGACATGCTTTCTGATGAAGGTTTCCAGTGACGCCTTCATCGCGCCATGTGAGAAAGGAACCGATTGTTGAGTGCCCATTGTGTAACAAGTAATCATCCTTAATCATCCATGTACCCCTAGAGTTTTCACCAACTTCTCGGCGCGTTCACCTGAGAAAGATGGGTGGGCGTTATCCCTCGTCGTATCTCGCGCTGACTCCGTGAATCTCGAATCAGTTGGTCTTCATACAAAAATCGGAGGCCCCTACCGCCGCAGATCAGGGGGAGCCTATCCACCTGCCCCCTGCGGCAGTGCTTCTAGCCCGAGGATCACGGCACGACCATCCCTAGCGTACTCAGCGTCTGGGCCGAGAAGAAGCCCAAAGCTCCGTTGCTGAGGTTGGACTCCGGGTCTGCCACGGCTCCGGTGGCCAACCCTGTTCCCCCATTCACGGTGGCGAGGGTGTTGAAGTAGCGGTACACCGGCTGATCCAGGCCTATGAGCGAAACTTCCACTTCATCTCCCGACGAAAAGAAGGCCCCCCTCAAGGGCGTAGTCGCCCGGATGCCGTTGTTGAGCACATCATCGCTGAGGATCAGGACCGCCAGCTCTTCATCGTTGCGGCTGACCGTGAACCGATAGAAGTTTTTGAAGCTACCGGGATCCTGGTAAACGGCGGCCAGGACAATGGTATCGAGGGCTGCGGCTGCGGGGGGGATGAACAGGCTGTCCAGCGCTACGTAGGGGGGCATGGTGGAAGTGGCGGTATAGGTTTCACCTTCGATTTCTAGCATCAAGTGATAGGTGCGGCCTGGCTGCCCGATCAAATCCGGGTGGGTGTAGCGGCCTTGCTCAGACTCGGTCAGCTCCCACCTGCGGCCCTCGTCGTCGGAGATGCTGACCGTGGCGCCCGCCACGCCGGGAAATACATTTTCTTGGTAAAACCCTACCGTCTGCGTCAGGGCAACGAAGCTCTGACCCGGTTCGGAGGAAACCACGCCCTCGATCACCAACAGGCCGGCATTTTCTTCCAAGTCTAGCTTGATGACTTCTTCACAGCCCCCAAAAAGGGAAGCGATCAGAAGCAGTAGGATGAAAAACAGACATTTACGCATGACTTCTTTGGTTGAAATTGGGGAGTGAATCAAAATTCAAAGTTCCAGGTAACAGAGGGAACCCACTTGAAAAGGGCTAGCCGCACCGCCTCTGACTGGGTGGGATTGGTAGCAGAAGGCTGGAAATCGACGCTGAAGGCATTTTCCCGGCCATAGAGGTTGTAGCAGGAGAAATTCCAACTGGACTGGAAGCGCTTGGGCACGGTGATCAGCTCGCCGGTTACCGGGTCCTTGGCCTGCTTGTACCGCTTGCCGTCCAGGTTGAGCCCTACGTCAAGGCGGTGATAATCAGGCATGCGGTTGGCGTTGCGCTCCCCGTAATAGTTGTACACTTGTCCGTCGATGCTGTACTGACCCGTGGGGAAGGTAACGGCGTTGCCCGTCCAGTATACCCAGGTAGCAGAAAGGCTGACTCGCTCATTGAGCTGGTACATCGCGACCAGGCTGAGGTCGTGGATGCGGTCTTGGGTGGCCGAAAACCACTCCCCGCCGTTGATCTCGGCAAACTGCCGCTGGGAGCGGGCCAGGGTGTAGCTCAGCCAGCCGGTGAACCGACCCGTTTTCTTTTTGAGGTAAAACTCCACGCCATAGGCCCGACCGTCTCCGTAAAGGAGTTCACCCTCGACCTCGGGATTGAGGGTAATGGTCGCCCCGGGCTTGTAGTCGATGGCGTTTTGCAGGGCTTTGTAGTAGGCCTCTACCGAAAATTCAAACATGTTGTCGTCGAAGTTCTGGAAGTACCCTAGCGATACCTGATCCGCCGCCTCGGGGGCAATGTTGTTGCTGCTGGGCAGCCACAGGTCAACGGGGGTGCCGCCGGTGCTGTTGGAGAGGAGGTGTAGGTACTGGTAGGTGCGGGCGTAGCCGCCTTTGATCGACTGCCGCTCGTTGAAAACGTAGGTACCGGTAAACCTGGGGGCCAGGCCGTGGTAGGTCACCACCGGCTCCCAGTCGCCATATTCTTGGCTGCTGCTCACTTCACCTGCTGCGTCAAAGGTGTAGATGGTCCCCGGGCCGAGCTGGGTGAAGTTGTTGTAGCGCAGGCCGTACTCCAGGGTCAATTGATCGGTCACCTTGTGCCGGTTGCTCACGTACAGGCTGCTTTCCAGGGCATACCGATTTTCCAGCTCCAGGTCAGAAACACCCGCTTCTTCTCCGAAGTTGGTCTCCAAGTCTCCGGGCTTGAAGGTGTGGTGAATGACATTCACCCCAAAACTCAGGCTCATCCGATCATTGAGGTAGTAATCAAAATCCTGGCGCAGGTTCCAGTCCTGGATAGACGAATTCAGAAAAAAGAGGCTGTCCCCGCCTTCGACCTGGTAGTCATAGTCGCTGTAGATCAGCGAAGTATTGCCGAAGAGCTTGCTGCCATAAATGTGGTTCCAGCGCACAGTGGCCGTTGTGTTTCCCCAGTCAAAGCCAAACTGATCCTGGAACTGGAACACATCCCGTCCGAAGTACCCCGACACAAAGATTCGGTCATTTTCGCCGATCTGATAATTGGCTTTGGCGTTGAGGTCGTAAAAATACAGCTGCGAGCCGTCGAAGGCGCTGTCGCCGGATATATTCCCATAGAGCGGCAAAAACAGATCAGCGTAGGTGCGTCGCCCCGCCACCATGAATGACCCTTTGTCCTCAACGATGGGGCCCTCCAGGGTAAGGCGGGAAGAGATCAGCCCGAGCCCCCCCGAGCCATGAAATTCCTGGTTGTTGCCCTCTTTCATGCGAATGTCCATGACCGACGATAGGCGTCCTCCGTATTCCGCCGGATAGGGCCCTTTGTAAAGCTTGACATCCTTGAGGGCATCTGAGTTGAATACTGAGAAAAAGCCCAGTAGGTGAGAGGCGTTATAAACCGGCGCCTCGTCCAGCAGGATCAGGTTCTGGTCCGCGCTACCCCCACGGACGAAGAAGCCGCTGCTCCCTTCGCCGGCGCTCTGTACCCCGGGGAGCAGTTGGACGGTCTTGAGCACATCCTGCTCGCCAAACAACACCGGGACCTTTCTCAGCGCCGCTACGTCGAGCCGCTCTACCCCGATCTCGGTGCTGGTTACCTGCTCGTTGGCGGCTTCCGAGGCTATCACCACCTCATCCAGTTGAACAGCCTCTTGTTTTAGGGAAACATCTTGGCGTAAATCTGCGTCGAGGCTGATGGCTAGCTCCTGGGTTTCGTATCCGATGTAGCCTATAACCAGGGTGTAGTTTCCGGCTGGTAAAGTCAGGGAGTAAAACCCGTAGGGGTTGGAGATCGCCCCTTTGCTGGGGAGCTCTTTGACCATGACTGTTACGCCGATCAGGTCTTCCCCGCTGGCGGCATCCCTGGCCTGTCCACTAATGGTGTAGTTGGGTTGAGCAAACAAGCTGCTGAAAAGCAGGGGAATGAGAATGATGAGCGATCGGTACATGTTGTCGGTGTGTTTTGATCGTTTGACGCACCAAATATGACGAGATATTGAGGGACTGGGCGGGGTGAAATCCAGTGAATTGAACAAAGTGGGAGGTGAAGTGAGCAGATCCGCCGGGCTGGTACGGAGGTCCCTACCGCCCCTCCACCCACGCCATAAAGGGCGTGACCTTCAGCCGGCTGACGATGGCCTTCTCGGGCAGGGCAAAGGGGAGCGAGACCACCACCTTGCGGTTGAAGTAGGGCTCGATTTCCCGGATGGCGTCGCGGTTGACCAGCATCTGTCGGTTGATGCGGAAAAATTGGGCCTCATCCAGGGCCTGCTCCATCTCCTCCATCTTCTTGACGAGGGGGAACTTCTCCCCCTGGAAGTTGAAGAGGTACACAACCTCGTGGTGCAGCATCACGCAGGCCACGTCGCTCGCGGCTACGGGGATCATCTTGTCCCGCAGGTGAACCAAAAAGGTTTTTTGCCGTGGGGAGGCCTGGGCAAAAGCGGTTTTCACCCGGTCGTTCAAGGGGGGCTGGTCCCTGGTGAGGGCGAAGCGCAGGCGCTCGAAGGTCGCAAGGGCAGCGGCCAGATCCTGCTCGCGGATGGGCTTGAGCAGGTACTCGATGCCGTTGTGCTTGAAGGCTTTGAGCACATGCTCGTCGTAGGCGGTGCAAAAGATCACCGGCACGGTCACCTCGATTTCTGCGAAGATCTCGAAGCTCTCCCCGTCGGCCAGGTGGATGTCCAGGAACATCAGGTCCAGTTTGGACTGGTTTTTTTGCAGGTAGGCGGTGCTGGCCTCGATGCTGTCGCAGGTATGGACCACGAGGTAGTCTGCGTGGCTTTCCACCAGTTCCCGCAGCATCTCTGCGGTTTTTCGTTCGTCTTCTACGATGAGCACATGGACCATCAGCATAGTTTTAAGGTGACCGAAAATTCGTCGGGGCTTTCTTCCAACTGCACCCCAGCCTCGATGCCTAGCAGGTCGTAGCGTTTGCGGAGGTTGTCGAGGCCCACGCCCAGCGAGTGGACGTTTTTCTTGGGCTGGCGGTTGTTGCGGACCGTGATGGTGGCCGGATCGGTTTGGGAAATCTGGATGGTCAGCGGGCGACTGGCCGAGATGACGTTGTGCTTGACGCAGTTTTCCACCAGCAATTGCAGGCCAAAGGTCGGGAGTTGAAAGTCCAGCGCGGCGGGCATGGCCTGGATGCGGACGTTCAGCGCGTCGTCGTGCCGACCCTGCAGGAGGTAGAGGTAGGCCTTGAGAAAATCCAGCTCTTCCCGGAGGGAGATCAGGTGCGACTGCCGCGTTTGCAACAATTGCCGATAGACCTCCGAGAGCTTGTGGACGAATTCTTCGCTGTGCGCATCGCCCGAGCGGATGAGGTTTTGCAGGGTGCTAAGCGAGTTGAACAGGAAATGGGGGTTGACCTGCTTCTTGAGCTGATCGAGCTGGGCGCGGTAGTTTTCGGTTTGCAGGGCGAAGTTCTCCGTTTTCAGGCGCTCGTTTTGCCGCAGGGCGTCAAAGCTCCCCTGGATGGCGATGAACAAGACCGAGGCCATGCCCAGCCTGAAGATTACGAGCCAGGGAGACGGTTGCTGGGCCAGGGACAACCCCATATCCGGCAGCCATACTTGCAGGCCTATGGCCAGGCCCATCACGGCCAGATTGGCCAGCAGCAACTTGAGCAGGTGCAGCCGGGGGCGTTTGAAGAAAAAAGCATTGCTGTGCCAGAGCAGCAGCAAAAGACCTGAAATCAGGAGCCAGTTCACCAACAGGCGCCATCCATGCACCCCCTCCCAGTAGGAGCTTGAGTTGATGATCGCCAACCAAGGAAGGGCCAGGCAAATCACGAAGGGAAGGATTTGCTCCCAGTGCTGCTGGATGAACTCTCGGGGGTTGCTGCGCATATCGAGATAAACTTGTGGCTAATATACACAAATTAATCTCCTGCCTCGGCACCAAAGAAGCAGAGATCACGCCCCGACCCCTGGTGCGGCTCCTTGTAATTGATGGGGCTTGTGGCTATGCCTACAGCAGACGCCCTGCCGGGCGACCGCATGGCTTACGCGCTATTCCATTCATGAGGGGAGACGCCTCGGGATAGCTACAGCCTCACCGCCAGCGACAAGCCCAGGTTGAAAGACAAGATTCCAACCTCAAAATCACGGGTAAACGCCAGGTCATCGAGACGATTTTCCACGTCTTTGATGTTGGCCCATCCCCCACTAAAGGTAAAGGTGGGCAACAGCGAGAATCGCTTTCCCAAGTCGGTACGCAGGCCTACACCCACTTCGTACCCCACGCCGAAGCCCGTTTCGGAGCTTCTGAAGAAGTTGCTCCCCGACCCTCCGTTGGTGGCCTGCACCTCCAAGCCCGGACTCGTGGTCCACAAGGGACCCACCGCCACCCTCGGGTACAGGGTGAGCCGTTTGCCCAGCGGCACGCGATAGGCTGCGCCCAGCAGCAGGTAGTAGGTCTGCCAATCGCCGCTTGCGCCATCGAACTCGACGCCCGGCTCGCGCGCTTGGAAAAAGTCCACCACGTCGCTCAGATCCGTGCCAAAGCGCTGGTACCTCAGCCCGGCGGTGAGGGTTACGCGGTCGTTGAAGAAATACCCCCCGTACAGGTCGTATCGATTCCCGTTCTGAGCGTATCCCGCATCTGCGTTGTTGATATCGGTATCCCCAAAGTTCCCCAGCGCATAGCTGGTTCCGAAGGCAATCCCTAGGTAGAACTTTCGGGCATCTCTCAGCTTTGGCTGGTCTTTACGCTGGGTAGAATCTGACTGCGCAATGAGCGAGAAGTCGCCCAGGGCCAGTAGCCAGCCGATGAAGAGGAGACGCTTAAAACCAGATACGTGCATGGGAGGATACATGAGCCAATGGGGTTGAATTATTCCTTGGTCCACTCCAGCGTTTTTTTCATGAAGCCCGAACCCACCGTGATGAGTAGCAGGTCTCCTTTGGACTGCAGCTTCGCGTCGTACCATTCTCCCCTTTTGGGCGCGAACATTTTACCGGTCCATCCCTTTCCAGAAGGCTCAAGGTCCTTGAGCAGTACATTGCCGATATTTGCATCGGGGCTGTCTGACGCAATCAGGGTGCCGACGTAGCGCCCATCGACTTCGGTGATTTCTACTTGAGAATTGTCCGTACCAGTGTTCCACACCCCAGTGAGGGTGGTTTGGGCGTGCAGGCTTGCGCCAACAAGCAGCAGGAACAACATGCTTACCATGATTTTCATAAGAGATAAAATTGAGTGGTTATAGTTTGATCAAAACAGTGATTATTTCACCGTGAAGACGTCTCCGTCGTTGGCCAGGTGAATGGGGCCTTTGTACGCTTTCAGTTCGTCCAGGTACATGTTTTTAAACAGTCGGTTGTCAGGCGCTGGCGCCAAGTGATTGAGCACCAGCTTTTTCACCCTGGCCTGCTGTGCCAGGTCGGCCACGTCGCCCGGGCTGCTGTGGTAGTCCTGAATGTCGTGGATAATGGCAGCATTCCGCGCTTGGCCTGCTTCCCTCAGCGCTGCTTCGATCATTTGCTGCACCGACATCAGCATCACTTCGTGTACCAACAGGTCGCAGTCCTGGGCCATCTGCCCCAGCAGGGCATTCTTCTCGGTATCGCCACTGAGTACCACTTTTTTGCCTTGGTACTCGATGACGTACCCCACGGATGGCTCGATGGGATCATGGGTCACATCGAAGGCGGTGATTCTGATGCCATCTTGCTCAAACACCATTGCGGTGGCGTTTTGTGCCACCTGAAATTCATGCGGAATGCCCTTGGCCAAAGACGTGTCCATGATCGCAGGGCCGTGATGAGCCAGCCGATACAGGTTGTCGATGGCGATGTAGGCATTGGCAGCCACAACCAGGTCGGTGAGGCTATTCGGCCCATACACTGGCAGCTCATGAGGCCGACCCAACATCCAAGAGCGGCTGATCATATTGGGAACCCCCATCATGTGGTCCGAATGGTAATGGGTGAGGAAGATCCCATCCAGCTCTTCGAGGGGCAGCCCCAGATTTTCACATTTTTGAACCACCCCGGCCCCCACATCAAATAGGAAAAAGTAGCCATTGACAAACACGGCGGTGCATGTTTGCACCCGCTCCCCAGGCATGGGCGTAGCCGTACCGACGGTGACCACCGTGAGGCCCTCTTGGCCCTGCACATAGGCTGGGGGCACGTTGTTCTGGATTTGCTTCTGAATCGCGGTGGCAAGCGTGGCTTCGCGATTACACCCCAGAAGTACGATCATGCTCAGCAGCGCCAATGCTTGCATCAAGTTTACATTTTTACGCATGGATACATTTGTTTGTAGTGGAAAGCAGTGAGAAAGGTGAGAATTTAACCAAAGGAATAGCCTCTAGCTAGCCTACCCTATTCCAGCAATAACAACTTCACAGTCCCTAAATTCCCTGCCTCATCCAGTAGCTTCAAAAAGTAGATCCCGGGTAATAAATTTTCCTTTTCTACCAGCAGGGACCCTCCATGTACCTTGGGGTATCTCCTGATTACTTGGCCATTTACATTGGACAATTGAGCCTGAAAGGTCTCGCTTTCATGGCTATTCCAAGTAACCAGGGTCTGGTATTGAAAAGGATTGGGCGCTACGGTAAAACGCTTGGTGGCAGCAAAATCCTGAAGGGCCGTTGCTCCTCCTGCCACCAAATAGCGCGTGGAACCCGCATTCGGGTTGGAAAGCTTGAGCACAGTGTTGCCCGCGTCATCCTGAATCAGCTCCCGGGTGATCGCCTGCACCACTTGATTGGTATCGGTGACAAACGGGCTAAGGAGAAAGACCTCCCCCTCAAACGAACCGGCAAAGTGAACGGGTTCACCCGTTGGATCCACATCATTGACGCCATTGAACATCGTGCTATCGGCTGCAAATACTTCGTGTAGCACCCCGCCACTGGCAATCAGGATGCGGTTGCCGCACTGTTCGATGCGTTCCCGGCGAGGATTGGGCTGAGGAGTGATCTCCTGGCCGTTGATGGTAACCGTAGCTTCCACCCAGTCTCCGCTCAAATCCGGCACTCCCGCTGCAATGGGTGTGGTGCAGTTGGTATAATAGGGCTCTGGGTAATCTGCGCCGTAGGAAAAGGGGACAATGGGCGTGTTGACCCGTGGGATTTCGGTAGCTGAACCGGCGTACCGTTGCTCGACATCAAAGCTGGCCTTGGAAATGATAAAGTTTGCCGGATTGCTCTGGTAAGCAAGGAAGTTGAAATAGGCGTAGTTGATAAAGTAATCATTCCCCACTTTCACCACGGTGGAGGGAAAAAGGTCTCCAGTCGCATATGTATCCCCCACCAAAGTGGCAGAATTCCAGTCGTCGCTGCTCATAAACTTGGCCACAAAAGGCACCCGGGGGTCGCTGGGACCGGGCGTGGCAGCGGCGTTCGCCGAATTGCTGATCAAGACCAATTCATCACCGTCCAAAAACATCCCATCCCCGCTACGCAGATACCCAGCAGGCAAGCTCACTTCCGTTGCCTGTGAGGGGTTATTGAGCATGATTTTGTAAACCTTGTCCTTCTCAGAGTGTACGACCAGCAGGTACCCGTTGGGGTGATATTCGATGCCGTTGAAGCCATTTTGAGTAAGGGCGTTGGACGGCGCCAAGCTGTTGTCCTGAAAGAAGATGGATGCGACCCCGGCATTATTAACCTTGTAGATGATGCCTTTGTCTGAGTTGGTCACATAGGCATTGCCCTGATCATCTACTGCGACGTCATTCACAAAATTTAGCGGCAACCCTGGGCCTGTCGGCAAGGCGGCCAAGTCTATCGAATCAATCAATGCACCGCTTGACAGCTCAAAGCGGAACAACCAGGCGGCGGTAGGATCTTGGATGTTGGCACCTACGGCCAACAGGCGATCGTTCAGCGTGTCGATCTGCAAGCCAAACGTTCCATTGCCATTGAATACCCCTTGTGGCACCAGGTTGGAAAAAGAACCATCGGTGCGAACCAGATTGATCGCACCCCCGAGTGCCGACGAAACAAGAAAGGCTTCCCGCACTGGATCATACTCGATGCCTTCCGGCAAAATAGGTAGGTTGAGAATGCTATACGTTATAGAATTGATTTCACTTGGCGCTGGTCTTACGTCAAAGCTGACGCGCATCGGGTCGTCCAGGGCAATGATCACCGGCTCTAAATCCCGTGGGCCAGGTTGGGTGTAGGTCTCGCCGGGAAAGGGCGTAGTCCCAGGCCCACCAGGGTTGTAAAACGGCGCGTACCCTCCTTCCAAACTGGGGATTTCGAGAAATAAGATATTTCTGGCCGCGACCGTATCTCCCACCAGGATGATGTCGATGTAATTATCCCTGTCTTCGGTGTAGCAATCGCCATAAACGATATCGCCACCTTCAGCCGCCCCCAAGTCTGACAGCCCAATGACCCTGAGGGTACCGCCCAGTACCTGATAGTCCACACTATCTTGTACCATCAGCACTGTGTCGTTATTAGCACCTCTGACATGAATCCTAAAAAACGTTTCATAATCGGTAGGCAGTACGGGTCGTACCCCATCAGGAGAGAATCCGCCGGTAGTGAGGATGCGCAACCTGAAATCACCCCCTCCATATAGGTCAAATTCTGAGTTGGGAGAAATCACGCCATTTAGGATTTGTGCCGCAAAGGAGTTGCTCACGCCTTCGCCCATCGGGCGGTCGCCGACATAATTCAGCTTGGCCCCGACCAGCTTTGGGCCATTATTCAGGTCATACGGGCTAGTGGTGGTTTCCCAGCTAAGTCCTACCGCACTCACCAGTTGTCCATTCGGCCCCACCAAGGTCAGGGGGGTCTCATCGGCTACGATGTCCAACCTCACGGGAAACCGCGCATTCGGATCACTGCTCGGCAATTTATTGCCCCAGTCATTCCATACCACCACGCAGTTCCGCTCATTGTTTTCCCAGTTGGGCTGCGAGCTAGCCGCCATTGGGGTCAATACTTCGCCCGTATTCAACGTGAATTGAAAATCGGTCAAATCAATGGTGTTGGTCAGTACGGGCCAGCTAAAGACAATGGGGAGACCATCCAAGCCAATGGAGCCATCCTTCAATGGCCCATAGGGGGTTTGCATGACATACAACAAACCCAATTGCTGTTGGGTAGCTGAACTGGTGAAGAATCCCGTGTTCGTCGTATCACAATTGATGTCAGACAGCCAGGCACCGCCGGCTTGCTGCACGACGGCTTCGGTGAGCGCAGGGGCATTTATTCCGCCGATATCGGCAAACCCCATGCCCGCCGAAAGGATACGGGGAATGGTATCCCAGTAGTCTGCTTCCACCAAATCCCCATCAAAAAAAGTGGCAAAAGGCCCAGCCGGATAAGTAACCACGGTATCTTGGGCCATGGAAGGGGAAAGGATGCTAAGCAGCATGAAAAGGGGGGAGAAAATAATCTTTTTCATTGTTACAAGTTTGGGGTGAATGAAATATGATGGGGGGTTGTTTTCACAAACACCCGCTTCTACCTGATCAACAGCATGGATTTTGTCTCAGCAAAGGTGTTCGTTTCAAGCCGGTAGAAATACATCCCAGCATTCACCCTGCCGCCTGATGCATCCGTCCCCTCCCAGGTCAGGGAATGTGTGCCAGATGCTTTGGGCTCATCCAGCAGGGTGGCAATCCGTCTCCCCATGTTGTCATAAATCGTCAGGCTGACTTCTGCAGGCTGGTACAGGGTAAAGCGGATCGTCGTTTGGGCATGAAAGGGATTGGGATAGGCTTGGAATTGGCTGACAGGGTTTGATCGCTGCCCTTGGTGGGCTTCAATCCCTACCGTCTCGTTGATCAACCCATAGATGTCGTAGCGGGAGAAGAATTTCCAGATTTCTGCCGAGGCATCTATATCAAAATTGGTTCCTGGCCTGCCGTCGGTTGATCCTGGCCACGCATGGCTCCCCCCTGTAACTTTAAGGTGCTCCACCGTTGCGCCAAGGTCCCCATTGCCATAAACGATGTGCTCGACGGTGCTCCCGTCATTAGGGGCAAGGTCTGGTAGTTGAGTGATGGTAGGAACGGAGTCGCAGTGGTTGTAAGCAATCCAGTAATTGAGAACTTCATCAACAGACCAATACACAGGGTTTCCGCCATAGGGAACGAGGGGGTCGGAGGTTCCATGTATTTGCAGGAAAGGTGTGGGATGAACGGGGGCAGAACTTTCGTAGATCCCTTGGGTCATCGTGCCTGCGACCGCAGCAATAGCTGCAATTTTTTCACTTAACCGGCCCGCCAGGTGAATGCTCAGGAAGCCACCCATCGACATGCCCGTGGCGTACACCCTGTCCCGATTGATGTTGTACTTGGCCGATAGGGAATCAATCATGGCCTGCACAAACCCAATGTCATCTGCGCGCGTGGTATCGGTCCCAATGTTCCAGACAGCTACGCCCGGGCCAACCGGTGCCCCCTGGGGATAGGCGACCAAAAAGCCTGCACTGTCGGCCATGGGCCGAAAATCGTAGCTCTCCATTTGGTACTGAGCCGTACCGCCCGCACCATGAAAGCTAAATACTAGCGGAACCGAATCGCTACCAGTGTAGGAGGCTGGCACATACAGGATGTACACCCGCTCTAGCCCATCATGGGTCAAGGTGTCGTAGCGGGTTTGCTGGGCCAAGCCAATAGACTGTAACCCAACCAGCAGAAGGGTAGCCCAGGCGCCCCAGCCACCCGCCGTGGGGTAGGCGAGCAGAGCGGTTTGCAGGGAGAGCTTCAGCTTTGGCTCGTCCGTTTGGGCCAGCAAAAAGTGGCTTTTCAGCCAGATTAGCAGGGAAGAAACAAAAAGGTGTATCATCGCTTTTGTGGTCAGAACTTGCCACAAAGCTAGAGAAGGCGGTTCGCAAAAGTCTTCAACATATGTTGAGACTTCTTTACAGGCTGAGATTTCCCTCGAAGTTACTTACTCTGCTTGCGAATCCGGCTGAGTTGGGTAGGGGTAATGCCGATCATGGAGGCGATGGCGCGCAAGGGGAATTTGTTCAGTAACTTGGGGTTTCTTTCCAAAATGAATCGATAGCGATCCTTGGCAGATCCCGTCAGAAACAGCATCAGCCACTTGCCCATCTCCACCGTCCGGTCGGCGGTGTACTCCCGTACCAAGATATTCAGCGTCAGGTTGGTGTCCAACAGGGCTTTCACGGCGGCATAAGGCGCAACCAGCAGGGTAGCGTCTTCGCAAAACCGAAAGGCGATATTGCTCCTCTCCTGGCTCCGAGCACTGATCATGTCGAAAATGAAATGGGGGGCAGCGATCAATCGGCCCGATATTTCGTCTCCATTTTCCTTGACAATGACGGATTGAGCGCTCCCTGTGACCAAAAAGCCCAGTTCGATAGAGACGGTGTGGGCCTCTTGGAAGAACGCTCCCCGGCGGAAAGTCTTTTCCTGGAAGATGTCGAGAATTTCCTCGATCTCGGCATCCCGGGGGTGTTTGACGTAGGCTCTCGTGAATTGCTCGAATGAGGCCCGCATCGTGCTGTGAGGGGAAGGAACCGACTTTTGAGTGCCCATCGTGTATCAGGTGATCGTTTAAGTTGACCTTTTGACCCATTTCTCTCTGAAGATACAACTTTTTTTGCTACCTGACCGGGTAATAATCGGACAAAATCGAATAAAACCAGATCGTTGTGTTTTGCACGTTTTATTGGAATGCCATGGATGCATCAAGCTAGGGAGGAGGCCAAAATTTCGATCGCTAAACGCAAAAATTGGCTGGTGCGGCGGGGGCCGACAATAGACGGGATGTGTGGCTTCGGTGCGAGGCACTCATAATTGACCTCCAACGCCTTTAAATTTATCTACAAACGAAGCTATTTTTTCGAAAACATGCTGTTTCTTTATCAAATATTGAGGGTTTAAAGGACTCATTTTGGGCAAGAGCGCATTCAGCTCCGTTCCGTTTTCACTAGCGTATTCTCGCTTTAGAGAGACGGCGATGTATCGTTTTGCTGCTTCCTGGTTTAAATTCTCTTCTGTTATTAACTCTATGGCTTCGGCTTTCTGTTTACCTTGTGCATAGGTAAAAAAGGAGTCGATAATATTGGCCTTATCTTGTATGGAATCAAGTTCCGTTTCGTTAATAAAATCCACCACCAGACTCTCTCTAGCCCTGTTGCCAGTGCTGGCACGGATTACCCTCCGGATTTCCTCTATTAGAGAGACTTTGTCTTTGGTCTTCTTGTTATGCTCAAAAATTAATTCGAGGATATAATCAAGACCACTTCCGGCGCAGTCAGTGCCGGAAGTGTATTTGTGTATTCTGATACCAGCGGTAACCAAGTTGCGATCGAATTTGACTCCGTGCATGGCGTCAAGGGAGAAATCCATTCGGCCACCTGCTATTTAGAAACCACGCATCGAGGGAGCGCTGATTTCAAGCGACTGAAGGATGCTCTGATGGGGAATACTATCCGGGAACAAGTTCTTTGTCTCCAAAACGCTAAAATCGTGTATGTCGGCATCTCCCGGCCTAAGCACCTGCTCTGCGTAGCTATCCATGCCGATCATGCACCTGCAAAGGAAAAGTTGGAAAAAGCGGGCTGGGAGGTGGAGAAAATATAATTCGCGTTCCCGAACTGGGATTTACTTAAAAAGACCCATCGGGCATTCTATTCCTGGATGATCTGCACCTACTGAGCAGGCGACGACAATTGGAACTGCTGCCTCTATTGGCTACCGATGAAAACAACCACCTCAAGAATTACCTGAATGGAAAAACCAAGATCACCTTGGTAGGCGCCAGCAATACAACCCTGGAGGAACTCCGGGATGAATGCCTACACCCGGATTTCTATGACCGTATTGCCCAGCTGATCCTACAGGTTCCTCCCTTGGCCGATGCACCTGAGGATCGCGAAGCGGACTGGAAAGCCATTTGGAAGCAGCTTCAATTCACCGAAACTTGCCCCCAATCCCCCGAGCTGCTGCGCTGGCTGAAGCAATTGGAGTTACCTGGCAACTTCCGCGACCTGCAACGCATTGCCATGTCCTACCGCGCCTGGGACACCTTTCCGCCTGAACTCAAGCGGCTCTACCAAGGAATCCAGAGTGCCCTGGCGTTCGCCCAACAAGAATACAAAAAGCAGCAGAGCCCCGACAAGCAGCCAACTGCCTATCCCTTTGACCGGAATACGCCCCTTCAGCAGATGAAGCGCGACTTTCACCAAGCCCTCGCCACCTGGGCCCACGCCACCTTCTCCTCCGACCAAAAAGCCGTCGATCATTTCCAAGCCCTAGACCCGGCAGAAAAAGTGAACCGTGTATCGATCAATAACTGGCGGCTAGGGAAGTATGGCAGCCAAAAAGAGTGATCTGTCTGCTTGCACTTCAGCTGCCGACGCATTACTGCCAGCAAATCCGCCCCCGTCAGCCGTGGGGAGACAAAAAAGGAGAAGGGCCAGCTATCGCAAGGCCTCCAGCTTTTCCACCAAGTGATGCACCTTGGTGCAGGGGTTTTGGTCGGCGTAGTGCTGGGCTTCGCCGTGCTGCACTTCCAGCCTGAGGGCCCAGGCGCGGGCTTGCTGCCTGTCTCCATGCATACGCAGGAGCGCATACATCTGTGGATCGTTTTTCTGGTAGGTAAAAGGCTGCCCCATTCGCTTACTCAGCTCCCCTGCAAGACGCTGGGCGTAATCCTGCCGGGGCATGGCATGCTGGATGTAGCAAAAGTGCAGGCAATACCATAGCTCAAAAGCCTCGTTGGTCCAAGCGCAGTGAATCACAGGTTGGGTGCCCGCCGCCTTGAAAATGGCGTTGTTGAAATTCTCGGCAGGAAAGTCGTCTTTGTCAAAGACTGCCCAGGTCTGGTCGAATGTGCGGGACAGCTCTCGCTCGCGACGCCGTCGCAGCTTGATGACTTCATCGATGAGGCTTAGGGTATTCTTTCCTTCGCCTTCGATCTCGATGCGGTTGTTGTCCAGCACACCGCGAGGCAAATCGGCTTTGAAGCCTTCGAAATAGTTGGGCTCAGTCTTCTCCCCTTCACAGACGATAAGGACGTACTGCCGGATAGACCGAATGGCCTGCTTGCGTTTCCGCTCCTTGCGAGCCAAACGCTTTTTTACGCTGTTGTCGACTTTTGCTCGCTTGGCCATGTACGGAAGAGTTCATTGAGGTTACCCAGGTAAGGAATGGCACCGTAGCGGCCTTCGATATAGTCTCGTTCGAAGCTCCGGTCTTTGCGGATCGTCTCCCCTCCTTCGCGGTACTCTAGCAGCGAATAGAGGTCAGTGGCTCCCTGTCGATCCTTTTCAGTGAAGTAGATCTGGTCCCGGCGGAAGCAGCCGTATGACAGCAAGTTGGTATCGTGGGTGGCGAAGATCAACTGAGCCTGGTGCGGGTTGGTTTCTGGTGAGTGAAAGAGGTCCACCAGGGCTTTGGTGAGGAGGGGATGCAGCTTGGCATCCAGTTCATCGGCGACCAGTACCCCACCGTGCAGCAGCGTATCGAAGAAAGGTCCCAGCAGATCAAAGAGCTTACGGGTGCCGGAAGACTCCTGCTCGTCGAGATCGAAGTAGGCTTCTCCGACCCGCTTGCCTGCTTCATCATATTGATGGTGTCGGGTGCGAAATTCCAATGAAATCCCTCCCTCTAGTTGCTCGATTACTTGCTTGCGTAGCTCGCTGGGCAATTCGCTGGATAAACCAGCAGGGTCAAAGGCCTCTTCCAACACCTGGACTTCATCAAAGCCCAAATCAAGACGATCCAGGAAGGTGAGTAAGGTCGGTCGATGCTGCTCATCTTTCAGCATGCGAAAGGTTATCATCCGGTAGTGCTCATGCCGGAGGCCTGAAATGCTTCTCAGCCTGGCTAGCCAGCCCATGATGGACTTGGCAATCTCCCCATTGAACTGGTCCACGACCGAGAGAAACAGCCCATTAGGGCGGGTTTTTTCCTCCAGCTTTTCGCCTTCTTTGAAAGCCGCGCCTAGCTCGATGGTTTCCCCGTCTCTGATGAAGAGCATCTTCTCCGACTTGACCTGGCTGCGGAACAGCCATTCGGTGTGGACGCGCTCGCGGGTCAGCTCAAAGCCGTAGCGGTAGCGATAGCCCTCATGAAAAAAGACCATCTCAAAATAGCTGGGGGCCTGCTCGGTCTCCGGGCTGAGCAAGTAGGGCGTCAGCTGCTCAAACTGATCAGTAGAACTCATCTTGGCAGACTGCCGGATGAGGTAGTCCATCACGCTGATAGCCTTGAGCAGGTTAGATTTGCCGCTGTTGTTGGCCCCATAGAGCACGGCGCTGCGCAGCAGGGTCTCGCTATGGGACTTCCCACGGGGCAGTGTGAAGGTATTCTCTGGATACTCGCTGATACCCCCGGCAGCCAGGCTCAGGGTGAGTCGCTCCTTGACAGAGAGAAAATTCGCGACGGAGAATTCGAGGAGCATTTTTGCTTTATTTGAGAAATTTTCTCAAAAATTAGAATTTTTTTTGAGATTTGCAATAGAATTTTTTGGGGAAACCGTAGGCTCTGCTCCATGCCCTCAGGATGAAAGAACTATTTTCTCTCGTAATGCTTATCAAACTCCTTTAAAATATTCGTACTGTAAAACTTCTTTTTCGTGCCCTTGGGATTGTTCCAGTCGAGGTGTCTCGTACCACAAAGCTTGTGGTCTTTTTCCAGCTCTTTTTTCAGCGTCCAAAAATCATGATTCAGAACCAGATTTGAATACCGCTCCTTGAGCCTAGGCATCAAGTCTTTCGACCAACTCCAAGGATACTTATTCCTAAATGCTGCCTCTTCCTCTACTTTGTAAGTAATCGCGCCTGGGTCATCCGGAGCATGTTTCAATGTCATCATTGCGTCCGTTGATGTGGACCTTACCCACTTGGTCTCCAGCACTAAGGAGATATTATGCGCCTCTGCTTCGTCCGAAGGAAACGCCTTTTCCTTGTCAGCGATGAATCTGAGGAGGTTTTGATGCTGCTTGTCTTCCCGATTGATCGAGAAGCTCTGCATCTCGAAGTTGTGGAAAAAGGAAATTGGCATCAGGTAGAAGTTGTAGCGGCTTAAGTCATAGTCAAACCATTGGTTAACCATGCTCACATAGCTTTTTAAAGAAGCCGTACCGATTTCCAGCACCTTTTTTTCGAAGAGCTTACTCTCGTTCATGAAGTGAATGGCGTTGTCCCGAATTTCGATGAGCAGCACAAGGTTTTCTTTCAGGCGTTCCGGCAGCGCCAAAACATTAATGGCTTTGGTTACCTCGATACTCAGGTAATTCCCGGAGCGGGTGGTCTTGTATTTGGGTTTTTTGAAAGGCGTACCGTCCTTCCGTTTTTTACTGGGATCGATGACGTAGATGCTGGTTAGCTTGTTGTTGTTCTGCTGAAGGATGCGAGCTTTCAGTAGCAGCTCCCAGGCATTGACCATCAGAATGGAAAAGCTCTCTTCTCGATATTTGAAATCGGGCTTGTTGTAGATCTCGATGGCTGATAGGGCCGCGTGGACGGACTTTTCGAGTAGGTGCAGGCATTTAGCTTTCTTAGCCACGTCAAAAGAGCTTTAATTGGTTGTCAATCTTAGGATGAAAGGTTCCGATAATCATGAAAGGGTTAAGTGAACGGTGGTGATGTGCCTGTGTGGTTCCCAAATAAAAATGCAGGTCTTTGGTCTTGGCGAAGTCATCAAAGTACTTGTTGCGCACGTCGGCGATGGCCTTGCTTTCATCTCCTTCATGCCGGAAAAGACAATTCCAGTAAAGCTGACCGGTTTCCCAGTCCTCGATCATCATATTGCTCTCTTTTCCCTCATCGTCTCTAAAGCGAAATTTGAATTTGTAGGGGAGTTTTCGGACTACTTCGAATTCACCCCTTCTGTTGAGTTCAAACAGGTTGAGCTGATTGAGCTGGTCTAGTTTTGTCCTGCCCCACTCTCTATCTACGGGTTCAGCATAGAAGTCCAACACCTCAGTTGGTTTGAACACAGCCAATGAGGTGCAGACTTGCTTGTCCTTGGCTTCTGCAATCAACGCTGATAAATTGTGATAAACCTTCCCTAAGCACCTTCTTTTTCGCTCTTCCCAATTGTGAGCCGTATTTATGTGCCCGATGACCTTGATTTCAGAATCCGTGTACTTGGGGCGAAAACTTTCGGGCCAAAAATCACGGGTATTCTTCACCAGGTCCAGCTCAATCCAGTCGTATTTTTTGTATTGCTCGTGGTAGGCCCGCCTGCGAAAAGGAACAGGATAAATCCTGATCCAGGTCCCATCTTCACGGAAACCAGCGGTACAAACCAACTCATCATACTTGAACGAAAGCGTGGGGTAGGTTTTTACTGTGATGAGCACTCTGATCATCGCCATGCTTCAAAGGTGTACGAGTTCATATTTGAATTCAGGGAGATTCACGATAGCATGTGCCAAATGCGTTCTATGACACTGACAAGGCTCGGCTTCAAAACAGGTCAAGGCGATGCGCTTGTAGGTTTTGAGTAAACCCAGTATCTGATGTTGTGCGGCTGAGGTTTCCTGCAAGGTGGTTTGGCGGTAGTCTGCAAACAATCGATCGTAGTCTGCTTGCGTCTTTAACTGTTGCCGTTTGTCTGAGATGATGCCTACTTCAGGAATGTGCTGGTACTCGATTCCTACACTGTTGCAATAGCGCTTTAGCAGGGTTTTGCTAAAACCAAATTTCATGCTCATTGGATTTTTACGCACATCCACCAAGAGCTTGACGTTGTTACGAATGAGCTTCTGCAAATACATTTCCAGAGAAATCCCTTCATACCCAAGCGTGAACAAAGCCGTCTCTTCCGCCTTGGGGGTGGCCTGTTCTACCCGTGCGTACAATGAGCCGGGCAAAACCTCTCTCGCAATCGTGCTGCGTATGGCATAAAACGGAAAATTCACATAGGTATGCTTGATCAGGGCATGACTGCTCATGTGACCATAATCCGAAACCACGTCTTGCAGGAGCTGACGATCCGCAGGCTTTAGTTGGCCTAAATACTGGGTCGTATCCACTTTTTCATACTGGTTTTCCGATTCAGTCAGTTGCCCCTTTTTCACCATGGTGTTCATATCGGCTTTGGCGGAGTAGGAGTAACACCCAAATTTGTAGGGAATAAAATCATATTCCGGCTGCGGCTTCTTCATCGCATACAAAAACAGCAGTTTCTGGAAACGAAGTTTTTCTACTTCTCCCTCAAGTAGCTCGATTAACCCCAGTGTGACTTTCCTTCTGTAGAACATACAGTAAATATATGCTTTTTTTACCCTCAAGTCTGGCAGTCTCTCTGATTTTAGTAGATAAGACAGATAGCACGCAAGGGCAAGTCTAGGTGGGTGGCCAACAAGGCAATCCCAAAGACATCAGAAACAGGTGCGACCCCGCTGGGGTCGAATAAAAAGGGGGCGCCTGGAGCTACAAAGGTTCAAGCCCGATGGGGTTGAAGTGCCAGAGCGACTTTTAAGGCTGCCCTGTTGTCGGCCTTGTAAAGGTCGAAACTTTGTAGTTAATAGCGTTTTTTCCTCGACCCCATCGGGGTCGCACTTCGCACTTGCCTTGGGGCGCCCCTACGATTTTTCAGCCCGCCGCTTCTCCGCCAGCCCCACATGCCGATTATTATCCCGCTCCTCGCCCCAGGGTGCGCCGGGGGAACTTTTGCCGCGGTCTTTGCCCCACTTCACGTTGAATGTTTTGCGGAGGATGCCGACCTGCACGAAGGGCCGGATGTTGAGACGGACGCCGTCGTTGAGGTCGGGCTCCCAGCCGAGGGGCTGATCGGCGAGGGGCTTCCAGCGTACGAAGATGTCGTAGGGCGACTCGCCTTCCAGGATCAGTAGGGCCAGGGCATGCCCTGGCCCTACCCTAACCCTACCTCTACCCTACCCTACCCCTACCGCCGCCCCTTCTCCTGCAAATCTTCCAGAAACTCCGAGGGCAGGTCGCCACTGCTGACCAGCAACCGATCGCGCGCCCGCGTACAGGCCACGTAGAGCAGGTGCCGCTCGGTCTGATAGACCTCGTCGAGGTCGGCTTCATCGCCGATGGCCTCGATGCGGGCCATGGCCGGGATCACCTCATCATCACAGGCCATCACCGCCACAGCGCGAAATTCCAATCCCTTGGCCAGGTGCATGGTGCTGATGGAGAGGAGGGACAGGGCAGGCGCTGGACCTGCCATTGCAATTCTACCTAACATTATCGTAGCTTAGTTGCATTATTCGTTCTGGTTCAGCCATCTCTCCCAACAATGACCTTTCAAAAAATATTAGACAAATACCGTAAAATCGCCTTCTCAGAACGTGACAAAGGCGACCGCTTCGAAAGACTGATGCAAGCCTACTTACGGACCGACCCGAAATATGCCTTCAAATTCAAGCATGTATGGCTGTGGAGTGAATTTCCGGGCAACATCGAATTGGGTAGGGGCGATACCGGCATTGACCTGGTGGCCCTGACCCAGGAAGGTGAATATTGGGCCATCCAGTGCAAATGCTTTCAAGCAAATTCTCGAATAGACAAACCAGCGGTTGACAGCTTCCTCTCTACTTCGAGCCGGGAATTCAAAAACGAGCACGGGCAAACGACACGGTTTGCACAGAGGCTTTGGATTTCCACCACCAACAAATGGGGTAACAATGCAGAGCAAGCCATCCGCAACCAAAACCCGCCAGTTACCCGGATCAACTTGTTTGACTTAATTGAATCGCCTGTTGATTGGAATAAATTGGAAGATGGTGTACACGGTGAAGCCGCCAGAACGCCTAAAAAGACACTACGACCACATCAAAAAGAAGCCCTCGATAACACTCACGAACATTTTAAATCTCACGACCGTGGCAAACTCATCATGGCTTGTGGCACGGGAAAAACATTTAACGCTCTTCGAATAGCAGAAAATGAAACAGACGGGAAAGGGTTGATTCTGTTTCTGGTTCCTTCCATTGCCCTACTCGGACAAACCTTGCGTGAATGGAGTGCAGACGCCAACGAACCCATCAATGCCATTGCCATTTGTTCTGACCCGGCCATCACCAGGCAGAAAAAGAAAAATGACGATTCTGATTCGTTCAGTATAGTTGATTTAGCTTTCCCAGCCTCAACGGATTCAGATTATATTCTGAACCAATTCGAGCAAATCAAAAAGTCAGGAAAACCTGGCATGACGGTAGTTTTTTCAACTTATCAATCCATTGAGGTAATTGCACGAGCGCAAAAAGTATTGCTCAAAAATGGCTTTCCAGAATTTGACCTGATTGTTTGTGATGAAGCCCACCGTACTACAGGCGTATCCTTGGCAGGAGAAGATGAATCCGCTTTTACAAAAGTGCATGATGCGGATTTCATCAAGGCCAAAAAGCGGCTCTACATGACCGCTACGCCCCGGCTGTATGACGACAATACCAAAAGTAAAGCCGCCCAGGCAGAAGCCATTCTTTGCTCCATGGACGACCCTGCTTTGTATGGCGAAGAAATGTACCGCATTGGTTTTGGTGAAGCGGTAGAACGGGATTTGCTTACCGATTACAAGGTGCTGATTTTAACCCTGAACGATAAGGATGTTCCACCTGCCGTGCAGCGCATGATTGCCGATAAAGAAACGGAAATTACCACGGATGATGCTTCCAAACTTATTGGCTGTATCAACGCCCTTAGCAAACAGTTTTTGGGAGATGACGGCAGCACCAAAGAAGCTGACCCTTTACCCATGAAACGTGCAGTGGCTTTTTGTGCCAACATTGCCACTTCCAAGAAAATTACTGCTACTTACAATACTGCCACAGATGCCTATTTAAGTTCACTGCCAGCCGAGAAAAAAGAACAAATGGTAAGTGTGGCTTCAAAACATATGGACGGCACTATGGCCGCTCCCGAGCGAGACCAAATGTTATCTTGGCTCAAAGAAGAAACAGAAGACAATGAATGCCGCATTATTACCAATGTGCGGGTACTCAGCGAAGGTGTGGATGTACCATCTTTGGATTCCGTGCTGTTCCTTTCTGCCCGAAATTCTCAGGTAGATGTGGTGCAATCGGTTGGGCGGGTAATGCGAAGATCTCCAGGTAAAAAATACGGCTATATTGTAATTCCCGTAGTTGTTCCTGCTGATGTAGAAGCCGACAAAGCCCTTGACGATAACGAACGCTACAAAGTAGTTTGGACAGTACTCAATGCTCTTCGTGCGCATGATGACCGTTTCAATGCAACGGTAAATAAATTGGAATTGAACAGGAAGAAACCCAACAATATTTTGGTGGGAAGGCCTGAATATTCTTTTGATGGTGATGGCGCTCCTTTCGAAGTAAATGAAGACGGAGCAGCTTACGAAACCACCAAAGACATCAACCGCCAAATGGCTTTACAGTTTGAGCAATTGCAATCGGTGGTATTTGCCCGCATGGTGCAAAAAGTGGGCGACCGCAGGTATTGGGAACAATGGGCAAAAGATGTTGCCCAGATTGCCGACCGCCAGATTGAACGCATCAAACACTTGATTGAAACCAAAACCGACCAACGCAAGGCATTTGATAATTTCTTGGCAGGATTACAGAAAAACATCAATCCGAGCATTTCGGAATCTCAGGCCATTGATATGTTGGCGCAGCACATCATCACCAAGCCAATTTTTGAAGCCTTGTTTGAAGGCTATTCCTTTGTAAAAAGCAATGCAGTTTCCACTGCCATGCAAAGCATGTTGGATGCTTTGGAAGGCAAATCGGTAGCCGAAGAATCCGAAACCCTGCAAAAGTTCTACGATTCGGTGCGTAAACGTGCTGAAGGCATTGACAATGCAGAAGGTAAGCAGCGAATTATCATTGAATTGTACGATAAATTCTTTAAAACCGCCTTCCCGAAAATGGTGGAGCAATTGGGCATTGTTTATACTCCGGTGGAAGTGGTGGATTTCATCATCCATTCGGTAAATGATGTCTTGAAGCAGGAATTTGGACGCAGCATTTCAGATGAAAATATTCACATCCTCGATCCCTTTACCGGAACGGGTACCTTCATCACCCGTTTGCTGCAAAGTGGCTTGATTGATGGAAAAGACCTTGCCCGAAAATACCAACACGAACTCCACGCTAATGAAATCGTGCTTTTGGCTTATTACATAGCGGCGGTAAATATTGAAAATGCGTATCACGACCAGTTGGGCGAGAAAAGCGAGTACGCACCTTTTGAAGGCATAGTCTTAACCGATACTTTTCAATTGGATGAAACATCTACTACTCAGTATAAAACAGATAAAACCTTTTCAAAAAATAGCGAAAGAATTCTTAAACAGAAAACAGCACCTATTCGAGTAATTATGGGGAATCCACCCTATTCTATTGGGCAAAAGTCTGCCAATGACAATGCAGCTAATCAGAATTACGCAAAGCTGGATGGACGTATTTCCAACACCTATGCAAAGCTTTCTTCCGCAGGACTGAACAAATCTTTGTATGATGCTTACATCAAAGCATTCCGTTGGAGTACCGACCGTTTAGACCCCAAAAACGGTGGTGTGATTGCCTTTGTGAGCAATGGCGCATGGTTAGATGGCAACAGCACGGATGGTTTCCGCAAAGCCATTGAAAAAGAATTTTCCAGTATTTGGGTATTTAACCTGCGGGGGAACCAACGCACCAGTGGCGAGCTCAGCCGAAAAGAAGGCGGTAAAATCTTTGGTTCGGGTTCGAGAACGCCTATCGCAGTTACCCTTTTGGTGAAAAATCCAAAAGCCACCAACAAACAGGCAACCATTCATTACCACGATATTGGCGATTACCTAAGCCGTGAAGAAAAATTAGCGATTGTGAGCAAATTCAGAACGGTAGCAAATGCCGAAATGAAATGGAAAACGCTCAAACCGAATGAACATGGCGATTGGCTCAACCAACGCAATGATGTGTTTGATACCTTTATCCCAATGGCGCCTGAAAGTAAATATGATTTAAAGTGTAAATCTTATTTTGTTGCTTATACAAACGGTCTTGCAAGTGGAAGAGACTATTTTGTTTATAATTCTTCTCATCAAATAGTTGGTGAAAAAATTGATGAGATGCTTGATTTTTTCAATCAACAGTCAGTAAAGTATCAAACCCAGAGAAAAAGTAACCCAAATCTTTCAATTAAAAATTTTGTCGAATATGACTCTACAAAAATTAGTTGGACAGATATATTTCTGCGGGACGCTAAAAAAGGTCTGAAATATTCAGTTGATAAAAACCGAATTGGTAAGGCTTTATATAGACCATACTTCAAGCAGTTTCTATGCTATGATAAAACAGTGATTCATAGAACCTATCAATTACCTAAGATATTCCCCGAATTAGGTACAGATAATCTATTGATTATTATTTCAGGAAAAGGTGCTAGTAAAGATTTTTCTTCGCTTATAACAAATGTGATTCCAAATTATCACACTTTAGATACTGACCAATGCTTCCCTCTGTACTATTACGAAGAGCGCCAAAAGAACAGCCCCAGTCTTTTTGATGCATCAGGAGATAGCGAATATATCCGCAGGGACGGGGTTTCGGACTTTATTTTGGAACGAGCTAAAAGGGTTTATGGGAAGAACGTAAGCAAGGAAGATGTTTTCTACTACGTCTATGGTATCTTACACAGCCCTGATTACCGCACCGCCTTTGCCAATGATTTAAAGAAAATGCTGCCCCGCATTCCCTTGGTAGAAGATGTGCGGGATTTTTGGGCCTTTAGCAAGGCAGGCAGAAAGTTGGCAGACCTGCATATCAACTACGAAGCGGTGCCGCCTTATGAAGGGGTGGAAGTTTCGGGAGATGGTTCAGGCCATTTCAGAGTCGAGAAGATGCGCTTCCCCAAAAAAGGTCAAAAGGACAGCATCATTTACAACAGCAAGATAGTGGTATCCAACATCCCGGCCAAAGCGTACGAATATGTAGTCAACGGCAAATCAGCCATCGAGTGGATCATGGAACGATACCAAGTAAAAACAGATAAGAAAAGCGGCATCAAAAACGACCCCAACGATTGGGCAGATGAGGTAGGCAATCCGCGCTACACTTTGGATTTGCTGCTGAGCATCATCAACGTGAGTGTGCAGACGGTGGAGATTGTGGCGGGCTTGCCGGAGTTGGAGTTTGAGACGGATTCCCAAGCCAAATAGTTTTTACAGACTTGCTAGCGTGCTCCACCGGGTTTCCGGTGCTCGCATCCGCCTTGGGAGGAAGCCGGTGGAGCCTGCTTTCTCGGACGCCGATCCGACCGATCAGGGGATGAGAATCCCCCCAACTAGCCAGATCGACGGCTGGAAACGCTGATCAGTAGGTTTTTATTCCGACTTTTCGTAGGTGCTTTTGCCCTGCCGCAGAGGAGGGGATTTGTAGCAGATGTTCACTAATTTGGCTTTTGCCTATGGACGTTCGTGCTGTCGGCAGAAAGCCTTTGACCATGAAGCCAGTACTTTTCCGCCAGCCCTAGCCATACCTCAGGACCTTGCCACGCGCACCCAAAATAGTTGAATATTGGAAGAAATGACAGAAAATAGCGAATCTAATCACAATGTCCCCCACGATAAGGCTTACCTGCAAGATTTGCTGCTGAAGATCAAGCAGGCATACGCCAATCAAGAGAGGATGACTTTCAGGGTGGTGGAGCCCAAAGAAAAAGGATTGGTCGCCAAAGTGGGGGGCTTGTTTGCCTTTGTGTCATATCGTCATATGGGCTGGCAATACCCAACGATCGAGTTTTGGGAAAATGCAGCACCGCGCCTGGTGGATAATTATTTCACTGGTAACATTCACCACGTCTCAGAACGTCCCATTACCATCAAAATAGATGCCAAGCATCAGGATTTTGGCACCCCCCCCTTGGAGAGGTATGGTGAGTACCAGGGAGTGGTGGTAAAAAAAGCAAAATATGGAGTTTTCACTGATTTGGGGGCACACTTTAGAAAGGTGTGAATAACGCTGGGACAGGACGTACAGGCGCACCACGCCCCGCGAACCCAAAAGGATTCGCGGAAAAAATTGATTGCGAGGACCAGTAGGGCTAATGAAGGTATGGCCTGGTAGCATTCGGCACCAGAATGGTCAGCAATCATTTGCATCATCATACCCAACAGCTTGCGATCAACCTGCTCACCGATAATTGCTCTGGCCCGGTGGAGGTCTTCGCCCACCGTATCACAGTGGAAGAGCGACAACGAAGGAGTAAACCTTTCCTCCCTCCCACTCCTCACCCATCATCACGCTTTGCCACATCCTTGACCTGAGGGGGCCTCCCCATCCGGCCCTGCACCACCGCTGCCGAGAGCAGGGTAAGCCCCGCGATGACCACCCCTGCGGCACCCAGGCCCAGGCTATCGGCCACCAGGCCGGTGAGCAGGGCGCCTACGGCGTAGCCCAGGTCGCGCCACAGGCGAAAGACCCCGATGCTTTCGGCGCGCTGCTGCGGTGGGGCGTAGTCGGACACCCCCGCCAGAAAGGTGGGATAGACCACCGCCTGCCCAGGCCCAGCAGGGCCGAGAGGGCCGCCACCTGCCAGAAGGTCGTGGCCCCGGTCAGCAGCAGCAGGGCCAGCCACAGGGCGTGGACCTCGGGCCGCGCGAGGCGGTAGTAGCGGGCGTTGCCTGCCTGGCGCAGGATCTGCAGGTGCCGCGAGGCGTTGGCCACGCTCAGCCCTGCCTCGGCGGCGATCTCATCCACGCGTTTTTCGCCATTGGCCAGTAGGTCGAGCAGCTCCAAGCGGTGGCCCTGAGCCAGGGCCTGGGCTACCTGGGCGATGTAGCTGTAGGCGGCGTCTTTGTAGGGGCGTTTGTCCAGGGGAAATTTCTTATTCAACTAATCAAACGATCAGTTGAATATAGGCTTGCCCCGATTTTGTTGGTGCCAGGGGCGGGTAGCGTTCATGTTGTCGGTTTTGTGTAGGGACAGGGCATGCCCTGTCCCTACTGTCCCTGCGCTGACAGAACACGCCCTGCCCCCACGGTGATTTTTGATGAAATTTTCCCATCTTTACCCACTACAAAGACGCTAACCTAATTTATCCGCCCCCATGGAAGACCTCGACTGGGAAGACCTGCTCGATGATATTGAAGAACAAAATGCCGTGCTGCTGCTCGGGCATGGCTTTTTGCCTGGGGCGCAGGCAGAGCTGGGCACGTTGCTGCGGGATAAGCTCGGCGATAAGTTGTTGCACAGCTACGCCCGGGAGGGCTTGTTTCTCTTTGCCGACAGCGAAGCGAAGACCACCGCTCAGAAGGAGGCGGCCCGCTGGTACAAGAACGTGAAGCAGGAAGCGGCGGTGATCCAGAGAATGGTCGAATTGCCCTTTCCCCTCATCGTCTCGGCCAATCCCGACAAGCTCCTGCTCGACGCCTTTGCCCGCTACCGCCTGCCCTGCCAGTTTGACTATTTCTCCAGCCAATACAAGGTCGGCGAATACGCCATTGAGCGGTCCCGCCGCGACAAGCCCTTGCTCTACAACCTCTGCGGCAGCTACGAAGACCGCGAATCGCTGCTGCTCGACTACGACGACCTCTTCCAGATGCTCAAGGTGCTGCTCGCCGACCTCAACATCCCCAACGAGCTGCGCCTGCCCCTGCTCAAAACCACCACCTACATCTTTGTGGGCTTTCACTTCGAGCGCTGGTACACGCAGCTTTTCCTGCGCTACCTCAACATGAACGCCAACCGCTTCTCCAACAACAGCCGCAACTACGCCCTCAAGACCCGCTTCAGCGACCCCGATTCGCAGGCGTTTTTCCTCCAGCAGTTCAACGTAAAATACATCGGGGCCGGGCTGGAGTTTTTGGACGAATTGTACGAGCGCTTTGCCGCCCGCTATCCCAGTTCCCTGCGGCAGGTGGTGGATGCCCTCTCGCCCACAGCCACCGCCATCGTGCAGCTCGTGGAGCGCGCCGACTTTCCCGCTGCCTTTCAGATGCTGAAAATATTTGCCGCACAACTGGACAACGAGGACCGCGATCTGCTCACCCTCACCGAATCCGAATACCACCAGCACGAGCGCCTCCAAACCGATGGCACCAGCACCCAGGAGCACCTCGGCATCATGCTGGCGCGGGTGCGCCGCAACGTGGTGGAGCTGGCAAAAAAATTGGAATAAGGTGTATATTTTTCTAATTTTAGGTGTATCAATCAACCAATGAACCCTATGCGAACCAACATTTCTATTTCCCCGGAACTGATGCAACAAGCGCTTGACATGAGCGGCCTGTCCACCAAGAAAGCGGTGGTGGAGGAAGCGCTAAAGTTGTATGTGCAGATGCTGCACCAACAAGCCTTGCTGGAACTGAGGGGAAAACTCAAGTGGGACGGCGACCTGGAAGCATCAAGAACCAATTGATGACGATCGTCGATTCCAGTGTCTGGATCAATTTTTTCAATGGGAAAATCACCAGAGAAACGAACTTGTTAGAAACGCTGCTAGAAAAAAATCGAGTCGCCATCGGTGATCTGATTCTGGCGGAAGTGTTGCAAGGATTCCGAAATCAAGAAGACCACGATCAGGCAGAGCTGCACTTGTCTTATTTGCCTTGTTTTGACATGGTGGGCAAAACGCTGGCCCTGAAAAGTGCCAAAAACTACCACCTGCTCAGAAGTAGAGGAGTTACCGTTCGGAAAACCATTGATATGCTCATCGGCACTTTTTGTGTAGAGCATAACCATACGCTGCTTCACACAGACCGGGACTTCGACCCTATGGCCCATCACCTTAACTTACAGGTTCTCTAACCCACTCCCATGCTCCGCAACCGCTACCCCGGCGTACAGCCCTTCAAAACCAGCGACCGAGACCTGTTTTTCGGGCGGGATGCGGACATCGACAACCTGCACGACTTCCTGATGCTGGAAAAGCTCGTGGTGCTCTTTGGCAAATCGGGCTACGGCAAAAGCTCCCTGCTCAGCGCGGGTATCGTGCCCCGGCTCACCGACCCGGCGCAGCCGACCGCCTTCCAGTTTACGCCCATCGAAGTGCGGTTTGGCGTCTATGTCGAGGGGCAGTCGTTTTCGCCGCTGGAGACCACGCGCAAGCGCATCGAGGCCCTGCCCCCGGCGGCGGACCCGGACTTTGTGCCGGCAGGCGACCGCCTCTGGTCTTTGCTCAAGCAGCGCCAACAGCCCGGTCAGGCGCAGTTTGTGCTGCTGTTCGACCAGTTTGAAGAATTTTTTTCCTACCCCGCCGAGCAGCAGCAGGCCTTTCGACGCCAGCTCGCCGAACTGCTCTACACCACCCTGCCCGCCGGGATCCGTGAGCAACTCGACCGCCTCGACCCCGAGCAACTGCGCCGCGCCGTGCAGCCCCTGCCCGCCAAGGCCCTGCTCTCCATCCGCAGCGACCGCATGAGCCTGCTCGACAGCATGAAAGACGTGCTGCCTGCCATCCTGCACAAGCGCTACGAACTCAAGCCCTTGCGCCCCGCCCAGGCCCGCGAGGCCATGGTGCAGCCCGCCCTGCTGGGGCAGGACGCGGCCGAAAGCTGGGAAACCCACTTCCACAGTCCGCCCTTCGAATACACCCTCGCCGCCCTGGACCGCATCGAGCAGGAACTGAGCGCCGGGGCCGCCGGGGGCATCGAGGCCTTCCAGTTGCAGATCGTCTGCGCCGAGATCGAAAAAGCCGTGCGCCAGGGCCGCGTGCCCGACCGCGACGCCAACGGCCTGCCCGATGTGGACCTTGACGACCTGCCCGACTTCCACAACCTCTACGAAACCTACTACCGCAGCAAGCTCGACGAGATCCCCGCTGCGCAGCGCCACGCCGCCCAGCGCGTGCTCGAAGACGGCCTGCTCGCCACCGACCCCGCCACCGGCGAAGGCCGCCGCATGAGCGTGGACGGCCGCGCCCTCATCGGGCAGTTTGCCGCCCTTGGCCTGGGCGAGGAACTGCTGCGGCAGTTGGAGCGCAGCTACCTCATCCGCCGCGAAGCCAACACCGTGGGCGGCTTCAGCTACGAAATCTCCCACGACACCCTCGTGGCCCCCGTACAGCAGGCCAAAGCCGCCCGCCTCGCCGCCGAGGAGCGCGCCGCCACCCGCAGGCGCATCCGTCGTCTGGCAGGCATCGTGGGGGGGGTGCTGCTGCTCCTGCTTGGCGCTGTGTCGCTCACGGCCTATGCCTTCCGGCAGCAGGCGGAGGCGGAGAGTGCACGCAAGGAGGCGGACCTCAAGACCCAAGAGGCCCTCGCCGCCCAGGCTGCGGCTGACTCCCTGCGGGGCGAGGTCGAACTGCGGCTCCGCCTCGCCAACCAGGCTCTGCTCGAAACCAACCAAGAAAAGCGCAACAGTGCCGAGCGCAGCCTGCACGAGCGCGAGCAGGCCCTGATCCGCTATCGGAAGCTCTTTAGCGACATGCCTGCCCAAATTCGCCGGATCGAGCAGGAGGTAGCGCAGGCCCGCAAGGAGCGCGACCGTTACCAACACCTGGTCGATTCCCTCAAAAATACCCTACGCCCATGAAAGCCCTCCTCCTCTCTCTCTTCCTCAGCCTGAGCGCCCTCAGCGCCGCCGCGCAGTGCGAGGCCCTGATCGCCCGCGCCATGCAGGACATCGAAGCCCGCCGCTACCAGCCCGCCATCGAAAAGCTCCTGCTCCTGCAAGACGAATACCCCGCAAACCGTCCGCAGATCGCGGACCTCATCCGGCAGACCTTTGCGCTGATCGAGGGGGAGAAGACAAAGGCCGAGCGAGAGCGGCAGCGCGCCGACTCGGCCCTCGCCGTCGCCAACCGCGTGCTGGACCAGCTGTATTTTTATCAGGGGAAGTTTGGGCTGACACTTAAAAATATAGGAAACGAATACGGCCCTAAATATCGCTACGGCTACATCGACCGGAATGGGCAGGAGGTAATCGCCTTTGACTATGAGGAGGCCACGCCCTTCTCGACGGAGGATGGCTTTGCGCGGGTGAAAAAGGACGGCAAAAAATACCTGCTCGACACCACAGGCGTGGCCTACCTGCTGGCGGAGAGCCTGGCGGAGCTGGGGCCGGAGACCGAGGCCCTGGACCTGCATCTTACCCGACCCGACAGCTTGCCGGAGAATCTGGGGGAGTTTGGGCAGTTGAAGGTGATCTTGGCGTATGGGGAATACAATAATAGAGGTAAGCTGCAACACCTACCCGCCAGCATAGGACAGCTTCGCCAATTACAACATCTGAATTTGCGCTACAACCGACTGAGCACCCTGCCGCCGGA
>CAYXJG010000005.1:32637-36747 GCA_964465285.1 uncultured bacterium
CCGGAGATCGGGCAATTGAGCCAGTTGCAGCAGTTGGGTCTGTCCAGCAATGACCTGACCACCCTGCCGCCGGAGATCGGGCAATTGAGCCAGTTGCAGCAGTTGGTTCTGAGATACAATCAACTAAGGACGCTGCCCCCGGAGATTGGACAATTGAGCCAGTTGCAGACGTTAGATCTGTACGGCAATCACCTGACCACCCTGCCGCCGGAGATCGGGCAATTGAGTCAGTTGCAGCAGTTGGTTCTGTCCGGCAATCAACTGACGATCTTGCCGCCGGTACTCTGGCAATTGAGCCAGTTGCAGCAGTTGGATCTGGGACGCAATAAACGGATCACCCTGCCGCCGGAGATTGGGCAATTGAGCCAGTTGCAGGAATTGGTTCTGTCCGGCAATGACCTAACCACCCTGCCGCCTGAGATCGGGCAATTGAGCCAGTTGCAGAGGTTGGATCTGTCGAGCACTCAATTGACGACCTTGCCGCCGGTACTCTGGCAATTGAGCCAGTTGCAGACGTTGAATCTGTCCGGCAATGACCTGAGCACCCTGCCGCCGGAGATCGGGCAATTGAGTCAGTTGCAGACGTTGAATCTGTCCAGCAATGACCTGAGCACCCTGCCGCCGGTACTCTGGCAATTGAGCCAGTTGCAGACGTTGTATCTGGGCAGCAATGACCTGAGCACCCTGCCGCCGGAGATCGGGCAATTGAGCCAGTTGCAGCAGTTGGATTTGTCCGACAACCAACTGAGCACCCTACCGCCGGAGATCGGGCAATTGAGCCAGTTGAAGGTGTTGGGTCTGTCCAGCAATGACCTGAGCAGCCTGCCGCCTGAGATCGGGCAATTGAGCCAATTAACTGATTTAGATATAAGTTATAATAAATTGGAAAATTTTCCTAAACAGATATTCTCAATAAAAAAACTAAAAAGCCTCAATCTTTGGCAAAATCGCATAACTGAGCTGCCTGACGGTATTGAGGCATTGAAAATGCTTGAATGCTTTGATCTTCGGATGAATCAAGTAGCCCATGTTTCTGAAAAGCTTTGTCAACTAAGCAATCTTCCTGTGGACATGGGAGACATGCTGTGTATGACCTCATTTGGTAATGACTGGAGAGCCTTTGGTGTTTACAGCAATACGTATTTCTTAATATACAATCCTATTGAAAGCCTCCCAGACTGCTACCTCGACAAATTCAGTCAAGAAGAACTGCAGGATTGGGCGATTGCGTGTTTTGTCAATAGCCTCTACCATGTTGCCTACCAGACGGTAGATAACCTGATGCGGCGCTTTCCGGAGACGACGGCGGAAGAGCGGGAGAAGTTGCTGGCGAGGGTCCGGGAACTGGAGGCGGCGGGGGTGAAGGCGGAGGATTTGGCGAAGATCAAGGTGCTGCTGCGGAAGTGAGGGAAGGATTCCCTCCCCCGCTCGTTTGTAGCTAGTACACCCCCGCACCGGGAATGTTCAATTTCCAGGTCTGCATTGCCAAGCTGCTCACCCGCCAATGGGTAAGCGCCCCGCTGGCGAGGTCAGAGGTCAGGTATTGGCTGCGAATCTGTCCGCTTTTTTGTATCTTTGAAAATATTTACTTCACAATCTTGTTCCTATGCTGACCCTTCATATCCCCGACGCAGATCCGCTGGATCAAACGCTGACTGCCGACATCCGGCGCGAAGTCGCCCTCCTGATGTACCAGCGGCAGGCTTGGTCGCTGGGCCAGGCAGCACGCTATGCAGGCCTGCCCTACGTGGTTTTCCAGCAGTTGCTGGGCGACCGGGGCATCCCGATCAACTACGATGCCGCCGACCTCATGGCCGACATCGAAACCCTCAAGCGACGAAAAGCATGAGCGTGGTGATCGACCATACTTCGGCTTTGAATGAACGGTGAGAAAGTGCTATCTTCAAACAACTCACCGCAGCGAAATAAACCCCAGATATGGCCGCGAAAGACATTTAGTAACGCGAGAAAAATAACCTCCTGATTTTGCGCCGAGATCTTGTGCGCAGCCAAGGAAGAAAAACTGAGTTTGGCGGGCCAAACGAAGCTTTTTCTGACGCAGGATGCGTGCAAGAGATCAAGTCAAAAGCGGAATTTATTTTTTGAGCGTTACTTATCATCAAATCGTTCGCACGGCACTGGAAAAAGACGGCTGGGCCATCACCGATGATCCGCTGAAACTGAGTGCACAAGGCCGGAACATCAAGATCGACCTGGGGGCAGAGAAGCTGATCGGCGCAGAAAAAGAGGGGCAAAAAATTGCAGTAGAGATCAAAAGCTTTGTGGGCTTTTCTATTTTGACCGATTTCTATGCCGCTGTGGGGCAATCCATTTACTATCAGGTTGCCCTGGAGGCCGAGGCGCCAGAGCGAAAGCTCTTTCTGGCGGTTCCCCAATCTGTATATCAAAACTTTTTCCGAGAAAGTCTGGCTGCCGAAACCCTTGAACGAAGCCGGATCAGCCTCGTAGTATATGACATTGAATCTCAAAGCCTGGAACAATGGAAACCCTGACCAAAGAAAAACAACAAACCCACCGCCGCATCATCGAGGCTGTCATGAAGGAAATCATGGAGGCCTTTCACGTGGAAAACGATCCGGTCGAAACCCAGGTCATCCGCGATACGGAAGGCGGCCATTACCTGCTGTTTTCCAACGGCTGGAAGGGCGTGAAAAGAGTGTATGGCTGCTTCTTGCACATCGACCTGGCCGCCGACGGCAAAGTGTGGCTCCAACACGACGGCACCGACCTCGTTATCGCGCAGATGTTGCTCGATCAGGGCGTCGCTAAGTCCGACCTGGTGCTCGCCTTTCATCATCCTTCCATGCGCAAAGATACCGGACTGGCCGTAGCCTGAGTGGGAAGAAGCCGTGCGCCCGATTCGGCCTGCGACTACCCTCCAGCAACTCATGGATGAGCAAGACTATGAGCCCGTCAGCCGGGAGCGCTGCTACGAGCAGGTGCGCGAATGGCAGATCGCAGCGCCTTGGGAAGACCTGCTCAGGCAGTTGACCGCATGAATTTCCTGCGAGTCCGGACGCTGCTGCGGAAGTGAGGGAAGGACTGCCTCCCCGCTCGTTTGCAGCTGGTACACCCCCGCACCGGGAATTTTCAATTTCCAGGTCTGCATCGCCAAGCTGCTCACCCACAATGGGTAAGCGCCCCGCTGGCGAGATCAGGTATTAGCTGCGAATCTGTCCGCTTTTTACCCACTTTCCAGCACTAGCATGTGTCAAGATATATTTTTTAAAAAGTAGATCCCAGGAGGGCGAGGATCTACTTGTGTAATAGTTTGAAGTTTAGGCAGATACACCTCGTTTCGTGGGGCCAGCATCAGTATTTCGTCGGGTTGGGGCTCCGGGGACAGGGTGAGATCTTAGCCTACAGCTGCCCGGCGCAGATGCTCGCAGAACTGGCTGTAGCCGGAGCCGTCCGGATATTCCTGTCAGAATTCTTACCGCAACAGCTGGCGGGTTACGCCTACGCGTTTTAGCTACTGGAGAAAGTCCCCTGTACGGGACATAAAAATAGCGTTGCTGCAAGGTAGATTTGTAGATTGAACACAGCTCTGTTTCCCACCTCGCAACAACGCTATTATTTGCTTGTTTCCAAGAATCGAATACGATCAAAAAGAATACTTCATACCGAGTCCGACGGTAATACCCGGGTTCAGACTGTTAAAGACTTGATCCTCAGCCCGGAATGCCTGGTAGAAAGTCTCCCGACGATCATTCAGTATATTAGAAATGGTAAAATCAACGGTGGTCCTTTGTTCTTGCCCGAATTTTTTATTGATACTCAGGTTTAGGCTGTGAAAAGGAATATCGTAGATATCCGGGAACAACCCTGCACCGACAATAGCGAGTGTCGGCCCTTTTACATTATAAAAAAGACCGGCTTCAAAGCCACTTTCTATATCAGAATAGGTCATACCCACATTGATTACATAGGGTGCCTGACCAGCCATTTGCCGGGTCTGGTCAATTGTTTGCCCATCTTTTTCGTACGTCAACCGGGAATTGTATTCCACGCTGGTCATATCGATGACTGATTGGACCAGGGTCAGGTTACCGTTTAAGCTCCAGTTAGCGAAACCAGCTCCCAGAAAAT
>CAYXJG010000006.1:0-23763 GCA_964465285.1 uncultured bacterium
GCGCCGCCACTCAACATACTGTACTTAATGCGCCTGCACAGCGCTATAAAATTAGCTCAAGCTATTTAATTCTCTTTCCTAAGGACGCCGGGCAATGTCGGAGAAGAGAATTTGGAACTGGTCATCCCGATCGCCCAGGGATTCATAGAAGAAAAAGGACACACCGGAAAATTGGCGATCGCGCACTGCCTTAACCTGGGCATCAATTAGCTCAAAGGGCATCGGGCGATTCTTCAACCCTGTCAACACCCCAATACTCACCGGAGCACGATCTTTAATATCCCGCACATTGGGCTGTTCCAGCACATCCACAAAGCTGTCCACGCTGTTGCGATACACTTGCACAACCACCTCATCCAGCCAGCCGTTGTCTAGCCAAGTGGCCCAGTCTTGCAGAAAATATTCGTAGGCAAAGGGATGGGGATTGGGCGACAGGGACACGATACAGTCAGGCTTGGCAGCCTTCACGGTATGCACGATGCGCTCCATCAGGGCAGTAATCTGATCTGCTCGCCAGCGCACCCAGTTGGGATCATTGGGGTCATCGGGTGGATCGTCGCCGTCATGCTCCTCCCGGTACCGGGCAACGGTGTAGTCGTCATAGCCCAGTTCCACAGGCATCCCAAAATGATCGTCGAGCTGAATGCCGTCGATGTCGTAGCGGGTCACGACTTCCTGGATGATGCCCAGCATCAAACTCTGCACGCCGGGACGGAGGGGATTGAGCCAGCGGCGGGGATGGCGTCCCTGCATGACGACCGTGGTGCCGTCCCGCCGAGCAGTCAGCCAGTCGGGATGTTGCCGCGCCAGTTCAGAATAAGAGGGCGTCATTAGGCCAAACTCAAACCAGGGAATCACAGCGAGTCCTTGGTCGTGGGCGGTGGCGATCGCCTCCTCAACCACATCCCGTCCCTGGAAAGCAGGATGGGGGTCGATGGGTTCTCCAATCGCCTGACTCATCAGCGGACTGGGATAGAGCGTGTACCCCCAATTCCACACTGACGGATAGATTGTATTGAAGTTAAGCTGTGCCAACCGCTGGACACCGTGCTGAAGCTCTTGGGAAGAAAACATCACCCGGCTGTCGATGTTGGTGAGCCAGACGCCCCGCAATTCGGTGCGCGTAGGACGGGATTGGAACTGCTCTAGAATACCTGGAACCTGCTGGGCAACCGCGAGGGGAGTAATCGAGAAGAGGAGGGCGATTGCCAACCCCAGTGTTATTACCCCCCCATACAGTCGCCAATGCTTCATTGCGCTCAATCATCCAAACCCACGACAGCCAGTAGAAAAATCCTACTGCCGATAGGTCACTGAGACAACTGATGAGAAAACTTTATGGTTGGTCATGGACTGGCTCTGCCGTAAATTATAAGAACTGGCTTATGCCAAACAGTTCCTCAGCAAGGGGATATGGCACGCTGGTGTCATCTTGCAATGTCTTATACGTGAGCGAAGCGTTATGTCTGTGTACGAATTTCGGCCTGGCCTGGAAGGTGTGCCCGCCAAGCAATCGAGTATTAGCTATGTGGATGGGCTGCACGGAATCCTTGAGTATCGGGGAATCCGGATCAGCGAGTTGGCAAAATACAGCAGCTTTTTAGAATCTGCCTTTCTTCTCATTTGGGGAAAGCTGCCGACTTCAGAGGAGTTGGCAGCATTTGAATACGAGATTCGGTACCACCGCAGGCTGAAATACCGTATTCGAGACATGATGAAGTGTTTCCCAGAGAGTGGCCATCCCATGGATGCGCTACAGGCGTGTGCTGCGGCCCTGGGTCTATTCTATTCCCGTCGTGCCCTAGACGATCCCGCCTACATTCGGGCAGCGGTAGTGCGCCTCATCGCAAAAATTCCTACCATGGTCGCCGCCTTCCAAATGATGCGCAAAGGGAACGACCCCATCCAGCCCCGCGATGATTTGGACTATTCTGCCAACTTTTTGTACATGCTCAACGAGCGGGAACCTGATCCCCTGGCGGCCCATATTTTTGATGTGTGCCTTACCCTTCACGCAGAACACACCATCAATGCTTCCACCTTCTCCGCAATGGTGACTGCGTCAACCTTGACCGACCCCTATGCCGTCGTGGCGTCAGCCGTGGGTACCCTGGCAGGACCGCTGCATGGAGGGGCCAATGAGGAAGTGCTCATCATGCTGGAAGAAATTGGCTCGGTAGAAAATGTGCAGCCTTTTGTCGAGGACTGTCTCAGGCGAAAGGCGAGAATCATGGGCTTCGGCCACCGGGTCTATAAAGTGAAGGACCCCCGCGCCATTATCCTGCAAGAAATGGCAGAAAAACTCTTCGACAAATTTGGGGGCGATAAATACTACGACATTGCCTTGGAATTGGAGCGGGTTATTGAAGAAAAACTCGGGAACAAAGGCATTTTTCCGAACGTCGATTTCTATTCAGGGCTAGTGTACAAAAAGCTGGGCATTCCGTCCGATTTGTTTACCCCCGTATTTGCGATCGCCCGAGTTGCCGGGTGGCTGGCCCACTGGAAAGAACAGCTCACTGAAAACCGCATTTACAGACCCACGCAAATCTATACCGGACTTCATGATTCGCCATTTATCCCGATCCATGAGCGCACCCTAGCTCTGGAGCAAGAGGAAATTGCAAGTTCTCAAATTCCGGGAGGCATCACCGGAAGCATTGTCGGGTGAGAAAAGCATCACGATGGGGGGTCATGCCCCCTTGTGGATTGGCCTGTGAGTTGCCATTATCAATGCAGTGACGATTTTCAGGAACTCCAGCCCTTGGGCCGACAGGCTTAAGGGGCTTTTACTTTAGTAGAGCTATTTTACTCTAGAGAAAATTTTCAGAAGAATCCGGTGATAGCTGGGCTAACGAATCGACAGCCTGTTCAGCAGCTTTTGAGGCGCTATTAGATGAGGCGATCGCCTGCAAGCGAGTGTAAAACCCGGACGGTTTCGCATGGGGCATGAATCGATGAATCGGTGGCTGCCCCTCTCGTGCCGAGGATAGGGGTAATCCTGGAACTGATGTATCGGCTGTATCAGCTTTATCCCCGTCCAAAGGTGAATTCTTGGCAAAACGACCAGGTTTTACCATCCCCTGCTCTCCAGATAGCAGTTCATTGCCAGCGTTTTCTGCCTCGACATTGGATAGCTTCGGTGACTGAGACTCTGGAGAACCTGCCTGCACCAACCGTTCTGCTTTCTCGAAGTGATGACTTACCCAGGCATGGTGGCTCCCGCCCTCTGGGCATAAGTCTGCTTGATTTGCCTCATCAGCAGCATGATCCCTATTCACCGCTCCATTATTCAGGGGCCCGTTTACTAGATGGTTAGCCTGGAAAGGTTGGGGAAGATTTGCTTCCTGGATAGTCTTCGGCTCTGAGCCACGAAGGGGATGAGTTGCCCCTGCCTGGTCATGCCTGGTCACCACGGGAGTACACACCATCGTCTCAAATTCCAAATTGAAATGGCAGATGGGGTGGCCACGACGCCGCCAGATTTGCAAAATCTGCCCCACTGATATTGCTTTATATCGTCCCTGGTAGAGGGCTTCAACTACAGCCGTCCCCAGCCAAGTGGCAGGATAATCATGCGTCCATACCTGAATGATCTGCCCAGTCGGTTGTCCAGCTAAGTCAAAGCTGTAGTACACCATCAGGGCAGCAGCTAATTCAGTGGAATCGGAAGTGATGGCGGGGTCTGTCATCCTTGGCAGAAAATATCGCCTGGTCAAAGGCATGGGTGTAATGTCCATTCTGGACGGAAACCACTGGAATTGTAAGTCTCTTACACAATCGGGTTTACGATGAGCCTCTTTCCAGTCACAGAGGAGTGGGAGTCTGATGCGTCACATCTCAGCGTTACATTTCAATGGTATTGGAACTTGATCGGTGTATGCATAGACTTCTGTCAATGAAGGCTGGCTAATCGATAAGAAATAGCAGTGGCGATCGCCCTGGGGTGATGCGCTCTGTCTCTGTGTACTCCGTTTCAGCCACCACTCACCGATGTAAAGAAACGTGTGAAACCCCTGTGAAACCTAGCGACAAGGAAGGTTCACCGATGTTTCGCACTCTCAAGAGATATTGCGTTTTGTAACGCTTTGCCAATACTTTGCTTAAAATCTGCTGATGGGTCAAGGGCGGAAACATAGAGGCGATCATGCTTTCCTCAGTTTGAATTATTGTTAAACCTGCCCCAAATGGATCGGATCACAGCACTATAATGCTCAAAAGGCCGACTCCCAAGGTGGTTCGAAACTCTGTTTTAGCTTGTATCTCGGGTAAAAGGGCGATCGCCTTAATGCCGATATGCATAGCTGGTTACCTTCTGGGGCAGCTTGGATCGCTTATGAGATGCAAGCCCTGACCTGTGAAAACCATCGTAAATAGACAGAATTGTTTACGAAAGTAGACGGAATCTTTTACGAAAATCTTGGTAGGGTACGGTCAAATCGTTCCTTGTCTAGAGAGAGGAGAGTCTCTAATGACAACTAGCCCACGGGAGCGAGACGCGAAAGTTAGAGTCACGGTTGACACTGATCCGGTTCCTACTTCCTTTGAGAAGTGGGGCAAGCCCGGACACTTTGACCGGACTCTAGCGAAGGGACCAAAGACCACCACCTGGATTTGGAACCTGCACGCCGACGCTCACGATTTTGATAGTCATACGAGTGACCTAGAAGATATATCCCGAAAGATCTTCAGTGCTCACTTTGGCCACCTGGCCATTGTGTTTATCTGGCTCAGCGGCATGTATTTTCATGGCGCGAAGTTTTCAAACTATGAAGCCTGGTTAGCCGATCCCCTAAGCATTAAACCTAGTGCTCAAGTGGTTTGGCCCATTGTTGGACAAGAAATTTTGAACGCAGATGTCGGAGGCGGGTTCCAAGGAATCCAAATCACCTCTGGTTTTTTCCAGTTGTGGCGGGCATCTGGTATTACAAACGAATTTCAGCTCTACTGCACAGCCATCGGTGGCCTCGTGATGGCTGGTCTGATGCTGTTTGCAGGCTGGTTCCATTACCACAAGAAGGCTCCGAAGCTAGAGTGGTTCCAAAATGTGGAATCCATGATGAATCACCACCTGGCAGGTCTACTGGGTCTTGGTTCCCTCGGCTGGGCCGGACACCAAATCCACGTTTCTCTGCCCATCAACAAGCTATTGGATGCAGGAGTTGCTCCTAGCGACATTCCCCTGCCCCATGAATTCATCCTAAATAAGAGCTTGATGGCGGAGCTGTATCCCAGTTTTGCCCAGGGGTTGACCCCCTTCTTCACCCTTAACTGGGGTGCCTATGCCGACTTCCTCACCTTTAAGGGTGGGCTGAACCCCGTCACTGGTGGCTTGTGGCTCTCAGATACTGCCCATCATCACTTGGCGATCGCAGTCCTGTTTATCATTGCGGGCCACATGTACCGCACCAACTGGGGCATCGGCCACAGCATGAAGGAAATCCTCGAAGGCCATAAGGGTGATCCCCTCCTCTTTGGTGGAAAGGGTCACGACGGTCTGTACGAGATTCTGACCACCTCCTGGCACGCTCAGTTGGCGCTGAACCTGGCACTGCTCGGTTCATTGACCATCATCGTGGCGCAGCACATGTATGCTATGCCTCCCTACCCCTACCTGGCAACCGACTACCCAGCTCAGTTGTCCCTCTTTACCCACCACATGTGGATTGGAGGATTCCTGGTGGTGGGTGCAGGTGCTCACGGTGCCATCTTTATGGTGCGTGACTATGATCCCGCGAAGAATGTGGACAATGTTCTCGACCGGGTGATTCGCGTGCGCGATGCCATCATCTCCCACCTGAACTGGGTCTGCATTTTCCTCGGCTTCCACAGCTTCGGCCTGTATATCCACAACGACACGATGCGGGCGTTGGGTCGTCCTCAGGATATGTTCTCTGATACGGCGATTCAGCTTCAGCCCATCTTTGCTCAGTGGATCCAGAGCCTGCACACCGCTGCTGCGGGCACGACTGCTCCTAATGCGCTCTCCACCGCAAGTATTGCGTTTGGTGGCGATATGGTTGCCGTCGGTGGCAAGGTTGCGATGATGCCTATCACCCTGGGGACGGCAGACTTCATGGTTCACCACATCCACGCTTTCACGATTCACGTCACCGTACTGATTCTGTTGAAAGGTGTACTCTATGCCCGCAACTCTCGTCTGATTCCGGATAAGAGTGAGTTGGGCTTCCGCTTCCCTTGTGACGGCCCCGGTCGAGGTGGAACCTGCCAGGTTTCTGGTTGGGATCATGTCTTCCTGGGACTCTTCTGGATGTACAATGCCTTGTCGATTGTGATTTTCCACTTCAGTTGGAAGATGCAGTCTGACGTATGGGGCACTGTGAATCCAGATGGATCTGTTGCTCACATTACGGCAGGTAATTTCGCTCAGAGCGCCATCACCATCAACGGTTGGTTGCGTGACTTCCTCTGGGCACAGTCAGCTAACGTAATCAACTCTTACGGTTCCGCGCTGTCTGCTTACGGTTTGTTGTTCTTGGGTGCTCACTTTATTTGGGCCTTCAGCCTCATGTTCCTGTTTAGCGGACGGGGTTACTGGCAAGAGCTGATTGAGTCCATCGTTTGGGCGCACAACAAGCTGAAAGTTGCTCCTGCAATCCAGCCTCGTGCTCTGAGCATCATTCAGGGTCGTGCTGTTGGAGTAGCGCATTACCTCCTTGGAGGAATTGTGACCACCTGGTCATTCTTCCTGGCCCGAATCATTGCAGTATCCGGTTGAGCATGAGGAGGAATCTTTAAGACTTATGGCAACCAAATTCCCAAAATTTAGCCAGGATTTGGCGCAGGATCCAACTACACGGCGGATCTGGTACGGGATTGCCACTGCCCACGACTTTGAAAGCCATGATGGCATGACTGAGGAAAATCTTTATCAAAAGATTTTTGCCTCCCACTTTGGTCATCTGGCAGTCATCTTCCTGTGGACTTCAGGGCACCTGTTCCACGTCGCCTGGCAAGGCAACTTCGAGCAGTGGATCACTGATCCGCTCAATATCCGTCCCATCGCCCACGCGATCTGGGATCCCCACTTTGGTCAACCTGCGGTTGACGCATTTACTCAAGCAGGTGCTTCTGGCCCTGTTAACATCGCTTACTCCGGTGTCTACCATTGGTGGTACACCATCGGTATGCGGACGAACACTGAACTCTACAGTGGTGCAGTATTCCTGCTTATCATGTCGGCAGTGTTCCTGTTCGCTGGCTGGTTGCACTTGCAGCCCAAATTCCGCCCTAGCTTATCCTGGTTTAAGAATGCAGAGTCTCGCCTTAACCACCACCTAGCTGGTTTATTTGGTGTTAGCTCCTTGGCTTGGACAGGCCATCTGGTTCACGTTGCGATTCCTGAATCCCGTGGCCAGCATGTAGGTTGGGACAACTTTTTGACCACTCCTCCTCACCCTGCTGGGCTTCAGCCCTTTTTTACAGGGAACTGGGGGGTATATGCTCAAAACCCTGACACTGCAGGCCATGTGTTTGGCACGGCTGAAGGTGCTGGGTCGGCAATCCTGACCTTCTTAGGCGGCTTCCATCCTCAGACTGAGTCTCTCTGGCTAACGGATATGGCTCACCACCACCTGGCGATCGCCGTTCTCTTTATCGTTGCTGGCCACATGTACCGCACTAACTTCGGTATCGGTCACAGCATCAAGGAGATTCTCGGCGCTCACCGCCCTCCTGAGGGCACTCCCTTTGGTGGATTGTTGGGTGAAGGCCACAAAGGGCTGTACGACACCATCAACAACTCCCTGCACTTCCAGCTCGGATTGGCTCTTGCCTCTCTGGGTGTGATTACCTCGCTGGTCGCTCAGCACATGTACTCCTTGCCTCCCTATGCGTTTATCGCACGGGACTATACGACTCAGGCAGCGTTGTACACACACCACCAGTACATTGCAGGGTTCCTGATGGTGGGTGCATTTGCCCATGGGGCCATCTTCTTCGTCCGTGACTACGACCCCGCTGCCAACAAGAACAACGTGTTGGATCGGATGCTACAGCACAAGGAAGCACTCATCTCTCACTTGAGCTGGGTGTCTCTCTTCCTCGGCTTCCACACTCTGGGTCTGTATGTTCACAACGACACCGTTGTTGCCTTCGGCACCCCTGAGAAGCAAATCTTGGTTGAGCCTGTGTTTGCTCAGTGGATTCAGGCCGCTCACGGTAAGCTGCTCTACGGCTTCGATACTCTGCTCTCTAATCCCGACAGCATTGCGTTTACCGCATGGCCCAATAACGGCAACGTCTGGTTGGATGGCTGGTTGGAAGCGATTAACAGCGGCAGCAACTCCTTGTTCCTGACCATTGGTCCTGGCGATTTCCTGGTACACCATGCGATCGCCCTGGGTCTGCACACCACCACCCTGATTTTGGTGAAAGGTGCGCTGGATGCTCGCGGCTCCAAGCTGATGCCCGACAAGAAAGACTTCGGCTACAGCTTCCCCTGTGACGGCCCCGGACGTGGTGGCACCTGCGACATCTCTGCCTGGGACTCTTTCTACCTCGCCATGTTCTGGATGCTCAACACTATTGGTTGGGTAACCTTCTACTGGCACTGGAAGCACCTAGCGGTCTGGCAGGGCAACGTCGCCCAGTTCAACGAGTCGTCCACCTACCTGATGGGCTGGCTTCGCGATTACCTTTGGCTCAACTCTTCCCAGTTGATTAACGGGTACAACCCCTTCGGCATGAACAACCTGTCTGTTTGGGCGTGGATGTTCCTCTTTGGGCACCTGGTTTGGGCGACTGGCTTCATGTTCCTCATCTCCTGGAGAGGATACTGGCAAGAACTGATTGAAACGATTGTGTGGGCTCACGAGCGCACCCCTCTAGCAAACCTGGTTCGCTGGAAGGACAAGCCCGTTGCTCTCTCCATCGTTCAGGCTCGTCTGGTTGGGTTGGCTCACTTCACTGTGGGTTACATCCTCACCTACGCAGCCTTCCTGATTGCATCGACCGCATCCCGCTACGGTTGATGATCGGTTTCTAGAAACGCAAGAAAGCCCCTGCTTCGGCAGGGGCTTTTTTTATAGCTATAATCCTATTGGGATAAGCCCAAAACCCGCTTAACCCAAACTCAGGCTCAATTACGATGTGATCGCTTTGCTAAATTGAGTGAGCGCCTCTTGTGTAACCCATCCCCTAGCCAAAAGGACGTCCCCTACACTTAAGCCTGACGAATTCGCATCATACTGGGCTACTTCGAGCTGAACCGAGCTAATGAGCTTCTTTGCGAGCAAATAGTCTACCAGTGACGCCTCTGGCACGGGCGATACCCTAGGGAAAGTCGCTGTCGTAGGCATCACTGTCGGGGACAAAGGTTTCGGGTGTAAAGGCTCACATGACCCTGAAGAGTGAGGAACCATTCGTTGCTTCGTCGGCTTAGATTTGAAGGGCAGCGACGTTGGATTAATGCCACTGGTAGAGGGGGGACGGTGTGATTCTGTTTTATAGTGAATTTTGCTTGTGCTGGAGTCTGGGCGATCGCCACTAGATGCTGAAGCTAAGTCAGTCTCCAATATTACCTTTTTCCCTTTCTTGACTCGGGCATTTCCATTCGCAAAAACATATACGACGGTGCCACCAGTTTCACCGAGAATTTGAGTAGAAAAGTCTTCTTGCTTGGAAGCTGAACTTTCAGGACAGTAAGTCATAGTACCAACTTGAGATGTTGTAAGCTATCAAAGTTTCAAATCACTTTGAGTAATTTTTGTTACATTAATAGCCTAGCGATTCTCGCCGAGAATTATGGTGATAATCACGTAAATTTTCTGGCTTTATACATAAAGAAATTTACACAGTTCGTTTTGAAAGAGGTATTCTATCCGATCCGTGACCCTTGTCACCGTTTAGAATTTCCGAATGGTTGCGAGGGGAAAGAGGGGGCAGCCGGCCACCAGCCCCAGCCATGCACTCGATGTGCAGAAATCCCGTCAGTCCTGGTGCTGTCAATCCCAGTATCGCTGGGCTCCCTCAATAAAATTGGCTTCAAATTCGTTGTTCTTGTCCTTCAGCAATATCTAGGGTTGGCAATCCTCCACCTCCGAGATTGTCATTGCACGTTCTACAAGATGCACAGCACGTGGGACAATCAAATTTATCCTATTTAGCCAATAAATCACGGCGACACTTCTAGCAGAAGAAGTGAACAGCTTAGAGCCTTCTTGTGATGCTCAAGTTGTGTAAAGGATTATTTGCTGGGCTGTATGGCTCCTCTGGATACCCATCTCGGTCAAGATGAAGGATGCAGCCAGCACTGTACGTTAAATTCCGTTCAAGGAGTGACTGCTCATGAAGGTCTTTGTGTTAGGCGGTGACGGATTTTGTGGTTGGCCAACGTCGCTACATCTGTCGAATCTGGGACATGACGTAGTAATTCTCGATAATTTGTCTCGGCGCAACATTGATAATGAACTTGAGGCAGGTTCGCTGACCCCCATTAGCACAATGGGTGTTCGCCTCGCCATATGGAACGCACTAACGGGAAAATCTATCGAGTTCCAAAACATCAATATTGCTCAGGAGTATGATCGGCTGTTGAATTTGATTCAACACCATCGGCCTGATGCAATTATTCACTTTGCAGAACAGCGGGCCGCCCCCTATTCTATGAAATCTGCCCGCCATAAGTGCTACACCGTTGACAATAACTTGAATGCGACCCACAACACGCTGTGCGCAGTTGTGGAATCCGGTTTGGACATACACCTGCTTCACCTGGGAACGATGGGCGTATATGGCTACGGAACCGCAGGGATAAAAATTCCGGAGGGCTATCTGAATATCGAGATTCCCACGGATATGGGCGATCGCGTTCAGCAAAAAATCCTTTATCCCGCGAATCCTGGCAGCGTTTACCACATGACAAAAACCCAGGATCAGCTCTTTTTCTACTTCTACAACAAAAATGACGGAATTCGCATCACCGATTTGCACCAGGGCGTGGTGTGGGGCACTAACACTGCTGAAACCAGCATGGATGAGCGGCTCATCAACCGCTTTGACTACGACGGAGACTACGGCACCGTGCTGAACCGTTTTTTAATGCAGGCAGCGATCGACTACCCTCTGACTGTTCACGGCACTGGCGGACAAACTCGTGCCTTTATTCACATTCAAGACACCGTGCGCTGTATTCAACTGGCGCTGGAGCATCCCCCCGAAAAAGGCGAACCTGTGAAAATCTTTAACCAGATGACGGAAACCCATCGGGTTCGGGAACTGGCTGAACTGGTGTCTCAGCTCACGGGGGCTGAAATTGCCTATCTCCCCAACCCCCGCAAAGAAGCCGCTGAAAATGAGTTGGCGGTAGATAACAAGTGCTTCATCGATCTGGGCTTGCGCCCGACAACCCTGAGCAAGGGGTTGCTTCTAGAGGTGACAGAGATCGCTAAGAAGTACGCAGATCGGTGCGATCGCTCGAAGATCCCCTGTACGTCAACCTGGGTGAAGCAGCAGCACGCGACTCTGGAACCGACCCCGGTTCATGTTTAAGGTCGTCTTCTGAAGGGGCGAACGGCCATTCACCCCGATTAGAACGCCAATGCAGATCCCTGGGTTCTTCTCTCGAAGAAAATCAAAGAACGGCGAGCTTTGGGCAAAGAACCCAGAAATTCTCATCTTGGGAGACTTCACGCCCTACAGGCGCTCACTTATATGGGTTTAGGGGAAAAAAAGGTCGCCTCAGGCGACTTTTTTACCCCTTTAAATTTTCATAGCCATAGCGGTGTGCACACGACTTGGCAAAGTTCTCAAATTCACAACGAAAAAATAGGGGTTTGGGGCGCGCTGAGCGCGCCCCAAACCCCTATTCTTGTGTGAAACTTGCCAAGTCGTTATTCCTCCTTCTTGAAGATTTTTATTTTTAGAAGTTGTCTTATGCTGTAAGCAAAGATATTGATTTGTTTCATTCCCGCAACATTGCGACAGATTTGTTGTAAGCGTCACGATTTCTTTTGGATGCATGGGCACACTGGAGCTATCGGTTTGCTTATCCATCAGTTCCAACGTTTGAGTGACATGGAGGCTATAACAGCATGAATCAGGCTATGTTCATTTCCGTTCTCTGTGGATTTGCAATGGCGACATCGCCAGCGATCGCCCAACCGTCCCCTATTCCTCCCCATTCGACTCCTGATGAGGCTGAGGAATTATCGCTTACGGAAAATGCCAGCAGCTCAGATTTGGTGACCCAGCCTGCTCGCTCAACCTCGGCTGCCCTTGAGCCTGTTGAAGCTTTCGATCCAGCAGGAACATTTCGTCAGATTCAACTCGATGTCTATGATGTCAGGCTCATAGAAGGATATGTTCCTGATGATCCTGGCCCCGCCAATGCGGATCATGTGCAGTTTGTCATCGAAGGATAAGCTACGTGAATTCAACTCCGTGATTTCAGCCGCGCGCCGTGCGGCCAAAATTATATAAAATATTCTTCGCACACTATATGGAGAGCGTTGCTAGTCACCATAGCGAACTAACGCTGGAGAGAAGCTATGTCCCTTTTTCATTGCTAAACTGTAACCCAATGGAATGGGAAAACTTGAGGGACTTGGATAGTATTTGAGCAGTGCCACATGATTGATACATATTAATATGCTCTGGGTTCCTGCACTGTGAACACTCGCTATCTCGCTCCGTTACTTGACTGGTCAGCAGGCCACTGGGCATGGGAAGCCCGCATTCTTCGCTGGCTTACGTTTTTATGGCTCATCATCGGGCTAATTATCCTGTTTTCATCGTCCTATCCGGTAGCGGAGAAAGCCTTTGACGATGGGCTGCACTACTTTAAGACCCAGGTAGCGTGGATTGTGCTGGGGCTTGGGGTATTCAATCTCATGGTTCATTTACCTCTACGATATGTGCTGGCGATCGCCGACCTCTTCCTCCTGATTTTTCTGATTCTTATCATCCTCACGCTGATTCCAGGCATCGGACAAGAAGTGAACGGAGCGACACGATGGCTCATTATTGGCCCCGTGAGTATCCAGCCGTCCGAGTTGATGAAGCCCTTCCTAATCCTGCAAAGTGCTCGAATTTTTGGGCGCTGGCCTCAGTTGACGCCATTCTCACAATGGTTTTGGCTCTTCATCTTCGGAGCCGTGCTGGTGGGCATTCTTCTCCAGCCTAATTTGAGTACAGCCGCCCTCTGTGGCATGGTGATTTGGCTGCTTGCTTTTGTATCAGGATTGCCCCTGCGGTACGTATGGGGAGTTGCCGCAGGGGGAATGCTGCTCGCAACTATTAGCATTAACCTGCAGGCCTATCAGCGGCAGCGGCTCATTACGTTCCTTGATCCCTGGAGCGATCCAGAGGGGCATGGGTATCAGCTTGTGCAGAGCTTGATGGCAATCGGCTCAGGGGGTATCTGGGGGGCTGGTTTTGGGATGTCTCAGCAAAAGCTGTTCTACTTGCCCATCCAGTACACCGATTTTATTTTTGCGGTATTTGCTGAAGAGTTTGGCTTTGTGGGCTGTCTGTTTTTATTTATTTTGTTAGCAAGCTACGCCACCTTGGGACTGCGAGTTGCCGTGCGGGCAAAAAAGCATGGGCATCAGCTTGTTGCCATCGGGGCGATCGTCTTCCTAGTAGGCCAATCTCTTCTTAACATTGGCGTCGCGACCGGAGTACTTCCCACCACTGGACTGCCATTTCCGATGATGAGCTACGGCGGCAGTTCCATGATTGCCAGCTTGATTACAGCGGGACTGCTGATTCGCGTAGCAAGGGAAAGCATGGAGGCAGAGGTATTGACTCCGGCGGTGGGGAGTGGGGGAGGGGAGATTGGGGAGTGAGGAAGTGCAGTCTTCGATACAATAAGGATTGTAAAATGTTCGAGGCTGTGAATGGTTGACCAGATTCTTGAGCCGATTCAACTGAGCCTGTATCGCTTGGAGCAGTTGGCGAACGGGCTGGTGACGAATCAGCTTGATCACCTGAGTTTGATGAGTGTAGCGGTAATTTTTGGAGCAGGGCTGTTGACAAGTCTGACGCCCTGTATGTTGTCAATGTTGCCGATTACGGTGGGCTACATTGGCGGCTACGAGTCCCAGGGGCGGCTCCAGGCAGCGGCACAATCGCTCTGGTTTGCCTTGGGGTTGGCGACGACCCTGGCGGGGTTGGGCATCGCAGCGGCGATCGCCGGACGGGTCTACGGACAGGTAGGTGTAGGCTTGCCGATCGTCGTGAGCATCATTGCCATTTTGATGGGGCTATACGTGCTGGAAGTACTTCCCCTCCGGTTGCCAGCCCTGGGCGGGACAGCATGGATTGGCGATGAATGGCCGAAGGGCATTCGCTCCTATTTGCTGGGGTTGACCTTTGGATTAGTGGCATCCCCCTGTAGCACGCCCGTCCTGGCAACGCTGCTAGCCTGGGTGTCGAGTACGAAAGACCCGGTGCTGGGAAGCGCGCTACTGCTATCCTACACAGCAGGCTACGTGGCTCCTTTGATTCTTGCAGGAATATTTACAGCCTCCATTAAAAAGATTTTAGAACTGCGCCAGTGGTCAGGCTGGATTACCCCTGCCAGCGGTGTCATGCTGGTAAGCTTCGGCGTCTTCTCCCTCCTGTCACGTATCGTTCCCGCTGGCCCCCTGTAGTGATGTCAGTCAAAATCCAAAATCCAAAATCCAAAATCGGTACATGGTTCATGACTTCTGATTCCTCACCCTCTGGTTCTTCAACGCCTACTTCTCAACCACCTAAACAACCTTCTACGTCATTCATTAAGCACTATTTCAAAAAGCAACTGGTGCCGCTGCTGGCAGACTTGCGGCTGGCGATTGTGCTGCTGCTGGCGATCGCCCTCTTCAGCATCGCGGGCACGGTGATTGAGCAGGGGCAATCCCTCGCGTTTTACCAGCAGAATTACCCTGACGATCCAGCGCTGTTTGGCTTTCTCTCCTGGAAAGTGCTGCTGACGCTGGGACTGGATCACGTCTATCGCACCTGGTGGTTTCTGTCCCTGCTCATCCTCTTTGGGGCAAGTCTTACGGCCTGCACCTTCACCCGCCAGTTTCCCGCCCTGAAGGCAGCGAGGCGGTGGTCGTTCTACAGCAATCCCCGCCAGTTTCAAAAGCTGGCTCTCAGCACTGAGGCGGACGCCGAGGATGCGGATATGTTTAAAGCTCAATTAGAGGGCAAAGGCTACCGGGTCTTTGAAGAGGACAATAAAATCTATGCCCGCAAAGGCATTGCCGGGCGCATTGGCCCCATCGTCGTCCACGCCAGCATGTTAATCATCCTGGTAGGTGCCATTTTTGGGGCGATGACAGGGTTCTTTGCCCAAGAAATCGTACCCAGTGGGGAGACATTTCAGGTGAAAAATATTTTTGATGCGGGGCCTTGGGCAGAGGCTCGGATTCCCAAGGACTGGGCGGTGCGGGTGAACAAGTTTTGGATTGACTACACGCCGGAGGGCACCATCGACCAGTTCTACTCTGACTTGTCTGTGGTGAATGAAGCAGGGGAAGAGCTCGACCATGATGTGATTCACGTCAACAAGCCCCTGCGCTATCAGGGCGTGACCTTTTACCAGGCAGACTGGGCGATCGCCGCTGTCCGGGTGCATGTGAACAACAGCCCCATCTTTCAGCTCCCGATGGCGCAGCTTCCCATCGCCGATGGTGGACGCATCTGGGGAACCTGGATTCCTACCAAACCCGACATGAGCGATGGCGTTGCCGTGGTTGCCAAAGATCTCCAGGGAACGGTCGTGGTTTACGACACCGAGGGGACTCTCATCGGCACCATCCGCGAGGGCATGACTCTGGCAGTGAATGGTGTGAACCTGACTCTAGATGCATTGGTGGGCAGCACCGGACTGCAAATCAAAGCTGACCCCGGTATCCCCTTTGTCTATCTAGGGTTCGGGTTGCTGATGGTGGGTGTGGTGATGAGCTACGTGTCCCATTCCCAAATCTGGGCACTCCGGACGGGCGATCGCCTTTACATTGGGGGACGCACCAACCGCGCTCAGGTTACCTTCGAGCGTGAGTTTATCAGCCTCATCGATAGCATCCAACATCCTGAACAATGGCAGGTGATAGGATAAATATAATTTGTAGACTACTTGATTTACAGATTCTCTAAACCAAAGGCTAAACCAAAGGCTCGGTGTTGATGACATAACCGTAGGAGTGAAGCACCTGGCAACCAGCGCTTAGGAATGAGAATTAAATAACTTGAACCAAATTTTGTCGGGTTGGAGCGGCATTGCCGCGCTGCCTCAGCAAAATTAGATGTTACTTAATCTTCGTTCCTTAGACATTCTCAACGCATATTCAATAAATGCTTCGCTCTACACTGCTGTCTCTCATTCTCATCAGGCGTCAGTTGCCATCAGGTCAATTGTCGATCAGCGATATTCTTAGTGAGAGAGAGCTTCCAGGTGCGCATTCCCGAACCTATGCCGCATAGTACTATTATGCCGAGTCGCTGTCCTTTTCGTATACTGTGATAGCAGGGTCACATCTAGCGCTTAAATCGTTCAAATGCATTGCTCCATGAAGCGATAGATCTATGAAGTGATCATCTTCATCCCTGAAGCTCCCCGCTTCCTCCAACTGTCCTAAATTTTAATTCGTTAGTGTTTTTGCCATGTTAAAAAAGCTTTTTGGCGATCCAAACGCTCGTAAGCTTAAGCGATTTCAACCGGATGTGGTTGAAATTAATCTTCTAGAAGAAGAAATCCAGCCCCTTTCTGATGAAGAACTGGCTGGCAAGACCGATGAGTTTCGGCAGCGGTTGGAGAATGGCGAAACACTGGACGCAATTTTGCCAGAAGCTTTCGCAGTGGTTCGAGAAACAGCACGGCGAGTTTTGGGAATGCGCCACTTCGATGTGCAGTTGATTGGAGGCATGGTGCTGCACAGCGGGCAAATTGCTGAGATGAAAACGGGGGAAGGAAAGACCCTGGTTTCGACCCTCCCGGCATACCTCAATGCCATTGAAGGAAAAGGCGTTCACATCGTCACCGTGAATGACTACCTGGCGCGACGGGACGCCGAGTGGATGGGTCAGGTTCACCGCTTCCTGGGCTTGAGTGTCGGCTTGATCCAGCAGGGTATGAGTCCGGCAGAAAGGAAAAAGAATTACAACTGCGATATTACATACGGCACCAACAGCGAATTTGGGTTCGACTACCTGCGCGACAACATGGCGACCTCTATGGCAGACGTGGTGCAGCGCCCATTTAATTACTGTGTGATTGACGAAGTAGACTCCGTTCTTATTGATGAAGCTCGTACACCGCTAATTATTTCGGGTCAGGTGGAGCGCCCCAGTGAAAAATATATGCGGGCGGCAGAAGTGGCTGCGACACTGTATCGCAAAGAAGATGAGGATGCTGAAGGCCACTATGAAGTGGATGAGAAGGGACGAAACGTGCTCCTGGCTGACGAAGGCTACATCGAAGCTGAAAAATTTCTGAGTGTGTCTGACCTCTTCGATCCTAAAGACCCTTGGGCGCACTATATTTTTAACGCGATCAAAGCGAAAGAACTCTTTGTCAAGGACGTGAACTATATCGTCCGCAACAAAGAAATCGTGATTGTGGACGAATTTACCGGACGGGTGATGCCAGGGCGTCGCTGGAGCGATGGCTTGCACCAGGCGATTGAGGCGAAGGAGCACGTGGAGATCCAGCCTGAAACCCAAACTCTGGCAACCATCACGTATCAGAATTTCTTCTTAATCTATCCCAAGCTTGCAGGCATGACAGGAACTGCAAAGACTGAGGAGGCGGAGTTTGAGAAGATTTACGACCTGGAAGTTACTGTCGTACCCACGAATCGCCCCATAGGCCGGGTTGACCTGTCTGATGTCGTCTACAAAACGGAAGATGCCAAGTGGAAGGCGATCGCCGCTGAATGTGCCGAAATGCACGAAGTGGGACGCCCTGTTTTGGTCGGCACTACCAGTGTGGAGAAATCCGAACTGCTGTCCAGTCTGCTGAGCGATCGCCAGGTTCCCCATAATCTTCTGAACGCAAAGCCTGAGAACGTGGAACGAGAATCGGAGATTGTCGCCCAAGCGGGTCGTAAAGGAGCCGTTACTATCGCCACCAACATGGCAGGTCGGGGTACCGACATCATCCTGGGCGGAAACGCCGACTACATGGCGCGGCTCAAGGTGCGGGAATACTTTATGCCTGCCCTGGTGAAGCCAGAAGATGAAGATGAGTTCTCGGCACCTCAAATGCAGGGCGCAAAAAGTAAGCAGAAGGGTGGCAAAGGGTTCGCATCCGAAAAGAAGGCGAAGTCCTGGAAGGTGTCTCCCCAGATCTATCCCACAGACATCTCCGAAGAAGCAGAAGGGTTAATCAAGGACGCGACGGCCTGCGCTGTCGAACAATATGGCGAGCGATCGCTCCATGAACTCGCAGCCGAAGACAAGCTTGCCACTGCATCTGAAAAAGCGCCCACTGAAGATGAGGTGATTTTGCAACTGCGGGAAGCGTACAACCTCATTCGCAAAGAATACGAAGCCTACACCGATGAAGAACATGACGAAGTTGTTTCAATTGGTGGATTGCATGTCATTGGTACAGAGCGCCATGAGTCTCGACGCATTGACAACCAGCTTCGAGGACGGGCAGGCCGCCAGGGTGACCCCGGTTCCACCCGCTTCTTCCTCAGTTTGCAAGACAACCTGCTGCGAATTTTTGGGGGCGATCGCGTGGCTGGGCTGATGAATGCCTTCCGTGTGGAAGAAGACATGCCCATTGAATCCGGTATGTTGACGCGATCGCTCGAAGGGGCACAGCGCAAGGTCGAAACCTATTATTACGACATGCGGAAGCAGGTCTTTGAGTATGACGAGGTAATGAACAACCAGCGTCGTGCCATCTACGCCGAACGTCGCCGCGTCCTGGAAGGGCAGGATTTGAAAGAGCAGGTCATCAAATACGCCGAAAAAACGATGGACGACATCGTCGAAGCCTACGTGAATCCGGAACTGCCTCCCGAAGAGTGGCAACTCGATAAGCTGGTGAACAAGGCAAAGGAGTTTGTTTATCTGCTGTCTGATCTAGAGCCGACCCAAATTGAAGATCTAACCATGACGGAAATGAAGACATTTCTCCATGAGCAGGTGCGCATTGCCTACGACATTAAAGAAGCTCAGATTGATCAGATCCAGCCAGGGCTAATGCGTCAGGCAGAGCGCTTCTTCATTCTCCAGCAGATTGACACCCTATGGCGAGAACACCTCCAGCGCATGGATGCCCTGCGGGAATCTGTCGGTCTGCGAGGCTATGGCCAGAAAGATCCGCTGATCGAATACAAGAGCGAAGGCTACGAGCTGTTCTTGGACATGATGACGGACATCCGACGGAACGTTGTCTTCTCATTGTTTAAGTTTCAGCCCCAACCCCAGCCCCAAGCACCCCAGCCCTCTTCGGGCGTCGTTTAGGGATGATGTAGCAGTATACAATCACTGCTCGTCCACTGTGCTCAGGACTCTCGATACCGCTGCATCAGCAAGTAGCCATTCATCTCGCCTAATCCGGTGGAGACACGATTTGGCAAGTTTCACGCAAAAAAAAGAGTTTGGCGCGCGCTCCGCGCGCGCCAAACTCTTTTTTTTGCGTTGTGAATTTGAGAACTTTGCCAGGTCGTGTAATCTTCGCTCCTAGGGAAGCTATGCTCCGGCTCAAAAAGAGGTTTGGTAGAGTATTAGTAGATGATGAGATTTTGCTGAGAGACAACTCTAGCGAGGACTGAGGACTGTGGATTTTCCAGAGCAGGAGCAAATCAACCCAGATAGGGACTCATGTCAACCAGAACTTGACCAATCACGGCTTATGTCCCAGCTTCAAGAAATTCAAGGGCGGTTAGCGCAAGCCGACCAGGAAAAACAATATGCTGAGGATATGCTTCGCCTCAATGACCAGCGGTGGCGCAGCATTTTTGATTACTCCAACGATGCCATTTTTGTCATTGATCCAAGGCGCGATCGCATCCTCGAAGCCAACCCCAAAGCTTCTACCATGCTGGGTTATAGCCGCGAGGAATTACTAGAATCAATGCAAGTCTCGACTATCCACCCGGATGAAATGCCGAAGTTGCGTGCGTTTGGCGAGAAGGTTTTAGCCCAGGGGCATGGGTGGACGAATGAACTGACCTGCTTGACGAAGTCAGGGCAAAAGCTGCCTTCAGAAATTTCAGCATCGGTAATCCCATTTGAGGGGGAAGACTGCATTATTTCGCTAGTGCGAGATGTGACCGAGCGGAAAGCGGCAGAAGAGGCCCTCCGGCTTAGCGAAGCCCGATTCAGGGCATTCGTGGAAAACGCTACTGACGGCTTTTTTATCGTTGGCCTGGAGGGAGAAATTCAAGATGTGAACCAGCGCGCTTGCAAAATGCTGGGCTATCGACGCGAGGAGTTATTACAGCGCTCAGTGACAGACATTGACGTCGAGCTGACGCAAGAGACGTTGCTGGAGTTAAAACAAAGTCTAGATGCAGAAGCGCCTACCATCATTGAAAGTCAGCACCGCCGCAAAGATGGCAGCACTTTTCCAGTTGAAGTCAGCATTTGCCAATTTGGCACTGAAGACAATCCTCGTGATTTTGCCTCAGTGCGAGATATCACCGATCGAAAACAGGCTCAGGCAGCCATGGCCCGACTGGCAGAAATTGGCGAACTCTCCGCCATGATTGTGCATGAGGTACGCAGTCCGTTAACAACAGTGCTCATGGGGCTAGAAACCCTTCGGGGTATTGAACTGCCAGAGCGGGCAACGATGCGTCTGGGGCTGGCATTAGAAGAAGCCGATCGACTGAAATTGCTACTCAATGAGATTTTGCAGTATGCGCGGGTGCAGACCCTGGAGGTCACTGACATTAACCTGGTGGCATTTGTGCGGAGGCTTCAGGGGGCGATCGCCGACCTCCCCTATGCCCAGAAACGCAACCTCCAGGTAGAATCCACCCTATCGAACGCGTGGATTGAGGGGGACACCGATAAACTCAAGCAGGTCTTCATCAACCTTATCCGTAACGCCTGCGAAGCAGTGGAAGCAGGCGATACCATCATCTGGCGAATTGATCCGGCTGCTCAACCTAGCCATGTCTGTGTGAGCATTTGCAACGGAGGAGAGCCAATTCCACCAGAAGTACTAGCAAAATTGGGGCAACCCTTCTTCACAACTAAACCAGGCGGGAATGGCCTGGGTATTGCTATTGTTAAGCGCATTATAGAGACCCATCAGGGACGCTTTTCCATTGATTCTTCAGCAGAGCACGGAACGATAGTCCGGGTCATTCTGCCGTTGGCTCAAGAGGATGAATAAGCTTCAGTTTTGTATTTTACTCAGCTCATGTTTAAGTCCCAAAATTAACGCTAATGATAAGGGATTTGCGGCTAAAAAAGATACCGGAAGAAAAGAGCAGCGGGCTGCGCCCGCTGCTCTTTTCCGGGTACTTTATTTTCTTGCAAGTCCTTAAGTAAGGTGACTTAATTGTTTGTAGGATGCGTAAAGCCCTCCGGGCATGGCTACGCTAGAGCGCCAGCGTAACGCATCAAAGCTCTGGGGACTGCTGCGTTACGGCTTCGCCTAACAGCAATCTACAGCGTCGTTTAGTTGTATCCACCTAAGTAGGTGGATACAATTAATTACAAAACCCGTAAACCCTGCGTCGCCCGCGCTGCGGGCGGCGCAGGGTTTCACATCTAGTTTTTAATTGTGTCAAGCTACTTACTTAGCTGCACTTGACTCTCTCATTATATAGCAATTTGCAATCGCTTAAACCTTGCTTGGTCTTGTGAGAGCCCTGTTCCATGGGATTCTCACAAAACTAAGTGGAGCTTACGCAAGTAAGAAATGCGATAGACCAACGACTTAAGCATCACCGATCGCCCTTGCTTCGCGAACCAGACAGCGCCCGTCTAGCACCTTCAGATTGTCGCCTTTATAAACTTTACACTCTCGTGCCAGCCGTCTTAATAGAGGACGCTTTTTAGCTTCCAGCCGTTTAGCAATCTGCCTTGTTATCGGCTGATACTGGTAAGTCCACGCCTCCTTCACATAGCTGGGGGAGAACGCATCCTTATCTAGTAGCCAGAAATCGATACCATATTGCTCGATTACCCCTGCCAGAATATCAGGACGAGACGTGTACTGAGCCTTCAGAATATCTAATACCTGCTGTTGAAACTGATTGTAAAACCCCATGTGAAAAGGCATGGCGTTCTCTCGATTGACTAATACCGACCGCTTTGCAAAGGTAGGAATCTGGTCTGCTGCCTTAGCAATAGAGGCAACGACGATGTCTTCGGGCTGATTCTCTAAGAACTGATAGAGTTCCACATGCTTACCCTCAACCAGGGCTCTTGTAGCGAAGTCTTCTATCTCGAAGGGAAACAGCGCATAGGATAAGCAAATGATACTCACGATGACATAGGCGATCGCCCACTTAATTGCCCGCAACACCCCTATTTGATGAGCTGACTGCTGAGCCATCTGGAGTAGCCCCTGGCAGAAAATGCAAATCGTGATGCCTGCCACCAGAGCCAGCAAAATTCTCAGACTGTGGACAGTGTAACGGGCTGGGAAATGCAGTCGGAACAGAACCAGATGGGCTGTGAAAAAGAGAATCAGGCAGGCTAACCAGACCCGCCCCAAGGTTTTGAACTGGGGCGACAGCAAGCGGATCAGTGGAAACTGTCTGGGAAATCCGTAGCACAGGGGTAGCAAAATGCTAATCCAAACCAGCAGAGGCAGGTTCAGAGGGAGAGGCAAAATACCGTGGTCTGACTCTATCATCCAGCCACAGTCTCTTGGCCCTCCCTGAAGCGCGAGAATGCCGCTATTTTTTCGAGTCATCCAAAAACAAAAGCGATTCGATCCAAAAAAGGGAGTACGCCCCACCTCAGAATATTCAAGCATGGAGCGAGCCTGCTCAACCCCGACCACCGGGCCAAACCCCGATGAGGTCGCTCTAAAAATAAGTAAAATACCGACGCTAACGCCTATAGCCAGGACAAACAAGCGGCGCTCATTCCGATTTGGATTCCATTGCAGTCGTCGGGTTTCTCCATGCCAACGCCAGAGGCCCAGGGCTGACGCCAACCCGTAGATCAAGACATATTGGGGATAAAACAGCCCCTGGAGCGCAATGACGGTGAGAAAGGGTAAGGGCGATCGCCGGATGCCATAGTATAAAAATGCCAGAAATAGTGGATAAACAAAGGCCCGTGGCGTAGCTGAGATAAGATTGTCTTCGGCCCAAACGATCTGGTTCAGCAAAACGGAACTGAGAAACCCCACCAGGGGTACCGGCAGGAGCTGATAGCTGACTTCAAAGCAATAGACCGTCATCACCAGCCCCAGCACCAGAGGAAGCAGCTTGTTGGCCAGTAGAGGCTCAATGCCGATGGCATTCAGTACCTGATATAGCCCGCGATAGCCCAGGGGAGCCACGGTCTGAAAATAATCCGCAATTAAGTTATCGGGAAATACCTCGGGGTTGCTAAACCGATGCATCCAGAATACGTGATGTCGAGCATCGTCCTGAATAATGTAGTTGCTGCTCAATACCTGATTGAGGGCGATCGCCCCACACAGGACAGCAAAGAGCAGGCTTAGCAATAACCAGAACCATTTCTGGTTGTACCAGCGCTGGAGGTTCCTTGGAATAAAGTAGAGGGCAGGGTAATGCATTTATGTAAAGGATGGAGGAGAACCAAGCATAGCCTGCAATTCATTTGCGAGCAGAATTCATTTGCGAGCAGAATTCATTTGCG
>CAYXJG010000006.1:23863-27397 GCA_964465285.1 uncultured bacterium
AATTCATTTGCGAGCAGAATTCATTTGCGAGCAGAATTCATTTGCGGGCAGAATTCATTTGCGGGCAGAGCTGACGAGTGATTCTGGCATGTTATCGAATTCACGTTAATCTATATCTCGTGAACAGCGCATTTTGCTTTACTGTATCGATGATGCAATACAGGAAAATGCGCCGACATGGACATTGGAATTGTGGGACTGGGGCTGATTGGTGGCTCTCTGGGACTGGACTTCAAAGTACGGCAGACCCATCGGGTCTTGGGCGTGAGCCGTCGCCCTTCCACCTGTGAGCGGGCGATTGAGCGGGGAGCTGTGGACGATGCCAGCACCGATCTGGCCTCCCTCAAGGGTGTGGAGGTCATTTTCATCTGTACGCCTATCGTCCTCATTCAGCCGACTGCCGAGAAACTAGCGCCCCATCTGTCGCCAGACACTATTCTCACGGATGTGGGGTCAGTCAAAGCTCCGGTGGTGCAGGCGATGGACCCCGTTTGGCAGAACTTTGTGGGGGGACACCCGATGGCGGGCACTGCCGAAAGCGGCATTGATGCCGCTCTGCGTGATTTGTTTGTCGATCGGGCTTACGTCATCACGCCCACGGAAAAAACGCCGCCGGACTCAGTAAAGGTGGTTGAATCCCTGGCGCGATCGCTCCAATCTCGCCTCTACACCTGTACCCCCACCGACCATGACCGAGCGGTGGCGTGGATTTCCCATCTGCCTGTGATGGTGAGTGCTAGCCTCATCGCTGCCTGCATGGGGGAAGACAACCTGGAGGTGTTGAAGCTGGCCCAGGCGTTTGCCAGTTCTGGCTTTCGAGATACCAGCCGCGTGGGGGGCGGCAACCCTGAACTGGGCATCATGATGGCTCGCTACAATAAGGATGCGCTGGTGCGATCGCTCCACGCCTTTCAAGCGCACCTGACCCACGCCACAACCCTGATCGAAACCGAAAACTGGCAAGACCTGGAAACCCTGCTAACCAGCACCCAACGGAGTCGCCTAGATTTTGTCGAGTAGTCTAAACATTAAAGATTTACAAAGATTTACTACGTCCTGGGTGATTGCCCTGGGGGTTTGGGAAGGTTATGTCATGGATGGTTCACACCATCTCGCAGATTGAATCATGATGCGACTGAGGTTCAGCGGTGAAATACGAAATTCAGTACAAGCCTGCCTTCGCCACCATTTTCTTGACCCTCTCACCGGGAGAGCGAATTACGGCAGAGTCAGGCGCAATGTCAAGCATGGCGGCTGAGCTTGACATGAAAACCAAATTTTTTGGCGGTCTGTTTCCTGCCCTTATGAAAGCCTTCTTTGGCGGTGAATCTCTGTTCGTCAATACCTTTTCCAATCCAAAGCAGCAGCCCTATGAACTAGTGCTGACCCAGTCCACCATCGGAGACATTGTCGCTATACGGCTCCAGGGCAATGAGTTATGCCTCCAGCCCGGTGCTTACATCGCCCACACCTCCGGCGTCAATGTTGGCGTTCAGTGGGCAGGATTTGCCAGTTGGTTTTCCGGAGAAGGACTGTTCAAGCTGAAGGTGAGCGGCAAAGGCATGGTTTTCTTCGGAGCCTATGGCGGACTCACCGAAGTGGACATCAAAGAAGATTTCATTGTAGACAATAGCCACCTTGTCGCCTACGAACCCAGCATCAAAATGAACGTGCGCCTCTCCGGTGGGCTGTTTGGCTCCGTTACCTCTGGCGAAGGCTTCGTCAACCGACTCAAAGGCCAAGGCAAAATTTACCTCCAGTCCCGCAGCGTCGATGGCCTCGTCCGGTTCCTCCGCCCCAAACTCCGATGAATATGACTTAAAGGCGACGAGGTTTTCCTGCGAAAATCCTCATTGCCCTCCTCCTCCCTCCGCCCTTTAAACCTTTGACCTATGAAAGTCGATATCACTCACCAGCCGGATAGTGCGATCGCCAAAATCGAAATGGCTCCCCGCGAAGAACTGGTCGCTGAAGCCGGGGCAATGGTCGCCATGAGCGCCTACATTAATGTCAGTACCACCCTCCGTCGTGGCAAAGGGGGCGGCATCATGGGCGGTCTCAAGCGTGTCCTTGCCGGGGAGTCACTCTTTCTCAGTGTTTTTCGGTCTGGGGACAGCAACGCCGAAGTTTACCTGGCTCCGAAGCTCATGGGCGATATTTTGCCCTACCAACTGCAAGGAACTGACCTGGTAGTGCAGTCCACAGGCTACATGGCGAGCACTCCCGGCGTAGACATTGACCTGGGCTTTCCTGGCCTCAAAACCATCTTTTCAGGAGAGTCTATCTTCTGGCTGTCCATTAGTGGCACAGGACTGGTGTTGATTAGCTCCTTTGGCGGCATCTACGAAGTCATCGTCGATGGTGAGTACATCGTAGATACCGGGCACATCGTCGCTTTTGAAAAGACCCTCGATTTCTCCATCTCCAAGCCAGGTTCCAGTTGGATTGGTGCCTTCCTTGGTGGAGAAGGGCTTGTCTGTCGATTTCGAGGTAAAGGCAAAGTCTACTGCCAAACCCACAACCCTGGAGCTTTTGGCTTCAATGTCGGAAGTCGGCTCCCTCCCCGATAGCCCCCTCAAGAGTTTTGAAGAATGAGGAATGAAGAATGAAGAATGAAGATTGAGTTGATCAACTGAGGCGACTTTTATTAAAGAATCTACCTGCCTCTACACAGGCAAAATATCTGGAACAGATGAGGTGAGTGCATTCCAAAAGTCTTCATCCAGATGCTTTGCTCCTACCGTCTTCCCTTTCCCCTCCTCTAACTTTCGCATCACGGAGAAATGCAGCATGACCGCGATCGCTTACACCATTAGCCACAATCCTGCCTATGCCTCGCTAGAGCTACAGGTGCCTGCCAACGAAACGGTCCTGGTCGAAGCAGGGGCAATGGCCGCAATGGATCACTGGATTACGATGAAATCGAAGGTAAAAGGCGGCCTCATGCGCGGCATCGGTCGCATGCTGGGCGGGGAATCCCTGTTCATCAGCGAGTTTACACCCCAGGGACGCAGCGGGCGGCTCTACCTATCACCGGGGGTGCCAGGGGATGTGCAGCATTATCGGCTAGATGGGCGTCACGCTCTAATGGTTCAGTCTTCGGGATTTGTGGCGGCAAGTTCTACTGTGGAGCTAGACACACAGTTTCAAGGCTTTAAGGGATTTTTTAGTGGCGAATCCCTTTTCTTATTGAGAGCGTCGGGAACTGGTGATTTCTGGTTTAGTTCCTACGGCGCTATCTTAGAGATACCCGTTGAAGGCGAGTATGTGGTGGATACGAGTTACATCGTTGCCTTTGAGGATAGCTTGAACTATAGCGTTGAATTGATCGGTGGCCTTTCCTTCAAAAACTTGAGAACAGGGATTTTGGGCGGGGAAGGGCTGGTCTGTCGGTTCACAGGCAACGGCAGATTGTGGGTGCAGTCTCGCAATCTCTACAAGCTGATTAACTTCCTAAATCCGTTTCGTCCTGTTAAAAACAGCGATTAATCAAACAGCGATTAATCAAACAGCGATTAATCAAACAGCGATTAA
>CAYXJG010000006.1:27497-34187 GCA_964465285.1 uncultured bacterium
CAGCGATTAATCAAACAGCGATTAATCAAACAGCGATTAATCAAACAGCGATTAACCAAACAGCGATTAACCGATGTCTATCGAATTGCCCTCTGGTACTGCGGACTATAGCGATCGCAACCCACCCACCCGGAATTTCTCCCTGCTGAAGTTTACCGCCCTGTTCATCAGCACAATTGTGGTGGTAGTCTGGCTGGCTGGGGTCATTGCGAATGGCATCGTTGGGCTCATTCCTTATCAGGTCGAGCAATCCCTCGGCGCGGCGATCGCCCCTGCCTACGAAGCCCAGGCCCAGCCCTCGCCCACCCAGGACACCCTCAACGCCCTGCTCGACCGCATGGAACAGCATCTCCCCCCCCAAATGCAAGAGGAGCGCGACTTCAAGGCCCTTTACATTCCCCAGGACATTGTGAATGCCGGGGCCATTCCGGGCGATCGCGTCATCATTTACCAAGGGTTGCTGAATGAGACCGAGTCGGAAAATGAGCTGATGATGATCCTCGCGCACGAACTGGGGCACTTCGCCAACCGGGACCACCTGAGGGGGCTAGGACAGAAGTTGCTCATTCGGCTAGCGGTTGCCTCAGTTTTGGGGGATGCGGGCACCCTCGGTTCCATCGCCTCATCAGGGATCACTGCCTTGTCGGATTCTCAGTTTTCTAAGGGGCAAGAGCGTCAGGCCGATGAATTTGGGCTGAACTTGCTCAACGAAACCTACGGCCACGTGGCAGGTGCGACAGACTTCTTTGAGCGCATAAGCCAACAGCGGGGGCTAGACATTGCGTTTCTCGCCACCCATCCGACCTCTAAGTCACGGGTGCGCCGCATCGAAGACTTAATTCAGAACCGGAATTATGCTGTGGGAGAGCGATCGCCCCTGCCCTCGGAATTGCAAATCGCCAACTGAAGTCCCCCTTCGGAATGAAAGTTCAATCATTGAATCCTGCATCACGGAATCCTGCAAAAGGACTAAAGAAAACGCATCCAAAGCGTGACTGCGCTTCCAGCAGACTAACGTTACAATATGTAATCTGTAGCTCCTGATACTTTTTAGATTTTTGCAATGACTTTTCAGCTAGATTCCGAGCATCTCCAAACCATCTTCGACCATGCTGAGCGCATTTATCCAGAGGAATGCTGCGGCATTCTGTTGGGCCACTTGTCTGATGCTGATCGCGATAGTTCGCTCAAGAAAACAGTCGTCGAGGTGTGGGAAACGCCCAATTCCTGGAGCGAGGATGTCGAGACCTCCTTCTCCGATGCCGCATCAAAGGGAGGACATCATAGCCTGACGAAGGCTCGCCGCTACTGGATTGACCCGAAAGATATGCTTGCTGCCCAGCGATATGCTCGCGATCGCCACCTCGACATTATTGGTATCTACCACTCCCACCCCGACCATCCCGCTACTCCCTCAGAGTGCGATCGCGCCGCCGCATGGCACCACTATTCCTATATGATTGTTTCCGTGCAACACGGCAGGGCTAACCATGTTCTATGCTGGACTCTCGACGAGCACAATCAGTTTCAGCCAGAAGAAATTCGAACGGCGGTTCTACTGACGTCATAGACGCAATTTTAGAATTCTAAGAATCAAGGTTACGTTATTTAAGACTCTGCGGCTAAATATAGCGATGTGCAAGTGGTTCAGCACACCTAAACCTGTTGAGTGGCGGCGCAGAGCGCCGCCACTCAACACACTGTACTCAATGCGCTTGCACAGCGCTATAAAGATACCGAAATAAAGACACCGGAGGAGAAGGGCGGCGCAGTGCTACTCTACCGCCCCAACACCCTCTAGTTCAGATGAATTCACTCACGACTTGGCAAGTTTCAAGCAAAAATAGGGGTTTGGGGCGCTCTTTGCGCGCCCCAAACCCCTATTTTTTCATTGTGAATTTGAGAACTTTGCCAAGTTGTGTTCACTCTCGCTCTGAAGGATCAAGTTCGTAATGGCTGACACGGCACGGCGATACCTGGTATGGTATTCAAATTCCGTGCAAATCTTCGTTGTGGCGGCGTCATGGAATGCCGTTCTACTTATGGCTGATTACAGCGCTACCACTCACCACGCCTAATCCATCTGTCACTGTCGCTATGCTGAATCCAAACCTGGATGATATCCAGCTCACACGGGAAGAATACGAACGATTTTCCAGGCACCTGATCCTGCCTGAAGTTGGCCTTGACGGTCAAAAGCGCCTCAAAGCTGCGCATGTATTGTGCATCGGCACTGGAGGGCTGGGGTCTCCCCTGCTGCTCTACCTTGCCGCCGCTGGTATTGGGCGCATTGGGATTGTTGATTTCGACATTGTTGACCGATCCAACCTACAGCGCCAGGTCATCCATGGCACCTCCTGGGTCGGGAAGCCCAAAATTGAATCAGCAAAGCACCGCATCCAGGACATTAACCCCGCATGTCAAGTTGACCTGTACGAGACCCGTCTCAGTTCAGAAAATGCCCTGGACTTATTCAAGGATTATGACGTCATCGTAGACGGCACCGACAACTTCCCGACCCGATATCTGGTAAATGACGCGTGTGTCCTGTTGGACAAGCCCAATGTCTATGGCTCCATTTTCCGCTTTGAGGGACAGGCGACCGTTTTCAACTACGAAGGTGGCCCTAACTACCGAGATCTATACCCCGAACCGCCACCGCCGGGGCTGGTTCCCTCCTGTGCAGAGGGTGGCGTGCTGGGTGTGCTGTGCGGCATTATCGGCACCATCCAAGCGACGGAAACCATTAAAGTTATCTTGGGTCAGGGCAATACACTGAGCGGTCGGCTGCTGCTGTATAACGCTCTGGATATGTCGTTTCGAGAGCTGAAGCTGCGTCCCAATCCAGAGCGACCTGTTATCAAGAAATTGATTGACTACGAACAATTTTGTGGAATTCCCCAGGCAAAGGCTGCGGAAGAAGAGGAGAATGCCATGATTCCTGAAATGACCGTTCAAGAGCTGAAAGACGTGCTCGACAGCGGAGCCGATGACGTTGTGCTGCTGGATGTGCGTAATCCCCATGAATACGATATCGCTAGTATCCCTGGCGCGGTTCTCGTGCCCCTTCCCGACATTGAAAATGGCGATGGCATTGAACAGGTGAAAGAACTGGTGAATGGCCACCGCCTGATTGTTCACTGTAAGATGGGAGGGCGCTCAGCAAAAGCTCTTAGCATTCTTAAGGACGTGGGCATTGAGGGGATCAACGTCAAAGGGGGGATCCTCGCCTGGAGTCGCGAAATTGATCCGTCTGTTCCCCAGTATTAAAAAATGGTTCGACTTTTTTTAAGCATAGGGGCGATCGCCGGGGCACTTTCTGTCGTGCTTGGTGCTTTTGCTTCCCACGCTCTAAAGGGACGCATTCCTGACCCAGCATTGATGGTGTATGAAACAGGGGTGCGCTATCAGATGTACCATGCGATCGCCCTGATCCTGGTGGCCGTTTTACTCAGCCAGTTGCGACTCCCTTCTCCCTTGATGATGATATCTGCTATTGGCTTCATCATCGGTATCATCTTATTTTCAGGAAGCCTTTACTTTGTATCGGTCTTGGGAATAACGTGGATGGGGGTGATTACTCCAGTGGGAGGCGTTGCGTTTATCGTGGCGTGGGGGTGTCTGGCGATCGCCGCCCTAACGCATCCATCCCTATCAAAGCCTTAGCGGTGCTGTCATAAAGCACGGCTTATGGAACACGGCTTCCTGAAAGCATAGGTTCATCGGCCATATTCATACAGGATCGGTGCTTGTCCGTCGCGCCATAGCCACAGGCTCTCTGTGCCAGAGCGATCGCTTTGCCAGGGATCGGGGGTGGGTGCCGCCCAGCCATAGGGATCGACCAGCACCGTCCGTTGTCTGCGATGGTGGTAGACGCCAAAGTGCAGATGTGGCCCAGTACTGCATCCCGTGTTGCCCGACAAGCCAATCACCTCCCCCGCCTTGGCCATTTGCCCCGGCGCGACATCTACACGGCTGAGATGAATGTACTCGCTCTCAAAGCGATCGCCCTCAGGGGTCGGGTGGTCGATATACACCTCCAATCCTACCGTTTCCTGATTGAGCAGGGGGCAGAAGAAGGGCTGAGAGTTACCAGCAAACGTCACCGTACCATCGGCAACAGCTAGCAGCGGCGTCCCCTCTGGGAGTGCCCAGTCATATCCTCCGTGCCCATCAATGCTGGCTCCAAGGCTGCCGACAGGAAGGCTTTTGCCATCCCAATTGACTATGTAGCCGTTGGTGTCCTGAAACTGGCGCGGTACGTCATGGTCGAAGTAGTTGGTCATCAAGTATTCCAACTCGAAGGGCCTGCTGAACAGTAGACGCTGCTTCATTTGAGGAGAAGGGGTCAGTCGCGGGAGGGGAGTCAGAGTAAACCCACCCTGCTGCTGCCGACAGACCCCCTTGGGATTCACCGTGCCTGAAAAGGATGCAGTTCCGCCGGAACTGCTGCCCGCTGTCTCGCTTTGCTGGCCCTCAAAGCTCATGGCAAATCCACCCATAGCTGGGGGTTCCAGGGTCATAGCGATCGCCCCGCTCGATATTGTGCCTGTCAATGTCGCAGCACCCTGCTGGTTATTCCAGACCCAGGGGAGCTTACCGTCTAGGTGATTGTCTTGCCAGGTCAGAATCATGGTCATGTCCCCGTAGATCTGGCAGCGGTTGTTCTCTACCCAATATTTTGGAAAGCGCAGCAGCCACGGGTCGCCCCGATGCTCTGTGAGAATGACGGACGACTGTTCCGGTGAGGGCAAAGGGTCGGGGGCCGTCGGTTCGGTATTCTGGATGCGAGGAAGAACCATGCAGCTCACCAGAGCCGCAACACACACCAGCACAAGCCAACGACCATATCGCATCTGTTTCATGACCAAGACGGGCTTTCCACGACCATGCTGCACCCCCTCTCTGAATTTATCCAAAATCATGGCAATAGTGCCACTTCTGAGGATGGCCGGAAGTTGGCGGCGCTGAGCACGACGCTGAATACACGGAGCGATCGCCCCTTCCATCCCAAATCTCAACCGACTTTCTATTGGTATGAGGGCCAGTGCCCAGCAACGGGGGAACGAGTCGCCCTGCCGCGCACGCCCCTGGCAGAGGCGATCGCCCAGGGGCTCATGGGACAGCTTGCCCAGTCGCCTGATCTGTCCAGGGAGCTTGCCGCAGAGGGTAAGATGTTCGGCATTTTACTGGTGGAATCCTCTGATGGACAGCAGGGTGTCCTCAAAGCTTTTTCGGGGCTGCTCAGCAGCCAGCAGGAGCGTCCCGGCTGGGTGCCCCCGATACCAGGGCGGGAGAAAGTTATAGAGGAGGAAACTCGAACATTAGAAGCCCTTGAGGTCATCAAGCAGCAGTTGATGGCGCTCCAGCACCAACCTGAACGGCATGAACTGGCTGGGTTAACTCGCCAATTTGAGCAGCAGTGGCAGGAGATGGGCGATCGCCACCGTCAGCACAAGCACCACCGACAGCAACAGCGGCAGTGCCTCCAGGCAGATTGGGAAGCGGGCAATCTGACGCCCGAAGAATTCACTCAGGCGATCGCCATCCTGGATGATGAGAGCCGCCGAGATGGCATCGAGCGCCGGAATTTTAAGCGGCAGAGGGATACACGACTCCAACCCTTAAGACAAGTAGTAGATGCAGGCGATCGCCACATTCGCCAGCTCAAAGCCAAGCGCAAGGAACTCTCCCGCACCCTCCAGGCGCAACTGCATCATGCCTATCGGGTGATCAACTTTCAGGGCGTGTCTGCCAATTTACCTGCCCTCATGCCCGGTGGCACCATGCCCACAGGCACCGGAGACTGCTGTGCCCCCAAACTCTTGCACTACGCTGCGACCCATCACTTGATTCCCCTCGCAATGGCAGAGTTTTGGTGGGGGGCTCCTTCCTCCCAGGGCGACAAGCAACCGGGCAGCTTCTACGGAGCCTGCGCTGAGCGCTGCCAACCGCTGATGGGATTTCTCCTGTCGGGGCTCCGCAAGCCCCCGGTCAGCAATTTTCTCTCTACGCCCCTCTCCATGATCCCCCTTCCTATTCTCTATGAGGACGATTGGCTGATTGCCGTCGATAAACCTGGGGGACTGCTTTCTGTTCCCGGACGCTATCGCCACACCCAGGACAGTGTGCTCAGTCGCCTCCGGGCGCAGCGTCCCGACCCGGACTCTCTCATGACGGCTCATCGGCTTGACCAGGACACCTCCGGCATCGTGCTCCTGGCAAAAGATGCCAACACCCATGCCCAGCTAAGCCAGCAGTTTCAGAAGCACACTGTCAAGAAAATTTACGTCGCGCTGCTTGATGGTGTTCTTCATCACGATCATGGGGTGATTGAACTCCCCTTGAGCCCAGTGGTGGGCGATCGCCCCCGCCAGCAGGTTGATGTACAATCTGGCAAGCCCAGCACGACAATCGTTCAAGTCATTTCCTGTAATGACGGTAAAACACGAGTCCAGTTCATTCCCCTCACTGGACGCACCCACCAGCTTCGGGTTCATGCTGCTGATCCCCAGGGGTTGGGCATCCCAATTGTGGGCGATCGGCTGTATGGAGCGGGAACGGGAACGGGCGATCGCCTCTATCTCCATGCCTCAGAACTCATCATCACTCACCCCGCCCTCAATATTCCCCTTAATCTCAAAACTCAAGTTCCCTTCTAAGGAACAAAGATTAAATAAAATCCCTTTT
>CAYXJG010000007.1:0-34020 GCA_964465285.1 uncultured bacterium
AGCGCGCCCCAAACTCTTATTTTTTCGTGAAACTTGCCAAGTCGTGTACATTTCTCGCTTTATGCAGTTCAGCTATGCTAATCTTTTTTTTGCTGCGAGTATACTTTATAGATCTCAAATTCGGATCATGTTCAACTTAGGGATTCATATACAGATCGGCAGATCCTTAAGCCATCAGTCGTGGGTTATGGGTTACTGTCATCCACGATGTAGTTTTAGCAAGCCTCAAGCCTACTGATGTAAGCCTTGATGGTTTATTAAGGCTCGTTAGAAAAACAAGTCGCCAACCTACTGATCTGGTCAAGTGCAGGTCAGTGAACAAAATCGCATATCAATGGCGATGGGACAATAGCGATGGGACAATGGCGATGGAACAGTGACGAAGAGGATGGCTGCGTTCAGATCGTCTGTCAGCATCTATTTCTGAATGTAGTCGTAGGAGTTTAATTAGGGCAGTTAATTGCAGAGATGCGTTTTTGGAGCGCTTAGCGCCCCAAAAACGCATCTCTGCTTCAACTAATGTGGCGACAGGTATCATATTTATTCTTCAAGCATAAAAAACAGTAACAATGGGACTTTTGAAGCTTGGTATTTCTTATGGCGCTTTCCGTAGCTCTGCGATCGCCCTTCTGATTGGCAGCGTATCTCTACTAAATGCGGCATGTCAAAAGACGGCATCATCACCTCCACCGCCGACACCCATCCAATACATCACCCTGGAACCCTCAACCCTGGAGGAAAGCACAGAGTTTGTGGGAAATTTGGAAGCAACGCAAATCGCCCAGGTGAATACGGAAATCCAGGGACGAATTACCGAAGTTCGCGTCACGCCGGGGCAGTATGTCGAGGCAGGTACCGTTTTGATGGTCATCAGTCCAAACCAAGCCGTTCCTCAGCTTGAAAGTGCCCAGGCATCGGTGAATGCAGCGAGTGCAGCACGGGATGCGGCTCAGGAACAGCTTCGGGTGGCGGAGGCAAACCGCGATACGGCTCAGTCCCAGGTCGAGCTGGCGGAAACCAACTTCGAGCGGGCAGAGTTTTTGCTGGAAGCGGGTGCCATTGGTGAGTTTGACTATGACCGGGCGGCGCAGGATCTAGAGGCGAAACGCAATGGCTTGAGGGCGGCAACCGATCAGGTGTCTGCAGCTCAGGCGGCGATCGCCCAAGCAGCAGCGGCGATCGCCCAGGCTCAAGGACAGGCGGATGCGGCTCGCGTTGCCGTGGACTTCCAACAGGTGACGGCTCCCATCGCAGGGACGCTGGGAGACATTTCCGTGAAAGTGGGAGATCTAGTCACCACCGGGCAGGTGGTCACCCAGGTGGCGCAGAACAATGCCCTCGACATCAATATCTCCATCCCGTCAAATCGATCAGGTCAGCTTCGACCAGGGTTGGTCGTGGAGCTGTTTGATCCCAACACCAACGATCAGCTCGGCACGGGGCAAATCAACTTCATCTCACCCACCGTTGATCCCACGGCGCAGGTAATTTTGTCGAAGGCACGGTTTAGCAATGCCACAGGGATGCTTCGGCACGGGCAGTATGTGCGGGCACGGGTGATCTGGGAGACGCAACCCGGTGTGCTAGTGCCCACGGTGGCGATCGCCCGTCAGAGTGGCCGAGAATTCGTGTACCTGGTCGATGAAGACACCACTGAATCGGGTGAGGCTCAGGAGATTGTGCGGTTTAGCCCAGTAGAGTTAGGGGATTTGCAAGGCAGTAGCTTTCAGGTAATTGAGGGGCTAGAAGAGGGCGATCGCGTGGCAGTGACCAACATCCTCAAGCTGCGAGATGGAGTCCCTGTAAAACCTGAAGAAGCACCACCCAAATCATAATTGTTTGTTCTTTGTGCTGATTCCTTGTTATTTTTCGCAGTCTGCGCATGACTAATCTGATATGGTTAACCACAAGCATTTTTTAGCTGGGGAAGAGTATGGGACTGTTTTCCATTTCCACCAACTTTATTAAGCGTCCAGTGCTGACCACGGTCTGCACCATCATCATCCTTTTGTTAGGGGGTGTCTGCATTCCCCTGTTGCCCATCAACTACCTGCCCGATATTTCCCCCATCAGCATTAGCGTGAACTCCTCCTATACCGGGGCAGACGCGGAAACGGTTGAAAACACAGTAACCAGTGTTCTAGAGCGGGAAATTAATGGCGTCGAGAACATGGACTACATGACCTCCCAGAGCTTCGCGGGCAATAGTTCCATCTCTGTGTTTTTTCCGTCCAACACCGATAGAAATATCAATCAAGTCAACGTTCAAAACCGAGTTTCCCAAGCTGTCTCCCGTCTCCCTGCTCCGGTGCAACAGTTGGGAGTTTCTACGAAGGCAGCCTCCACCAGTATCCTTCAGGTGTTAGGGTTTTACGCGGAGAATGGCGAGTATGACAGCCTCTTCATCAGTAACTATGTAGACCTGAACATCATCGACACCATCCGGCGAGTGCCGGGGGTAGGGGATGCGGTTGTGTTTGGGCAAAAGCAGACATCCATGCGGATCTGGCTGGATCCCAATGCCCTGGCAAGTCGAGGACTGACGACCCTGGATGTAATGAGTGCCCTCCGTGCCCAGAACATTATTATTGGGGCTGGAAGTATTGGTCAAGAACCCGTCCCTGCAGGCCAGAGCATTGAACTTCCCCTCCGGATCAATGCAGGACTGCAAAGTGAAGCCGAGTTTAACAATATTGTCGTCAAGAGTACTGATAATGGAACACTTGTTCGACTGGGAGATGTAGGCCGAGCCGAATTGGGAGCCGAGCATTACCTGAGTGACGGGTATGTCAGCGGGCGAGAAGGGGTTGCGATCGCCATTTACCAACTCCCCGGCAGCAACGCCCTGGATGTGGCAGCCAACATCCAGGAAGCTATGGCAGGACTGCGGCAAAACTTCCCTCCGGGCTTTAGAGACACGCTGGTGTTTGACACCACAGAGTTTATCAACGTCTCCATCAAAAACGTTTTTATCACCCTGTTGCAAGCCGTCGCCCTGGTGATTATCGTCATTTTTGCCTTTTTGCAGGACTGGCGCACCACCATTATTCCGGCTATCGCGATTCCGGTTGCCCTAGTTGGGGCTCTAGCTTTTGCCTTTATCATGGGCTTTTCACTGAACAGTTTGACTCTGTTTGGCTTGATTCTGGCCACAGGGTTAGTGGTGGATGACGCCATTGTTATTGTCGAAGCGGTGAGTGCCAAGATGGAGCAGGGGATGACTGCCAAAGAAGCCTCAATGGCATCCATGAACGAACTAGCAGGGGCAGTCGTTTCAACCTCCCTGGTCTTGTTTGCCGTGTTCATTCCCGTGGCTTTCTTTCCTGGAACAACGGGAGCGCTGTACCAGCAGTTCGCTTTGATTATTGCTTTCTCGGTGCTGGTGTCTACTTTCAATGCGCTCAGTTTCAGTCCCAGTATGGCGGCGATTCTCCTGCGTCCCAAACAGGAGACGAGTGGCCCCCTGGGCTGGTTCTTTGATAAGTTCAATCAGTTGAATGCCTGGATCTTAGAGCGATACAAGGATCTAATTGATTCCCTGATTCGCGTCCGTTACGTAGTAATGGCGGTATTTGCAGCAGGGCTGGTGCTGACGGTGTATATGTTTGGTGTGGTGCCGACAGGGTTTGTTCCCACAGAGGATCAGGGGGCACTCATCGGCATTGTGCAGGGGCCTGACGGGGTATCACTGGACTATACGAATCGAATTTTAGAAAGAGTTAATGGTGTTCTTCTAGAAACCCCTGAAGTGCAGGAGACGTTTACCGTGAGTGGGGCAGGACTGGAAGGAAATGGCCCCAACCAGGGAATATTCTTTTCCCGCCTGAAGAACTGGAGCGATCGCCCCGGTCGTCAGGGTTCTGTGGGTGCGGTAGCTCGGCGGCTCAACGCCCAATTTTCTCAGATTCAGGAAGCGATCGTCGCTGTCTTCCCACCTCCGACCATTCCTGGGTTTAGCGCCACCGGAGAGCAGGAGATGCAGCTCCAGGATCGGACGGGCGGACAACTCACCATTGATAATTTTCTCGGCAATGCCAATGAGATTCTGGCCGCCGCCAACGCCAACCCTGCCATCGCCAGGGCACGCACCCAGTTCACCGCTGGGACACCCCAACTTGAAATTGACATTGACCGCGATCGCCTTGCCGCCCTGAATGTCGATTTTCAGCAGGCAATGCAGGCCATTGGGGCAGCCATTGGTTCCAGCTATGTCAACGACTTTATCCTGGATGGTCGCAGCTATCGGGTGTTTCTCCAGGCCGAAGGCGATTTTCGTAACTCCCCGGATGACATTGAGAACTTTCAGGTGCGATCGCGCACGGGACAAATGGTGCTCATCAGCGACCTGGCAACGATCACTCCGTTTACTGGCCCCCAGATCATTACCCGCTACAACGCTTTCCGTTCCATTAAAATCCAGGCTACCCCCACCAGTAGTAGTGGAGCGGCGATCGCCGCTGTAGACACCGCTGTCCAGGAAAATAAGTTACCGGGTGTCGAGGGAGACTGGGTTGGTCTGGCGAAAGAACAGATTACCGCTGGTAGCCTGGGTGCCCTCATCTTCCTGTTTGGCATCATCATGGTGTTCCTCACCCTGTCGGCTCAGTATGAAAGCTACGTTGATCCGATCATCATTCTGCTGACGGTGCCCTTGGCGATGTTGGGTGCCCTGCTGTTTTTGGGCGCTCGGGGACTGCTGAATGATGTCTACGCGAACGTTGCTCTGATTATGCTGATTGGTCTGGCGAGTAAGAACGCCATTCTGATTGTGGAATTTGCCAACCAAGGGTTATCCGAAGGGTTGAGCATTGTTAAGTCAGCGCAGCGTGCCGCCGAAGAACGATTCCGCCCGATTCTGATGACGGCAGTATCATCCCTCGTTGGGTTTTTTCCCCTCGTCGTTGCCACGGGAGCCGGAGCTGCCTCTCAGATTACGATTGGGACGACGTTGTTTGGTGGACTGTTGATTTCAACAGTGCTGAGTTTCTTATTTGTACCCGTTCTTTTCGTAGTAATTAAGAGCCTGGAAGCTCAGTTCTTGGGCGACAAGAAACCACCCCAGTCTCCCCCCGATGGGGGAACGGATGCAGGGGAGGGGATGAATGACAGAATGCCGCCGATGGCGCAGCACCCTGATGGGGCGGCTGGAAGCTTAGACGGCACATCGGGCGGTGTCGAACAGCCCCAGCCCACGCCCCAACGGTTTCAGGAAGGCAGTAGTCTGGCATAAAGGGTGCTCAAGGTTGCATCAATGTGGGCAGAATACCCGCATTGATATCGCGACCCTATTTAATTTCTAAAGGTAAGGGCGGGCTGCGCCCGCCCTTACCTTTAGAAACATTTTTAGGCATCAAATAGGATTCCCATACAACATTCAAAACAGTCTCGGCATACCACCGTGAGTTTACTTACCCCCTTTACCCCCTAGTCAGTGATGGAACACAATTCGCTCTTAATCGCAGAGATTGATATCTTAGCCCTGCTAATGGTGGCGTGCCTAACGGCGATCGCCCTCACCCGGCTGCAATTCCCCTACACGGTCGGGCTGGTGGTCATCGGCATCATTCTGGGCGGACTGGGGCGCAGCGTCGAGTCCCTGGAATTCCTCCAAACCCTCACCCTTTCCCACGACCTGATTCTGTTTGTCTTCGTTCCGCCCCTCATCTTTGAATCCGCCATTAACCTGGACAGTCGTCTTCTATTCCGCAATATCATCCCAATTCTGACTCTGGCGGCTCCCGGCCTGCTTATTTCTACCGCCATTGTGGGAGCCATCTTGAGTTGGGGAACGCCTCTGACCATCGCCCAAGCCCTCCTCTTTGGGAGTTTAATTTCTGCCACCGACCCGGTTGCAGTCATCGCCTTGTTCAAAGAACTGGGTGCCCCAAAGCAACTGGCAGTGTTGGTGGAAGGGGAGAGCCTGTTTAACGACGCCACGGCCATTGTCGCCTTCAACATTATTCTGGGCCTCATCCTTTCGGGGGCGGGGTTCAGCGCTGTCACGGTGCAGCAAGGCACGGTTGATTTTCTGGTCAATTTCATCGGCGGCATTGCGGTGGGAGCCGGGGTGGGCTGGCTTGCACGCTATCCAATGGCCCTCGCCAAAGACAATGCCCTAGTGCTGGCAACCATCTCGACCGTTCTAGCCTATAGTTCATTTTTACTGGCCGATGAAGCAGTCGGGGTGTCTGGCGTCATTGCCCTGGTGACCGCTGGCATCATGACTGGGTGGTTTAAAGCGAACGGCCTCAGCCCTGAAACTCGGCAATTTGTCGGCGAGTTTTGGGAATATGCCGCCTTCCTTGCCAACAGCCTGATCTTTTTGTTAGTAGGCATCACCCTTGCAGATTTCCAGTTTTTTGCCCAAGTGGGGCAAACTCAATCTTTATCCATCGCACTAGTCATCACCCTTGGAGCGGTTTTACTCTCAAGGGCCATCGTCATCTTCGGTCTGATTCCCTTCGTTAACCTATTTCGCCGGGACAATCCCATCGAACGGCGATATCAGGTGGTGAGCTATTGGGGAGGGTTGCGGGGAGCCGTCTGCTTGGCCCTGGCGTTGAGCCTCGCCCCCAATTTTCCCAACCGGGATTTGATTGTGTTCCTCACGTTGGGGGTTGCCATCTTTACGTTACTCATTCCCGGAACCACCATTGCACCTCTCATGCAGCGTTTGGCGCTTGACCGTCCCAGCATTCTCGACCAGTTTGATGAACAAGTGGCAAAGCTCCTCTCAACCCAAGAAGCCCTTGAGCGAGTGACGGTGCTGGAAACATCCGTCGTGCTGTCTGATCCGGCAGTGGTTGCGGCATACCGCCAGTCCTATGAGCAAGAATATGCCGCCAACCGGGAAGCACTCAAGAATTTCCTGGAACGCAATCCCCTTGACGATGCCACCCTTCAGGAACTGGTATGGCTTGAAGCCCTTGCCATTGAGAAGCAGATGCATCGACGGCTGTATGACCGGGGCTTTCTATCGGCAACCCTCCTGTCGCAGTTCAACTTACTGGTTAATCTCAGGCAAGATGCGGTGTTAGTAGAGCAGATTCCGCCCCCCTTTACGGGGCAAGTTACCCTAGAGATTAAGCTGAAGCGGTTTGCCCTCAGAATTGGCGAAGCGATCGCCCCAAACCGTCCCTGGGTGCCTGGGTTACGGACATCCATCAATGAAGCAATGGGAGCATATTGGATCGTCACGCACTACATCGCCAAGGTGCTTCCCGATCGGCTCCGCAATTTCTTTGCCGCCACCGGACTTGACCCTGCCATTCTTCAGCCCTGCCTGGATGCCTATGACAGCCAGCGGACCCAGGCGATCGCCCGCTTACAGGAGATCGAACAGGCCAATCCAGGGATCATGGCCACCTTTCAGCGTCAGGCGGGCGATCGCATCGGTCGATTTGCGCAGCAGGAGGCAGTGGAAACCCTGGTGGATGACGGCAACATTACCGAGGGGGTGGCTCGGCGCGTACTGCAAACCTTAGAGCCAGGATGAAATGAGGATGTGAAGGTTGGTGCGTGTTGGCAGACACAGGTGTGGTTAGGGTTACAAGGGAGAATTCCAGGGGACGTTCATGAATCAGCGAAAAATTCTGTTTTCGGGGATAACCGTTGCTCTTTTAGGGGCGGCGTTAGGGCTGGTGCTCTCAACGCTATTTGATCCACCCTATACCAGTAAACACTATCGTCACATTCGACGGATCTACGTCATTGCTGGAGGAGCGGGCGGCTTTCTCTATGGTGCAAGCGTCAGTGCTGTGCAGCAATTGAAGGAACTCCAAGAAGCGCGAGACAAGCGGATTAAGTCCGCCCGTCAACCGCAAGACCAGCCGCAAGACCTGGAATCGCCCATCGACCCAGCCTCCTCAGCCGATACGTAAACATGCCTGTGCTTCGATTTGTTCTGTTGTGCCCGGCTGATCCTATGGAAAACGACTACGCCATGTTCTTTGGGTTTTGAGAACAGTGGAAACACAACTTGGCAAAGTTCTCAAATTCACAATGAAAAAATAGGGGTTTGGATTTTGGAGTTTAGATTTTGGAGTTTGGTCGTTGAAGAGTGTCGAGCACAAGTACACTCGCTACCAGAGCCAAGCACCGCCGAAGCCTGGGTGTCATAACCTGGGAATGGTGGACTGGATAGAAGAACGTTGATGAAGGCGATCGCACCACTCTGCCAACGCGGGAAATTGATTTCGCCAGCCATTCCCACAGCGGAAGGTGCAATAACCCAAGCCTGACAAAACGGCAATATCCACGGCGGTGAGGCGATCGCCCAGCAAGTGACTCGCCCTCCCCAACTGTTTCTCGAACACCGACAGCATCCGATCCACCTGCTGCTGGTAGGCACGCTGCTTCAAGTCATCGGCATAGGCCCCTTTGCGAACTTCATAGGAGAGCGCCACCACTGCATCAGTCATGCTGTCCGCTAGTTCCTCTCCCTGACGACACCGCAGCCGCTCCAGGCGATCGCTGGGATAAAAGGGCGGGTCGGGGTAGGTATCGTCCAGGTATTCCACAATCAGCGTGGAGTCCCAAAACACCAGACCGTTTTCTTCAATGAAGACAGGAATTTTGCCGATGGGGTTGAGGCGCAAAAATTCGGGGGACTTATTCCGCGTGTCCGTTTCGATGAGGGTGCAGGGGAGGTTTTTCTCCGCCAAGACAATGCGAACTTTGCGGGCGTAGGGCGATCGCGGAGTATAGTAGAGAGTTCGAGGCATAACAATTCCTGAGTTCCACCCTTTAATGTATCAGGATCACGACTTGGCAAAGTTCTCAAATTCACAACACAAAGATAGGGGCGCACAGCCGTGCGCCCCCACGACAAATCAGGTGAATTTAGGCAAGGTTGAAGAACTGTAGCGCTTTGCAAGCGCATTAAGTACAGCACAGGTGAGGGGGCGGCGCTCCGCGCCGCCCCCTCACCTGTGCTCAATCAACTTGCACATCGCTATAATTGGGATTCCAGGTGCCGTGGAAGCTGTGGGGAATAATGCTGGGTAACCCCAATCGACAGACAGGCTCTCGATCCAGTCCATCAGCATCGAAAATCCACAGTTCGCTGGTGTCGGTGTTGCCGTCAAACACCACCGTCAGCACCCAGCCCTGATCCGGATGCTGCGGGTTGGGGGCAACGATGGGTTCCGAGGGGTAGCGGTTTTCGCCGAGGTCCGCAACGGTGAGGGCCTGGGTTTGGGGGGAGAAGCGGGCGATCGCCCCAAACAGTTCCCGGCTGATGTCGGCGTCGGGACGCTGGATGTTGAGGAATACCTCGTCAGCATGATGGCTGGTCTGGTGAGGCTTCACCACGGGAAATTCGCAGCTCTGGCTAATGAGTTCCTCCTGAGAATGAACCGTGCCCGTCTTCGGGTCAAGCCTGACCCGCCAGAAGGTTCCTTTGGTGGGTGTATGAATCTCGCCCGTGGCCACTTCTTTGAGGTACTGGTTAGTCTTGAAGTCGGCGTAGCGGATCACATCAATCACCACCGTGCCGTCAGCGTCTTCGTATCCGTTGCTGAAATGCCACTGGAACCAGGCATTTGCCTCACCCCGGCTCACGTCTGTCAGGGTCTCGCGGTCGATGATGATAATCTCGGTTCCTCTGGTTGGATGCCAGTCCATCGCATCACAAAACGGCTGGAGTCCCAGTCCAACGGGGAGTAAGTTAATCTGCACCGGGGGCACAAAGAACACCAGGTATCGCCCCGCCATGACGAAGTCGTGAACCAGGGGTGTTCCCTTGAGGGGAAAAGTAGCATGGTTGCGGATTGTTCCCGTGCGATCACCCTGAAACACGTTCAGCGTGCTGCTGGGACCAGGGGTAACGCTGAAATTATAGATATCTCCAGTGGCGGGGTCAATCTTGGGATGGGCAGAGTAAGCGAGGTCATCCGCCAACGCGCCCTGCAAATCATCCTTGGCGACAGTTTTCAAATCCTCCAAGTCCAGGGCATAGGGGTTGCCCCCCTCCCAAAGCGCCAGCAAGCGATCGGGCAGCGCCAACACCGACGTATTCGCTGCATTCTTTACGGGCTTACCCCACCGCTCCCAGATCATCCCTGGTGGCGTTCTGCCATAGTTGCTAAAGAGAAATCGCCCTACCTCTTCTTCTGCCAAATATCCCGCTGTGCGAACGTAGCGATAGGTTCCCCTCGCCCCTGCGGGAGAGAGATGAACCGCCAGCACTGCGCCATCCCCATCAAACCAGTGCCCAACAGGCTGCCCCCCTCGCTCCAACCGTCCGGGACCATTGCGGTACAGCGTACCGCTGAGTTCCTCCGGGAGTGCGCCAGAGAGAATAGACAGGGGCGTGAGGGAAAACTCCTCGGCGGGTTGGGCGATCGCCTTTGCCCAGGCGGGTTGGGAGGTGGGTGCGGTGATTGTGGGCATGGAAGGGGAGAGGGATGAGGGTGAGTGGGCGAGTGAGGGGGCGAGGAGGAGAGGGGTGAGAGCGGAGGGGTGGGGATGTTCAGAACTTTGTAGGAGCGGCGATGCTGCGCTGCTCCACTCCACCAAAACCGGATTTTATTTAATTTTTGTTCCTGATTGGCACTATCCCAGCACCTTACCGCCTCACCCCCTCCAACCCCCAACCAGGACAGCCTATGGATGCGCAGCAGGGTGGGCCTGGCTGGCGATCGCCAAACACTCCTCCAGGGGCGATCGCTGAATCATAGCTTGCACGAGTTGTTCGTAGGTGTCCTGGTGGGTTTCAAGGATAGTTTTAGCTTTCAGGAGTGACCAGCGGGCTTTGACGTCGCCTTCGTGCTGAGGTCGCCGGAACTGGCTCCAGAGGATGCGGAGTTTTTGGCGATCGTCGTCGCCACCTTCCGCAGTACCGTAAACGAGTTGCTCGGCAGCAATGCCTGCCATCCAGACGGTGCAGTAAGCATCTACGGCTTGGGCAGGAAGCTGTCCCTGCTGCAGTTGCTGGTCTAAATTCTGAGTGTCAAAGCTGACACCGCCTCGTCCAGACTGTCCCTGGCGAAAGGCTTCCCAAGCGCTCAGGGTGTAGCCCGTGATAGAAATATCCAGGATGTGAGCGATGAGGAAGTGTCCGGCTTCGTGGTGGACGATGCGCTGGCGATGGTCGTCAGAAAATTGCGAAAACCAGTCCACCAAGAGCGTCCCACCTCGGCCTCCGAGGGCAAAGGAATCTACCGTCGCGGTTCCCAGTAAGCCAGCGGCAATGATGGCAGGGACGGCTGGGGGAATGCCGACTAAGCCTCCCACCAAGCTGGTCATGGTGATTGAGAAAATAGCGATCGCCACAATGTTCAACGCAACCGGACTCACAGAACTTGCCTCAATGGTCAACAGATTTTGGATTGCCGATTTTGGATTTTGGATTGCTCTGATGTGTTATGGCTGATGCCTAACGCATCATACTGGATCCTACTGGCTACTGACGCCTGGCACATCATCCGTCCTCTGCAATCTTTTTTAACTTAACGCATTCCGGTAGCGCTGGTTTAACCCTTGCATCAGCCTCTATCCTTCTGGTGCGGCTGTCTGACCCGTGGTGTTCTGTGGATTGGCGTTGCTAGCAGCGGAGGATGGCGTACCGTAGAAGGTTTCCAGGCTGTGAGAGTCACCGACGAAGCGCCAGTGCCAGGGTTCGTAGGCGACGTTGCCGTTGCCCCGCTCGAAGGACAGTTCAAAGCTGTAGCGCGACGCATTGGCTTCCATCCATTGGAAGGCTTCGGTAGTTTCCAAGGCTTCGACCAAACCAATGTCGGGACGCTTGCCATCTACGACGTCGATGGCGTATCCCGTATGGTGCTCGCTGTAGCCGGGGGGGGCGCTTACCTCTGCCCGTTCATCGGCTCGCAAGCCAGATTGTCGCTTGATGTCGAAGAAGAGGTATCGCTGCTGCTCAATGGTGCGAAATCCAGACACGGGAACAATGATGACGTTATTTGCCCGTGCCGCCGCCACCATTTCCATAAAGCTGCGGGCAGCGGATTCACGCAGTTTGATGCTACCATCCGCGACGATGGGAACCAGTGTTTCAGGAGGAGCCTCATCGTATTGGCGGTGACCCAATAGGGTCTTCTGGGTAGAGATGGTTCCTGCTAAAGTTGCAATCCAACTGTTATCGAAGGACTCACGAAAAGCGGTTCTAGCCCTTAGTGGATCAACGGTAGAAGCGGACACAAGCTGCATCTCCTGGAGATACCAGGCACTGAGGGAACCTGACACCAGGGCGATCGCCGCTAATCCCACCCACCAAAAAGAGAACTGGAGGCCCCCCTGTTTCGGCTTTGATGACGAATCAGGCTGAGATGCCACGGACGATTCTCGCTTGGCGACTGGAATATCGTCAGGAATATCAACCATAGGACTCTGACATAGAAGGCTGGCATAAGACTCTGGCCAAATCGATCGGGAAACTGTGTGAATCGAGTAGGTTGTGTGAGTCAACACGAATACCATGAAGCATAGCGCAACAGTGCGCGATTAAAACAGTGCCTTATCGAGACGATGCTCTGTAAGAACGCAATCCCCCTTTCATCCTTGAGAGTGATTTTCTAGATGTTCGCAGAACACATCGCCGCTATCATACGACTTGGCAAGTTTCACGAACTCAACGATATAGCGCTGTGCAAGCGCATTAAGTACAGTGTGTTGAGTGGCGGCGCAGAGCGCCGCCACTCAACACATTTGGGTGTACTGAACCAATTGCACACCGCTATAAACACTCCCTGGAAATTTTATGACAGGCGAAACCAATGTATCGACGCTGCTGGCATCCATGCAGCCCATCTTGCATGACGGTGAATATGTGTTTTGCACAGTCGCCCCCTCAGCGATGTCTAGCCTAGCCGTTTCTCCGGTCGGGCAATTTCTGGAAGCAGAAGGACTAACGCTTATTCTCAGAAGGAAAGAGGCGAATCGAGAGGGTTTGCCCTACACTTACGTTGCGCGCATGATTACCCTGTCGGTGCATTCGAGCCTCAGTGCCGTAGGATTTCTCGCGGCGATCGCCACGGCTCTGGCCCAAGAAGGCATCAGCGTCAACCCTGTTTCTGCCTATTATCACGATCACCTGTTCGTACCAGGCGATCGCGCAGATGATGCACTGCGTACTTTAACTCATCTGATGCAATCAGTATCGGATGTCCATTAAAATCAGCAATTCTCATTATGGAAATTTAGGGGGCAAAACGGTCGCCTGAGGCGACCGTTTTGCCCCCTAAACCGATACAAGCGAACGCCTATAGGGCGCGAAGTTTTCTAAAATGAGAATTGCTGGGATGTCCATTAAAATCGAACTTCTAAAATCGAGCTTCATATTCAATCACCACACGATTTTCGTCGGAGAAGTTGGTCAGTCCCCGGAGCTGTACCTGGTCATTGACCCGATAGCGCAGGCTGAACTGGGTTGGCTCCTCCACGGTCAAAAACTGGAGAGCAGATATAGATAAGTCACGGGTCAAATCCACGCCCAACTCAGCAGCGAGGGCAAGGGTCGAGGTCGGGGCCGCGTCGCTGCTTCCTTCTTCGCGGGCATCGTCGGTGATGACAGCAGGAAAGATGCGAAAGTCGCTGATCCCAATGGCGTTGCTGAGCAGGTTTTGGATGCTGGTGAACAGGGCAGTTCCAGCTAAGCTGGCGATCGCCAAATTGCTGTCTCCCCGCCCCTGGGTATCCACAAACCGCCCGCCAATGAGGGCAATGATCTCATTTTCGGTGCGGCTGGGGCTGCTGGACAGCTCCAGGTTCTGGAAGATCTGGCTTGCCTGTCCCTCTACGCTGGCCTCCACCCGGATCGTTTCAACGCCTGCAAAATCCGTGGAAGACGCCTCAATGATTTCCGACTGGGCAAAGGCAGGAGACGGGGGAATGGGCGATCGCGTCTGCTCCAGGATAGACGTAGCCAGGCGCACCCTAAGGAAGGGATCAACCCCACTGCTAGGACGGAAAATGGCAACGTTGTCCTGCCCCCGCGCGAGGTTGAACTGGGTGGTGAAGAGATTGACCTGACCGCTGCGGAGGCGAATCACTCCATCCGGCCTGAGATTTTGGAAGTCGGTTAAGGAGCCATCCACAATCAGAGAACCGGATGCCACAAAGTTCAAAATGGGTGCCCGTGTAATCAGAAGGCGATCGCCCAATACCACCTGGAGGTCTTCCAGTTCTGGAGGGGTAAATAGGCTGGCGAGGGGGGCGTTCGTCTGTCGTGTCAGGGGCAGAATACCCAGTACCGTCGGATCGGGCAAAGACACCCGCCCATCGGACAGCAACACCTCGCCCCCGATTGTCGGAGCAAACGCCGTGCCGCCCACGGCAATCAGTCCATCAACGCTGCCGTTGTAAAGTCCCTTAACATTAACCGCCAAGTCGCTCAAGTTTACAGTAAGACGATTCAGGTCAGGGTTAGCCTCTTCACGATCCGGGTTACCTTCGTCCGATGGAGAGTCAGGGGTGCCCTCCTCGGGAACCGTGGAGGGAATATCCATCGGAGTCGTCAGCGGAATAATGCCCTGAGCGGTGAATTCACCATCGCTAAACTGCCCGCTCAAGGCATTGACACGGATGCGATCGCGGTTGAACTGGATGGTTCCAGTCACACCCGTCAAAGGCGCGGGCAGAAACTGAGCCGAAAAAGAGCCGTCCGCGAGTTCGGCGAATCCGGTGGCGAGGGGTTGCAGGTCAATGCCATCAGAGGTTTGGCGCAGAGTTCCCTCCACTTTCAGGGACACGCTAGCAAGTCCCCCATTCCATGTCACCTGGTCGTTCAGGATATTCAGCACCGCCAGACCGTCATTTTCGATTTGAATCTCCAGGTCGATGTCATCGCTTTCCGGGGTCACCGTCCCCTGGGGCAACTGGTAGGGAATGCTGCCCACCAGCCGGATAGGGTCATTTTCCGACACTCGCATATCTCCAATCAGGCTGAGCCGCGCATCAGCATAGCTAAACCGAGCTGTCGCCTCTTGGATGGGCGTCTGGTTGATTGTGGCGTCTACCAGGGAAAATTCGCCCCGTGCCTGGGGATTGGTGATGCGTCCAGTGACCGTCGCCGTGGCGTTCAGGTTTCCCTCCAGGCTAATTGGGAAGCGAAACAGCTCAGCGACCTGAGTAGCAGGCACATTTTCAACCCGCAACTGCCCCTGGCTGTCTTCTGCCTGGCCCACCTGTCCAGCAAAGTTAATCAGCGTGTCACCGGACTCAAACCGGAAGGGTAATAACGTAATGGTGCTCTCGGAAAAACTCCCCTGGGCAATGATTTGATTGGGAGCGCGATAGTCGCCCCATTCCCAGTTTTGACCGGTAACGTCAAAGTCAGCGGTGAGTCCGCCCCGGCGCGACACAGCAACATCAATGGTGCCGGATACCGTTCCCGTGAGTTCCCGCAGTTCTGGAAAGAACATCGCCTCTTCCTCTTTCTCCTGCAGGCGACGCAGGGCAGCAATTTCGGCGTAACGCTGAAGCTGTCGCAGAAGAGGCGTGTCGGAAATGCGGATGGGAATCAGGTCAATATCAGCGGCGGTGCCATACTGGGGTGGGTCGAAAAAGCGAAGCAAGTCAGGCAGTTCAAAATACTTAAACGCCACCAGCAGGTCTTGAATATCCCCCTCTTGGGCGGTAACTTGTCCTCGGAACAGAGTGTCAGAGGTGGGAGACAGACGACCGACGACCCCGTATTGACTCTCGCCAATGGTGAGGACACCCCCGTTCACCACTGCGATGCTATTTCCATATATCACGCGCCCGGTGAAGCGATCGCCCTCAATGTGCCCCAGGCTAGGATTGGCGATCGCCACCTCTCCCGAAGCCGACAGCGTCGAGAAATCAGTCACATCCAGAGATGCAACATCAATGGAAACATCCCCTGTTACCCGGCCTCCAACAGACCCCAGCCCCATGCTGTCGCCGGGGCGCAGATTAAGGATGTCGAGGGGAAAATTCTCCACAGAGGTCAGCAGGCGATCGCCCTGAGTGCGTCCCTGGGCTACAGTCTGCCCCTGACGGATGTCAAACGCTATGGGATAGTAGCGGTCGTCCACCACTGCTGTGATGCGATCGCCCCCCCCAGCAATGTTAATTCGACCTCCCTCCCCCAGAGTCAATTGAGCTGTCCCCTGCAACAGAGGCGCAAACGTCAGGTTGTTGATGACCAAGTTTTGCAGCGCCAATTCTCCAGCAAAGGACGGCATTTCTAGAGTGCCTGTCACTGTGCCATCAACATCCGCCAGTCCTGCTACGGTTGCAGCATCTGGAACGAACTCAGAAAATTCCGCTAGGTCAATGGCCTGAGCCATCACATTCAAGTCTAGAGCGTTGATGGTAGGACGCTCGCCTGTGGTGACGTCCACTCCTACAAATCCCTGAGCCTGGAAATTGGGGGCGATCGCCTCTTCAACTTCCACGCCATCACCCACCCAGCGCACACTCGCTGTCAAGGATTCACCCAATACCGGAGCTTCAGACAGGGTAAAGGTGCCGTCTGCCTCAATGGCACCGGGACTAACATCCCGGAGGCTGCCCGCGAGCGTCATCGTGCCTTCAACAGTGCCAGGCTGGTCCGGGAAGAAAGATGCCAGCGACAGTCGTTCCAGCGTGGCGATTGCCTCCCACTGCTGGCTATCCAGAAAAACATTCGCGTCTGCCACCACCTGCCCATCGCTGACGTCAACGACCACATCCCGGAGCGCCAGGCGATCGCCCGTCAACGCCAAGTTGCCCTGAGCGGGATAGGTTCCCTGAAGAGCCTGCCACTGGGCAAACACCCGAGGGCGCTGGAGCGTACCAGCAACCTGTACCCCGGCTTCAAGGGTGCCAATCTCGATATCCTCCAGCCCATCGTCGGGGAGATAAGGACGGGCGATCGCATCTCCCGGCAATTTTGCCAGGTCAAACGAGAAGGCAAGGGGCATATCACCCATCAGAGACACCTGACCACTGCCTGCAATCAGTCCCCCGGCGGATGGCGTCATCTGAATGGTATTCAAAGCCAATGCTTCAGGAGAAAGGCGAAACCGTGCCCCCAGGGTATCCAGGCTGAGTTGGCCGACACGAATGGAACTCGCTTGGTTTACCGTACCTGTAATCACAGGCTGCTCTAGTGGCCCAGACAGTTGCACCGTTGCGTTCACCTGACCCGCCACATCCATAGGAAGCGACACATCAGCATCTTGCAGCACTGTATTCAGGTCAAGGCCATTGCCCTGAACGATGAGGCTATATCCTTCCTGCAGCTCCTCTTGGAAGTCAATGCGCCCCCGAGCCGTCAACAGGGACTCTCCAAACTGGAAGGAGGCGTTCTCAAGCTGAACCTGCCGCCCCTGGAAACGCAACTGCCCCTCCCCTGCCTCCACTGGCCTAGGCAACGTCGCAGCATCAACCGTCACCCCATGGAACTGAGCCGTTCCTCGCAGATCAACGCCCCTCTCTGCGTCAAAGGAACCCTGTACATTGCTATTGAAGCGTCCGGACGTCATCTGGGTAGGCAGGTCAGGACCCAAGGGCAGAAATTCAACGATGGGGAGATTATCGGTTCGAAGGACGGCACGGGCTCTCACGGTCGGGCGCGTTTGATCTAGCTCGCCCTCTACCTCGAAGGTGCCAGGACGATTGCGATCGCCCACCGCCCCGGCTACGTCAAACAGCAGACGATCATTGTTGTTACGGAACCGAACCGTGCCATCCATCGCCCGCAGCCACACTAGAGGGCGATCGATAGCGGGCCACTGATCTGGAATGCCGCGCTCTCTGACAAATGCCTGGCCAGGGGCAGGCCGCACTGCATCCTGGTCTGTGGGAATGATGGCAACATGGGCATCTTGGAGGCGCACTGCATCAAGGCTAAAATCAATAGCCCCTGGCTCCAGGTCTTGCAGCCGTGTATTGACCCAAGTGCCATCAGCATCCTGCTCAAGGATGAACGTCGGATTCACCAGCAGCACGTTAAAACTAAGGCTGCGGTTGATCAGCAGTTCCAGGGGGTTAAACCGTACTCGCACTGCTTCGGCGATCGCCCGGTCGGCATCATCGGCAGTGGGGGGTAGCACTGTCTCCCCAAACCGGACATGGGTCAGGGAGAAGTTTTCAACCTCTCCCAACGTCACGGGCCGATCGATGATAGCCACCATCGACTGTTCCACCAGGGGCACCAACCGCGTGTAAATCCAATGCCGAGCCGCCAAACCCGTAACGGCTCCTGCTGTCATGAGGGCCAATAGTATCAGCCATCGCCCCCGGTTGATAGCCGGGCTGCCCTTTGGAGACTGCGGGGAGGGATCTGGCATCTGGGGCGGTTGAGTCATAGCCTTTGAGTCCAACGACTACAGCATGAGTGCCTACAAGAACAGTACAGGGAATTCGAGATGGTAGCCCCTGTGCAATACTTCCTCTTCCCACCCAACGAGCCTACCATCTGGAATTATACGGAGTTTTTCGCCCGACAACTAAGCCATTTCAACATGGCTGATTCGGCAGCGCGTTGTAAGATTTACATCCTAAGATAGTTCCAAAGATAGTTCGAAGTATCGGCTTGTCATTTAAGCCGGGAAATCCTGGATGGGCAAGGAGCCAGAATCTAGGAGTCAGAATTCAGGAGGGAGCTGGCTTCTGGCTCCTGGATTCTATCCTTGGGAAAACTTCCCGCCTTGAGGAATACGCCGAAGTATCCCAATGTGGTTATATCTGAACAGGCAAAAACCTGGGTGTAACCGCTTAGCTCTCACGAGTTAGGAATGAGAGTTAAAGCATCTGAACTACGTATTTTGGACGCGGCGCAGCTTGCCGCGCCGCGTCCAAAATACGTGATTTCATGTCATTCTTGCTTCCAAGGTCGTTAAGGAACGAGAATTAAATAATTTGAACTAGATTCTGGCAGAGCGGCGCGGCATCGCCGCTCTGCCAGAATTGGATTTCATTTAATCTTAAAGTCCTAAGTCGGGCTTATATCTTAGCGTTTATGCCAGGTTTGTATCCCAGAACCTATATCGTCGAGGGGGTCACAGTTCATGAATGTATTCGTTCTTCTCTTTAATGCTGGAACCGATAACGAGGGGATTCACACTCTAAAGTTAGGCGATCGCAATATTGTTCTGATGTTCGAGAATGAAGATGATGCAACCCGCTATGGCATCATGCTCGAAGCCCAGGACTTTCCAACCCCGACGCCGGAAGAATTTGGCGTAGAGGAAATTGAATCTTTCTGCAAGGATGCCAACTACGAAAGCAAATTTATTCCCAGCGGCTCCCTTGAAATTCCTCCAGAGTCGAACATTGATTCCACGGATTGGAACCCTGATGGCGTTCTGAAAGACGCGGCCTCAGAGTCCAACCCCACAGACAAGAGCACTGGAGATACGGAATTAACAGAATTCTCTAGAGAAGAACTGGATCGCCTGCGGCGACGGTTTGAAGGGCTGCTGTGAGGGTTAAGGGGCTCTAGCCGTTACACTTTAGGGACTTGCAAGAAAATAAAGTACCCGGAAAAGAGCAGCGGGCTGCGCCCGCTGCTCTTTTCTTCCGGTATCTTTTTAGCCGCAGATCCCTTAGAGGTCAGGCGTCCATATTGCGCACGGTAGGCTGGTCATTCTGGATATCGCCAATCAACACGAGATCAGCGACGCCCACGAACAACCCGTTTTCAAGAACGCCAGGAATGTTATTGATGGTTTTCTCCAGGTCGGTAGGGTCGGCGATCGCATCAAATGCGACATCCAGAACCATGTTGCCCTGGTCAGTAATCACAGGGCCGTCCTTCTTCACGCCCATGCGTAATTCGGGCTTGCCCCCCAATGCGCTAAGGGCTGCCATGACAGGAGTCACCGCCATTGGCAGCACCTCCACAGGTAGGGGAAAAGTCGTGCCCAGGGCGTCTACCAGTTTGGACTTATCCACGACAACGATAAATTCCTTCGCCAGGGAATCCACGATTTTTTCACGGGTATGGGCTGCGCCGCCGCCCTTGATGAGGTTTTTCTGGGGGTCAACCTCATCAGCACCGTCAATGGCAATATCAATGCCCGTAATCTCATCTAGGGTCGTCAGAGGAATCCCATACTGCTTTGCCAGCACCGATGCTTGGAATGAGGTCGGCACGCCTTTGATGTCCTTCAGCTCCCCGGACTTGAGGCGATCGCCCAAAAACTGGATCGCGTAGGCGGTCGTTGACCCTGTCCCTAGCCCCACAACGGAACCAGACTGAACGCGGTCAGCAGCTACCTTCCCGACTTGCTGCTTCATCAACTTTACGGGGTCTTGTCCTGCAGCCATGGTGTGTCACTCCTCAGCAATAGTATTTAGCATACGACTTGGCAAGTTTCACGCAAGAATAAGGATTTGGGGCGCGCTCCCCGCGCCCCAAATCCTTATTCTTGCGTGGTGAATTTGAGAACTTTGGCAAGTCGTGTTTAGCCATCCATTCACGGTTTATAGAATGACGTAAAGTTGTCTCGATGGCTAGTGCAGCGTCTAAATTAAAGATTAGGGTAAATCCCTCCGGGATTTACCCTAATTTCAAGAAATGACAGAGCACTAGGGTATTCTGGTGAACAGCAACGGTCGCGGAAAGGTAAGGGACTTGCAAGAAAATAAAGTACCCGGAAAAGAGCAGCGGGCTGCGCCCGCTGCTCTTTTCTTCCGGTATCTTTTTTAGCCGTAGATCCCTAAGGGCAAAAAGATGGAGAATGAAGAGTGGAGAGTGGAGAGTGGAGACCCTGGGGACTTGTCATTAATTAGAATCTCAGCATTCGGAAGGTTGGCTGTAAGGGCACAAAGCTTTGCGCTCCTGCGAATGGTTCGCTATTTTTCCGCAGATTCCCTATCCCTTGAGGATTGATGTGGATTGATGATTGACTTTTTTCCTGGTTCTGAACCCTTAGATGCGTTACCGTCTCTGGAGGCGTGCGATCGCCACCTGCGCCAAAGGAGACTGCCGAATACCCAAAAAGCAACCTGGCTCTGCATCAAAGCCCAAAAGCTAATCGCAATTCAGCAACACCTCCGAGCCATTACCTGCTGCAACGATGCCTTACACTATGATGGCCAGGCTGTTCGGGCGATCGCCCATCGCGCTCTAGCAAATGAACAACTTGGCTACGACGAAGTGGCACTCATTGACTACGAGCTGGCGCTATCCGTTCTGTCTCCTCCACCAACGGCTGTACCGATGGCTAGCGCAGGAGTCGCCGGGGCTACTGAGTCCAGTTTGGAGCGATCGCAGCGGATCTGGCTATGGCAGCGCAAAGGCAGCGTGTATCGTTCCCTCAAGCGCTACCGAGATGCGCTGATGTGTTACGACACAGCTTTACAGATCAGTCCTGAGGCAGCCGAGGCTCTCAGCGGGCGAGGCGTCATCCTCGCGCTCATGGGCAAGCGCCAGCAAGGACTACAGGCATGTAAGCGTGCGGTGCAACTGGCACCTGATTCTGTCAACACCCTCAACTGCATGGGAATCGTGCTCATGGTATTGGGACGCCATAAAGACGCCCTCGGACAGTTTGACCAGTCCCTCGCTCTCCAGCCGGACTACAGCAAAGCCTGGAACAACAGGGCGATCGCCCTGTCTCGAATGGGACACGACGCTGCAGCTCTAGAGAGTTTAGACAATGCACTGGCAGATACGTCCGCGAGCCATGAGTCCTGGTACGCAATGGGATGGGTGCTGAAAGGGCTCACTCAGATGAAACTCGGCAAGTTTTCCAGCGCCATCGAAAGCTGCGAGAAGGCCCAAAGCTTCGACCCAACCCTCTACGGAGCAGCCCTAGGGAAGTTAGGAAGCCTCATTGCCTCCGGCAAAATCATCAAACGGTTCACGCGTGCAACCAGTCGCCACCAACTTTGCCATGATGTCGGCATCGTATTCAACGCTATTAAGTTTCGGCTGGCAATACTAGCAGCCATCATCGGGGTGCTTGTGCTCAGCAATAGTGCCATTTTCGCTGGAGTGCGATCGCTTCTACCCACCCTCCTCTCCATCGGCATCATTGGTCTCATCACCACCGACCTCTGGCTCCACAAATCAAAGCTCAACTTCGTCTGGCGTATCTACTTCCAGTCCGGCGCACTAACCTACATTCGCGCTATCGGCGTTCTTTACATTACGCTAAACACCTTTGCGATCGCCGAATCCCTCGCCCCCCCTTTTATGCTCTGGGGCTGGGCCAGTGCCGTCTTTGGACAGCCTGGGAACCTGATATTCCAACCTTTTAACCTGCTCAACAGCCTTCACCCCATTTCACGCCTTGCCACCCACCTCTCCTCACTGCCAACGCCTCCTGCAACGTTTCACGTTTCTTCAATGCCCCAGGCGCTACACTCCCCCACTCCCTTCCTTCCTCCCTCCCTCCCTCACCTACTCTCCATTCCAGCCACTTACCATCCCTTAGCCCACGCTACGTTCCACCCCACCCTCGCTTCCGCTTTTATCCTCTGCTTCTGGCTGATGCTGCTGTTGGGCATTCCCTTTTGGGCAAGACTGGAGGAACGTATTTTTCGCCAGGGCGCAAACTCATGGCGTCAAATCGGCATCCGCTCTGTTCAGTTTGGACTGGTACATCTTATTGTCGGTATCCCTATCCTGGCAGGTTTTGTATTGATTGTTCCAGGATTTCTCTTTGCCTGCCGCTATAAATATGTCCACGACAAGCACCTCAAAACCCACCAAAACCTGCTAAAAGCACAAGAGGCCGGTATGCTTGCTAGCACTGCTGACCACGCGGTTTACAATGCAATTCTAGTCACAGTCGTGGCAGCGACCCTATTTCTGGATCAGTCAGTACGGTGAAACGTTCCGGCGATCGCCAATCAGTGCGATAAGGAATAACAATTAGCCTCCCTCAGCCATTCACTGCTGAATTTGTCCTAAACTAGCTAAGGAATCAGGACTAAATCGAACAAATCTTGTAAGGATAGCGCGCCGCCGCCGCACGGTTCTCACAGAATTCGGCTTGATTTCATTCTCATTCCTGAAGACAATCAGCAAATGAGCACTGCGACAACCCATTTAGAGTTCACCCTATGGCAGAAGACACTCAAAACCAACAGCCCGCAGCAGCTAAAGCCAAGAAGGAAAAGCCCCCAGCAGTTGAGGATAAGCCCTTTGAGGAATTTATTACTCAGCACTTTATTCCCAGTGTGAAAGCCTCGCTCAATGAGCAAGGCATTGATGATCTGGATCTTGCCCTAGAAAAGCGACCCATTCCCTTGAAGGGATTCGATGATTCGTCTACGTGTTCTCAGGTCGTGGGGTCGTGGAACAACGGAAAGCGGAACTTTTTCATCGCTTTTCAGCAAGATGATATTAAAGCACCCAAGTTCTATGCGGCATCAGATTATGGGTCGCATCCCACAACTCTTGAGTCTTTCATGATTGACGAGCGTCGTGTCAACCTGGACCTGATGGTGTTTTACGTCGTTCAGCGGCTCAACGGGCAAAAGTGGCTGACCCGCAATTAGATTCTGTGCTTAAAGCAACACCCCAAAGAAGAAGGTAGCCAGCAATGCTGACTACCTTTCCGTTCAGACTATTTCTTGGTAGGGTTTCAATTGTTAATTCTTGATCTATTAATTCTTGATCTATTAATTCTTGATCTATTAATCTTTGATCCTTAGAAAACTTGAGCCGCCTTCTGAGAATGAGACATATCCGGCGCATCGAGTTCTATAAAATCAAACATGACAACCCCAGAAACTGGATCATTATGGACGGCAATATAGCCTGATTTTGCCATATCCCGGAGCGTTGTCTCGACATCTTTGAACGGAGCCCCTGTGTCTATGACACCCTGCGTGACCGATAACTTGCCGCCCCGTTTCTCTGCTGCGCTGAGGAGTTTCAACATGAGGTGATGCTGGCGATCGCCCGCTGCCCTGTAGTCGACTTCACGATTTCCGCTGAAATCATACTCTCCTTCGACATTAGCAGCGCCAAATCCCTCTGCACCGCGCCCTTGATGATGAAATCGGCCTTTGCGATGGGACGCATAGAACATACGCCTGAACATGAGGCGAGCATTGTACTCATCGACCATTCCGGGAATGGCGAACAAATCAATGAATTGCCCAAACCCAAACAGGCCGAAGGTGAACAACCAAAGTAATCCAGTAAAAATTTTTCGGTTATAGAGGCGATGAACCCCTGAAAAACCGAGAAAACCTAGCATCCAAAGCAGGTAACTTGTACTGATTTTATTCATTAAAGTTTCGCGATTTGTCTAGGCGTTTTCCTATGTATCCATCATAGGTGCTGAACCTAAGTTTTGTCTCAGGGCTCTCACAGTTTTTAACGCCTTGGGAGCGTCAGGAAGCTTTCAACCCGGATAAATCCTGCCCAAAAATAGCTAAGGATCGCCCCATCGCTCAACGGGGAGTCGGCTCGATCACTCACCTTGTCCTGGGCGGGCCTTGACCTAGCACTTGTTAAGGTTAATGCCCGCTTCCTTCGCCATTGCCTCAATTCCCCTACTCTTTAGGGTTTTGATCGCCTTTGTGGAGAGACGCAGCTTGACCCAGCGATTGCCCTGAGGCCACCAAACCTTCTTGCTCTGAATATTTACTTCTTGCAATTTCTTAGTGCGCCGATGGGAGTGAGAAACGGCAAAGGCGTTGTTAGCTTTTTTTCCAGTCAAATTGCATCTACGAGACATAACCTTCTCCAGCATCTCAATTTAAAGTGAGCAAACAAGCACGGTTTATAATTATACCAGGACTTAGACAAGTCACTCGTGTCTAGTGCTTTTTTCCAGCAATTCTCATTTTGGAAAACTTCGCGCCCTATAGGCGCTCACTTGCATCAGTTTAGGGGGCAAAAAGGTCGCCTGAGGCGACCTTTTTGCCCCCTAAATTTCCATAATGAGAACTGCTGACTTTTTCAGCAATTCTCATTTGTAGCGGTGTGCAATTAATTCAGCACACCCAAATGTGTTGAGTGGAGGCGCTCTGCGCTGCCTACTCAACACATTTTAATGAATGCGCTTGCACAGCGCTATATTGAGCCCGTGATTTTATTCAACGATGGGCATGACTTGACCAATAAACAAAAAATACGCCACGGCAATGCCGTGACGCACCTATCAGCTTGCTACACAGTCATTACTGACCAGCAGCCCGAGCGGCCTCAAGCCAGCTATCAAACTGATCTTGGTTTTCAGAAACCCACTCCTCGGCGTGGCGACGAATATCTGACGGCGTATCTTCCCCTTCTTGCATCAGCTGGTTCTGAGCACTGACATCATCAATAGGAATTTGTACTTCCTCGAAGAAGGTTGCTGCAGCAGGGTTTTCCGAGACGAACTCATCATTGGATAGAACCATGATCTGGTCGATCGCGAATCCCAGGTTTGTGCCATCAACACTCGTAGCGTCTTCAGGCACCTCACCCTGCTCTTCGGGCAGGCTCGTATAAGGCACTTCCAGCCACTCTACTTCTTCGCCAGGAGTGAGTAAGCCACTCACCCAGAGGGGCGTCCAGGTGTAGTAAAAGATTGGCTCATCCTGCTCATATCGAGTGATGGTGTCTGCCATGAGAGCAAAATACTGGCCCTGGTCATGCTGAACAGTGTCCCGTAGCCCATATTCATTGAGGTGATGTTCAATCACCAATTCACAGCCCCATCCGGGGTTGCAGCCAGTCAAGTTAGCACGACCATCTCCATCGGTGTCAAAGAGAGTCGCAATCTCAGGGTCCTGCAGTTGGTCGATAGTCTCGATGCCGTACTCGTCGGCAGTCGCCTTGTCGATAGCGTATCCCTGGAGGACATTGTCTACGATGACACCAACCCGCTCCAGGCTTTCATCTCCACCGCTATTTTGAAAGAAGTCGCCGTGGAGTTGCTGCCAGTGAACGGGTGTGTAGTCAATACCACCGTTCGCTAGGTCAACGTGCATAGTAGCGTATTCAATCTCTTTTGGAGACTCAATGGTGTAGCCCAGCTCCTCCAGGCCAATATTGACGATTTCTGTCTGGAACAGCTCTTCCAAGACGCTATATGCCGGAGTCACGCTCACGCCTTCGCCCGGCATCGCCATAGCCGCTTGCTCTTCGCCTTCCTCTGGCGTTTCAACTTCTGTGATTTCATCTACTACTTCTGCGGCTGGCTGACATGCTCCCAGGCCAGCAATCGTTAACGAAAGAGTTAGTGCGGATGCAAAACGCATATGCTTCATAATTAGACTATCCTTCTTGAAAAAGAATTAACAGAACGGCTTGTGTTTTAAGGTGGGACATTGAAACGCTCTGCGCCCCAGTGTCCCGCAAAGTCCCTCCTGGCTTGAGTTATAAGCCAACAGAACTTTAATTGTTAGGAACGAGAATGAAATTGTTTGAACCTAGTTGTGATGGCGCGGCAACACAATTGAACTTTATTTAATCTGTGCTAAACAGTAACTCATGCCCTAACACTCGTACCAATCAGCAAAAACCTCTAAGGTTTATCCCTGGCCGGGTGCCTGCACCTATCTAGAGATTAGTGGAGGTGCTAACAACGTTCAATTCCTCTAAGAGTCTCCAGATAGTTCGCAGTGCCTTTTTAGGAAGCACGAGAGGGCGATCGCCCGACTCCCAGGGCTTGTCGAATAAAGCCGACCGGGCCGCGCTCATTCCATGCCAATCCAGTTGAAGTAGGCTGTCCAAGGGACTGAGTAATCCGGTCGAGCACAATGGCCATCAGCACAATGCCAATGCCGCCGACCGTAGCAAGCCCTACATCAAGACGGCCAATGCCTCGGTTCACCATTTGCCCCAGCCCCTCTACGGCAATGAGCGAGGCAATTACAACCATCGACAGAGCCAGCATGATGGACTGATTAACACCTGCCAAAATCGTTGGCATGGCTAGAGGCACTTGGGCTTCCCAGAGCACTTGCCGGGGCGTCGATCCAAATGCTTGAGCAGCCTCGACCACCTCAGCAGACACCTGGCGAATACCAATGTTCGTGAGACGAATGAGTGGAGGAACCGCAAAGATGAAGGTCACAATCACTCCAGGCACCTTCCCCGTTCCAAACAGCATCACCACAGGTACAAGATACACAAAGGCAGGCAGAGTCTGCATCGCATCAAGGAGGGGGCGAATAAATTGCTCAAACCGGTTATTTCGAGCAGCCGTAATGCCCAGGGGTAACCCTACGATAATGCAAAGCACCACCGCTGTAATCACAAGTGCTAGCGTCACCATCGTTTCATCCCATGCCCCAATCAGCCCCACTCCTGTCATGGCGATGAGGCTGAAGATCGCAATATTGCGGCTAGTGAATTGCCAGGCAAAAAGCACCAGGACAATCAGGAAAACAATGGGCGGCAGAACCAATAGAAAGTCCTCAATGCCGTTTAGAAACTGGGTAATAGGCCATCGAATGAGCTGAAAAAACCAGCGAAAATTATTGACGAGCCACTCTACCCCATTTTCGATCCAAGTTCCCAAAGGAATAATCTCAGTGGATTGGCCTTGAAAGAGCCAATTGAAAAAATCTGACATGACAGCAAAAACAGAACGACTTGTAAATGCACCCTAGTCAACGGGCGCTAATGTTTATCCAGAATAGTTATCCGAAATAGTGATTCGAATGGTGGCCAGAGGTTTTGGAGTCAAAAGCCTCTGGCATAGAGGTGCTACCCCTTTGGGATTACACCGCAAAACTAGTGACTGGCTCAACACCTTCCTGGAGCTTGGAGTGATCGGTATCACTCAGACGCCCGATACTAGCAAAGATATCGGACTGCTCAACCACTCCCTTAAACTTGCCCTGCTTTCCAACGACCGCAATTGGAATTTCACGCTGGCAAAGGTGGAAAATTTCTTCCAAACTCACAGCTGTGGTGACCTTTGGAAAATCTGTTGACATTACATCGGTAATATCCTGAACACCTTGTTCAACCGCTTGCTCAAGTTCTACTCTCTGGACCAGTCCTACAGGATGACTATGGCGATCGACAACGTACATCTCATTGCGGTTATTCGCCCGCATCTCCTCAAGCCCAGATGAGGCTGATCCTTTGCCGAGAATGAACGGGATAGTCTTGCGAAGAATCGATCCCGTCTTAAGAACCTGTGCTCGGTTCACATCTTGGACAAACTCGCGAATGTACTGATCAGCCGGGGAAGTCACAAGTTCTTCAGGGGTGCCGATTTGAACAATATACCCGTCCTTCATGACCGCGACGCGATCGCCAATCTTCAGGGCTTCCTGGATATCGTGGCTGATAAAAACAATCGTTTTATGCAGTTCGTTTTGCAGGCGGATCAACTCATCCTGCATCCCCCGGCGAATGAGGGGGTCGAGGGCACTAAAGGCTTCATCCATCAGCAGAATGGGGGCATCCGTTGCCAGCGCCCTTGCCAGACCGACCCGCTGCTGCATACCACCACTCAGAGATGATGGAGCATAATCTGCCCATTGCCGTAGTCCGACGATTTCCAGAGTGTCAAGTGCCTTGTCGCGTCGCTCAGATGTGTCCATGCCCTGTACTTTGAGGCCATACTCAACATTTTCTGCAACGGTTTTGTGGGGGAAAAGTCCAAACCGCTGAAACACCATTGCGATCTTTGTGCGCCGGATTTCCAGCATCCGCTTCTCATCCACGTGGGCTACATCTTCGCCATCAACAAAAATGTGGCCACTGGTTGGCTTAATGAGTCGATTGATGCACCGCACCAACGTTGACTTACCAGAACCAGACAGGCCCATGATGACAAAAAGTTCGCCTTCCTTAATGTCGAAGGACACATCGGCAATGCCCAGAACATTTCCGGTTTCCTTTTGAATTGAGTCGCGATCGCCCCCTTGCCGAAAGAGACTAAGAGCCTTCTGGGGATGATCACCATAAATTTTGATCAGGTTCTCAATGCGAATTTTTGGCTCCATTTCAGACCTATCCATAATCCAGCGGATTTTTTAAAACAACAAACATTGACAATACATTGAATACTTTGCTCTTCATTTCTTGCCGACGTTATTCATACAAAACAAAGGCCGATTGACGACCCTGTAGCCGAACCTGATGGCTGCACAAGAGAGGGCAGTGCTCAGGGCCGAACATACTCACGCACCTATTTTATCGTATGTTTCACGGTTATCCGATGGGACTAGCATTTTTGAGGCAAAAAATCAACGCCTAAAAGGGTGCTCATAGCCGCGTTGAAGGAATGAGTCGAGGATTATTTTCAATTGCTCTCTTTCAATTCACGACTTGGCAAGTTTCACGAAAAAATAGGGTTTGGCGCGCGCTCCGCGCGCGCCAAACCCTATTTTTTCCTTGTGAATTTGAGAACTTTGCCAAGTCGTGTCAATTGCTCTATTTCAATTGCTCTACTTTATTCTGTTCACCAATGAGCATCCTCAGGCCGCAGGTCGGGGTTCGTGAGCGATACGGGCTAGGTTCAGGCAAACCAACGTCCTTTCCCTCTGCTACCCGTTTTGTAAAATCCGTGTTCCTGAGCAACATTGCAAAGTGATTTGCGATGATAGAGAGGGGATAATTCAACTTGGGATGTCTTTCAACCCATCTCCCCATGACGCTATTTCAACGCGACCTGCATGAAACGCACGCGCAGCCAAGAAAACATTCTGTCAACACTTAAGGCACTGGACAAACCTATCTCTGCCCAGGAACTCTATATTGAATTGCGCAATACGAACAAAGGGGTTGGGCTGGCCACGGTCTATCGAGCGCTGGATGCCCTAAAGCTAAAAGGGTTGGTGCAGGTGCGGACGTTAACCAGTGGTGAATCCCTCTACAGCCTGGTGCAAGAAGACCGGCATCATCTCACTTGCCTCCAGTGCGGCGAATCCATTCCCATTAAGCAATGCCCCGTCCACGAACTGGAGAATCAGCTCAACGACTCTTATCACTTCAAAATTTACTACCACACCCTCGAATTCTTTGGCCTCTGCACTGATTGTCAGGCAGCGAAAGAGAATGATTAATCGCTCTATGGGTCTTACAGCCCTTTGCAAGCGCTATAAAAAACCCCCGGATTCTGGCAGAATCCGGGGGTTTTGCGTACATCACACCTATTTGCTGATTTGCCAGAGTAAGAATTGCTGGGTCGGCTCGATGCTGACGTTCTCGACTCCATCCTGGGCAAACACATAATCCTTGTTCTGCCAGAGGGGCACGTAGGGCACGTCTTCCCCAAGAATCTCTTGCAGCTCCATGAAGTAGCCCTTCCGAGCTTCCGCATCGGTTGCGCTCCGCTGCTGGGCGATCAGGTCATTTGCCTTGGCGTTGTAGTAAAAGGCGCGGTTTGCTCCTTCGATACAGCCTCCCTCCTCCGAGCCGTCCTTGCACTCCATAAAGGGCTGAATAAAGGTGTCTGCATCGTAGAAGTCGGGGTACCAGTTCAGCAGGAAGGTGGGGTAAATGCCCTTATCGAGGTTAGGCCAGGCAGTAGCAGACTCCACATCCTTCACCTCCACATTAACAATGTCAGGGAGTCCCTGCTCGATGGAGGCTTCTAAAGTAGTGGCAACTAGATTGCGCTGAGTTGACGAAGACGGATACCAGAGTTCCAGGGTGAGGGGATTGCTCTCGTCGTAGCCTGCCTCTGCCAGGAAGCCCTGGGCTTTCTCAAAGTCTCCGTCACCATAGCGTTCCTTGAACACGGGCTGGTAGATGTCGAAGCTGGTGGGGATGAGGCTGTAGAGGGGTTCCGCCTGCCCCTGGAAGACCCGCTCATTCAGCAGGGGGCGGTCAATCACGGCGGCGATCGCCCGTCGCACGTTCACGTCATCCAGGGGTTTGATGGCCTGGTTCAGCATCATGTAGTTGATGACGGTGGTGCCCGCTTCAATCACCTGCCAATCGCCCTCGCCCGCTTCATCTTCCAGGCTGGCGATCTGGTCGGGGTCGAGGGTCTGGTAGGCAATGTCCAAATCCCCGTTGCGGAAGGCATTGTAGAGGTTTGCAGGACTGGAGAATAACTGGATGTCGAAGCCCTCATTGGCAGGCGCATCGCCCCAGTACTCTTCAAACACATCCAGGCGCACGGTGTCGGTAGTGAGTTCCGTCAGCTTATAGGGGCCCGTGCCGATGAAGGTATCGGGCTGGAAGGAGCCTTCAGCAATGTCGTACTGCTCAGGCGGAATCGGCGTCACCCCCCAGAAGGTGAGGAGGGCAGTGAAGGCAGCGAAGGGAGAATTGAGGGTGATGGTAAGTTCGTAGCTGTCTGTGGCCTCGACGGATGCAATCTTTTCCCCGAGCAGGTAAGAGGGCCGGCCTCCATTCTCCATGAACCGCTGAATGGAGTACGCCATCACCTCTGCATTGAACTCGCTGCCGTCATGGAAGGTGACGCCCTCTCGCAGGGGAATGGTGTAGGTGAGGCCATCGTCGCTGATGGTGGGCATCTCGGTGGCAAGTTGAGGGATAAGCTCTGTGGTGCCTGGTTCATAGGTATAAAGGCGATCGCCCATGTTGTAGAGCAGAATGCCAGGGAAAATTTCGTAGGAGTCTGCCGGGTCAAGGGTACGCACTTTCTGAGTGGTGCCCATGGTGATGCGTCCCCCCACAGACTCGACCGCCTCCGTGCCGCCCTCTTCATCGGGTGCTGTTGTTGAGGTCTCAGGACTCGCACAGCTCACAGCCAGCGCGCAAACCAGGCTGAATAATCCGGTGAACTGAATGAGCGATCGCCATTGCCGCCGAGACAGACCAAACCAAGCCATAACCAACTTCTCCTAACGTTTGTATATTTTGTGGGGTTGAAAGGTGCTGAATAGAGTTTTGAATTCAATAGTTTTCGCTGGATTGTATCGCATTGCCTGCCCCTGTATGTGATCGTCAGGTACAGATTTTCGGCACCGTGCTTAACTCAGCGTCCCAGATTGTGTAGCAAGCTACGGCCATCATCACCTTACAAAACGGGAATTCGACAACACGACTTGGCAAGCTTCACGAAAAAACCGGAGGGCAGAAGTCAGAAGGATGAAGGCAGAATGGGGATTCTTTATGTGCCAAGAGTTCTGCCTATCAAAAACAGTGGGGCTATTGACGCCGTCGAGTACTAGAAGGGAGGCTCTGCCTCCAGTGGGCTTTCCCAGCGAGACGATGGGAAACAGTCATGGTTAACAAGAGCTAAAAACACATACTGAGGCGACCTTCTTGCCCCTAAATTTCCATAATGAGATTACTGTGCTCAAGAGGCATAGCTGAAAGAGAAAATATGAAGATATGTAATCTAAGCTACATATTGATAGAGAATGGAAAACTGGAGAGACATCAGGGCATCAGTCGCCCATTAAACAAGAACCATCAATTATCCGGGCGACCGAATCGAAATCCTTACAAAGCAAAGTTTTCAAATTTCAAACCTTATAAAAATAGACAAAATAGAATTTCAGCCATAGAATACAAAAATGGATTTGAACTCGATTGATTTTAAGGCACTCCAACACCTGATGGCTCAAGGTCGAATTACCTGGTCTGAGTTGGCAGGGCTGTTGGAATTGTCAGCTCCAGCTACCGCCGATCGTGTCCGCCGACTCGAAGAGAAGCAGGTCATCAAAGGCTATTCGGCTCTCGTTGATCCGGCATCCGTCGGCTGTAGCCTGACCGCCTTTGTGTTCATTACCCTCGATCGCCCCAAACACCGTGCCACCTTCCTCAAAAAAGTGAACGCTCTCCCCGAAATCCAGGAATGCCACCACATCGCTGGAGATGACGACTACCTGCTGAAAATCCGCTGCGCTGACGCCCGCGAGCTAGAGCAACTGGTCAGCGAAGAACTCAAAGGCATGACGGGTGTCTCCAAGACTCGCACCACCATTGTGCTCTCAACGGTGAAAGAAACCCCGGAGCTGCCCCTGAAAGAAGAGGTGACGCCGGAGGAGTGAGGAGGATGGTGGGTGTGAGGGTGTGAGTTCTCCTGCTCCTGTTACCCATCCACTCTGTTACCCATCCCCCCTGTTACCGTGAATCCCTACCCGCTTTCATCTGCCGAATTTTTCTGGAAAGGATTGATTACACGACTTGGCAAAGTTCTCAAATTCACCACGCAAAAATAGGGATTTGGCGCGCGCTGAGCGCGCGCCAAATCCCTATTTTTGCGTGAAACTTGCCAAGTCGTGTGGATTAACCGAATCTCTGAGGTGATTTTAATTGCCTTTGGTGTTCTCGCCCTGAGTTCAACCCTGATCAATCGCCCATGATGTTAGTCGATGTCCCCATCCGCTGAGCCGCCTCTTCAAAGTCTTGGGTTGCTTTCTGGGTGGACGGCACATCGAAAAAGGCGTGGGCGATCGCCCCTGAAAAGGTGAAGGTATTCAGCCCCTGGGCAGAGAGATAGGCAATATCATCCACCTGCCGGATACTGGCGGTGAGAATGCGGGTGGGGCTGTTGACACCATCGAGCGATCGCTGCATGGCCACCAGCTCCTCTCGCCCGTTCTGTCCCTGGTCGTTGATGCGGCCCAAGTAGGGAGCAATATATTCTGCCCCAATGGCGGCGGCAATCAGGGCTTGATGGCGCGTGTAAGCAGCCGTCAGCGTTACCCGTGCGCCGGTGGCGATCAGGTGGGATGCAGCTTGGGTGCCCATCGCCATCATCGGGACTTTGACGACAACGCGGGAGTCAATAGCGGCGATCGCCTCTCCGGTCTTGACCAGCGCCTCGATCGAGTCTCCCCAGGTCTGCATCTGCACCTCCTGCGCCCCCAGGTCAAAGGCACGATTTGCCAACTTCTTCAGGGACTCCACAGAACAGGGCACCGATGCCCGCTCCAGCAGCAACGGATTGGACGTCACGCCATAAAACATCCCTGTAGGCATCCACTGTTCCCACTGGCTCACCTCAGCCGTATCCAAATACAGCCGTACCCCATTCGCCGAGCGAGCTGCCCCTGTCAATCCACCCATACCCTTTAGAGTTCCTAGCAACAACATCAATTCTGGATAAGCTCAAACCCGTATTCTGTCGTCCGCGACGCGGACGACAGAATACGGGTTTTGGGGCGGACGCACTGCGTCCACCCCCAAAACCCGCTTAACCCAAACTCAGGTTAACAATATAGCGGTGTGCAAATTGGTTAAGCACACCCAAATGTGTTGAGTGGCGGCGC
>CAYXJG010000008.1:0-33817 GCA_964465285.1 uncultured bacterium
GCGGGCTGCGCCCGCTGCTCTTTTCCGGGTACTTTATTTTCTTGCAAGTCCTTAAACTCAACACGACTTGGCAAAGTTCTCAAATTCACAACGCAAGGACAAGGGTTTGGGGCGCGGGGAGCGCGCCCCAAACCCTTGTCCTTGCGTGAAACTTGCCAAGTCGTAAACTCAAACCATATCGTGAATGAGGTGTGAATGCATCGGCTTTGGGAATAGTTGGGCATAGTAAGGGTGTCCACGGATAACGCCCTGGGACGATTTCAGTCCCTCTCGAAGCAGACCCATGTTCTCGATCTACATCCTGACGTACAACGAAGAAATTGACATTGCCCCCTGCATCGAGTCGACGATGATGTCCGATGATGTGGTCGTGGTAGATTCCTTTAGTGGCGATCGCACCGTTGACATCGCCCGCCAGTATCCCGTTCGGGTCATTCAACACGCCTTCGAGAGCCACGGCAAACAGCGCACCTGGATGCTGGAATCGGTTCCCGCAAAGCACCCCTGGGTTTACATCCTGGAAGCGGACGAGCGCATGACCCCCGAGCTATTTCAGGAGTGCCTCAGCGTGGTCCAGTCAGACGCTGATCAGATAGGCTACTACGTGGCGGAACGGGTTATGTTCATGGGACGGTGGATTCGACACAGCACCCAGTATCCTCGCTATCAACTGCGACTGCTCAAGGTGGGCAAGGTCTGGTTCAGGGATTACGGGCATACAGAGCGGGAAGTTTGTGAAGGCAGCACTGGATTTCTCACTGAAACCTATCCCCATTACACCTGTGGCAAAGGGCTCAGCCGCTGGATTGAGAAGCATAACCGATATTCCACGGACGAAGCCGTTGAAACCCTGCGTCAACTGAGCCACGGCAGCGTCGATTGGCACGCACTTTTTTGGGGCAAGTCTGAAGTCGAGCGTCGCCGCGCTCTGAAAGACCTTTCCCTGCGGCTACCCCTGCGACCCGTCATTCGCTTTGTCTACATGTACGTTTTCCTTCGAGGATTTCTCGACGGCAGAGCTGGATTTCGCTGGTGCGTGCTGCAAGCCTTTTATGAATACCTCATTTTGCTCAAGGTCTGGGAACTCAAGCACATGCCTTCTGAGAGAGCCTGAATCCCAGACGCATCAAGAACTAGAGCCATAGAGATTCGTGCTAAAATAGTAGGAATTGCTGCAAAAATGCCTGTGCTTTTTACATCTGCTGACAGAGTGACTGACAGAGTGACTGACAGAGCGGCTGACAGGGCAGCATTGTCAGCGCACGGCATGACTCTCTAGATTTTCTTGGAGCTTTTAGTATGACAATTATCCCGACCGACTTACGCAACGAAATGTCGCGTTCCTACTTGGAATATGCAATGAGCGTAATCGTCGGGCGAGCCTTGCCGGATGCAAAAGATGGTCTCAAACCTGTCCATCGCCGCATCCTCTACGCCATGCATGAATTAGGTCTCACCTCCGATCGCCCCTTCCGTAAGTGCGCCCGTGTGGTCGGGGAGGTGCTCGGTAAGTACCATCCCCACGGTGATACGGCTGTGTACGATGCCCTCGTGCGAATGGCGCAGAGCTTTTCTATGCGATCGCCCCTCATTAACGGCCACGGTAACTTTGGATCGGTCGATAACGATCCTCCTGCGGCGATGCGGTATACAGAATGCCGCCTGCAGGCGCTCACCTCTGATGCTCTGCTGCAAGACATTGAAGCAGAAACCGTTGACTTCATCGATAACTTCGACGGCTCCCAGCAGGAACCCGTCGTTTTGCCCTCCCGCATTCCTCAACTACTGCTCAACGGATCTTCCGGCATTGCAGTGGGTATGGCAACCAACATTCCGCCCCACAACCTGGGAGAACTGATTGACGGGCTGATTGCAATGATCCGCACTCCCGACATTTCTGACACGGATTTGCGCCGCATTATTCCAGGGCCAGACTTTCCAACAGGGGGCCAGATCTTAGGGACTAGCGGCATTCGGGACGCCTACATGACAGGGCGGGGTTCCATCACGATGCGTGGCGTAGCGACCATTGAAACCATTCAGCAGCGGGGACGCCCCGAGCGAGATGCCATTATCGTCACCGAGCTGCCCTACCAGACCAATAAAGCAGGGCTCATCGAAAAAATCGCAGAGTTGGTCAACGACCACCGTATTGACGGCATTGCTGACATTCGGGATGAGAGCGATCGCACGGGCATGCGGATTGTCATCGAACTCAAGCGTGATGCCTACCCTCAGGTAGTGCTGAACAACCTTTACAAGCAAACACCCCTGCAAAACAACTTTGGGGTGAATATGCTGGCCCTGGTAGACGGAGATCCTCAACTGCTGAGCCTGCGGCAGATGCTCCAGGTATTCCTAGACTTCCGCATCGAAACGATTGTCCGGCGAACCCAATACCACCTGCGGAAAGCCCAAGAACGGGATCACATCCTGCAGGGCTTGCTGATTGCCCTGGAAAACTTGGATGCTGTGATTCAGCTTATCCGCAGCGCTCCAGACGCGCCGACCGCGCGGCAGCAGTTGACCGAGGGGTATGAGCTATCCGAAGCCCAGGCAGACGCCATCCTCCAAATGCAACTCCGGCGACTAACGGCTCTAGAGGCAGAAAAAATCCAGCAGGAGCATGAAGAACTCCAGACTCGTATTACCGATTTACAGGACATTCTGGATCGGCGGGAGCGAGTGCTCGACATTATCATTGACGAAGTCACTACCATTCGCGGCATCTATGCTACCCCCCGGATGACCGTCATTGAGCAAGGGCTAGGTGATCTGGACGACATTGACCTGATTGCCAACGAGCAGGTCGTGATCATGGTAACGGAGCAGGGCTATATCAAACGGATGCCCGTTAGCACCTTCCAGGCGCAAAACCGGGCCACCCGAGGCAAAGCAGGAACCCGCATGAAAGAGGACGACGGGGTTGAACACTTCATCAGTTGCTGCGACCACGACAGTATCTTGTTCTTCAGCGAACGGGGAGTGGTTTACTGCCTGAAGACTTACCAGATTCCTTTGGGATCGCGTACGGCCCGGGGCGTTCCTATCGTACAAATGTTGCCCATTCCTCAGCATGAGAAAATTACCTCCGTTGTGCCGGTGGCAGAGTTTACCGATGACGAGTATCTAGTGATGCTAACGCAGGGCGGCTATATCAAAAAGACTGAAATCTCAGCCTTCAGCAATATCCGTGCCAATGGCCTGATTGCTATCTCTCTGGAGGAAGGCGATCAGCTTCGCTGGGTACGCCGGGCCCGGATAGAAGACAGCATCATCATTGGCTCCTGTCAGGGCATGACGATTCACTTTCGCGCCGACCACACTCAGTTGCGTCCCTTGGGGCGTCCAACTCGGGGGGTTCGTGCCATGTCGTTGCGAGAAGGTGATGAGCTAATCAGCATGGACATTTTGCCCGGTGAACTGGTCGATCGCCTCGTCGTACCTACCACAGAAGAGAGTGGGGCATATGCGGAGTCCACCACTGCAGAGTCAGAGGATGAGCAGCCCGAGGAGGACGTTTGCCGAGATCAGGGGCCGTGGGTGTTAGTTGTAACAACGGGTGGCTTGGGCAAGCGAGTCCCGGTGTCTCAGTTCAGACTGCAAAACCGTGCAGGGCTGGGTATCCGAGCCATCAAGTTCCGCAAAGAAAATGATCAGCTTGCCGCCCTGCGCATTGTAGGTGAACGTGACGAAATGATTCTGGTAACAACCCGAGGAGTCATTATTCGCCAGGCCGTGAGCGCCATTTCCCGCCAGTCCCGCATGGCAACAGGAGTGTATGCACAGCGGCTCGATGAGGACGATGCTATCGTCGCAGTTGCCTTAGTTCCGCCAGTGGAGCAAGAGGACGGCGAACTAGAGAATGCTGATGCTGAGAGCCTGGCTGAAACAATCCATGCTAACAGCGACGGGATAGAACCTTCGAATGGGGCTTACACCAACACCACTACTAACACTGACAGCGAAACTACCGCCGATGAAGACTCATCTGAGTAGCCTGTCCATTTTGGGCAGGTTCTTAATGCGCGGACGAGACAGTCCAGATTCTCGTCCACCAGCTTTTTCAGTTCGCTATCGCGTAAACAGGCATCAATCAGTTCTGTCAATTCTTCGGACTCTTCAGGGGGAAGGGTGGCGATCGCCTCGCGGAGTTGGGTGGGTATGTTCATCGAAATTCGTGTCAATCGAGTCTGCCTCGGTGCTGGGCATCAGCACCTGACTTTCACTTCACCCCGCATAAACTGTGATCCGGACAAGCGACTCTTCCTTTGTCAATGACGGCATCATGCCTTCGCGCCACGATATCGCAGCTTGCGCTTGAGGTCATAGTATCGGGCGAGCTGAGGAATCACTCCCTGATGGCCTAATACGATAACCGTATCGCCACTGCTCAGCACCATCGTGCTAGGCGGCTGATTGACCACGGTGCCATCGGCTTTGCGAACGGCAATGATAAGAAATCCCCGGTTGCCCTGAAATTCGAGTTCCTCGACGGTCATGCCAGCCAGCAATGAGTCAGGGGATACCGTTAGCTCATCAATTCGCATGTTGATCTGCTCAAGCAGGTCGTCTAGATGTGATCGCTCATCATTTTCGTCTAGAAAATCAATTGTCGTTGGTCGAGTAATTAAGTTGCCAATGCGCTGGGCACTGATGGCGGCTGGCAAGACGACGTGATCCGCTCCTGCCAACTTCAATTTCTTCTCTGTGGATGGCAGCTCACCCCGCGCCAAAATCGTCAGGTTCGGGTTTAATCCTCGAGCCGTGAGTGTGATGAAGACATTCATCGCGTCATCAGACAAAACAGTGGCGATCGCTCCAGCCCTCTCAATTCCAGCCAGATGCAGCACAGCCTCCTCGGATGCACTACCCTGGTGGGCGAGATAGCCCAGATCTTCGGCTTTTGCAACTTGGTCTGCGCTGGTGTCGATGACAATAAACGGCTTTTTGGCATGGGCCAGTTCATAGGCAAGAATTTGGCCGATGCGCCCAAAGCCGCAGATAATAACGTGGTGAACTAAGTTCTCGATGTCCTGGTTTTTCCGATGAGTATCCAAAGCCCGATTAATTTCACCTTCCATCATCAACTGCACAAAGCCTCCCACAATGTATGCGACGGATATAAATCCGGCAAAGATGACCACAATCGTAAAAAATCGTTCACTAGGCGTATCCAGCGGTTTGACTTCTCCATAGCCCACCCCGAAAATCGTGATGATCACCATGTAGAAGGCATCTAGCAGGTTCCAGCCTAATAGCGCATATCCGACAACAGCAATGACGACCGTTATCGCAAAAAAACCAACGCCCGTAAGAATGCGCTCAAATGAACCCTGCATGGGGTTTGCCAATCAGTAGAGGATAGTAGCAGAAATTCTCATTATGGAAATTAGGGGGCAAGATGGTCGCCTTAGGCGACCTTCTTGCCCCTAAGCCTATGCAAATGAGCGCCTATAGGGCGCAAAGTTTCCCAAAATGAGAATGCTGAGGTAGTGGGATATATATCACATTTGGGGTATCAATATCTGTCATGGTGGGAGCTTTAGGAGGCACTATTTGCTTGTATGTCTCCTCAGTCAAACAAAAGTTTGGTGAATGTGCGGTTCTCGCCTCAGAGGTAAGCGCCTTAAGCTAGGAATTGATGTTTATTGATATCGTTAGTGTCACGATGTATTTGCCACGATGTATTTGCCACCCTCAAGATGGTCGATTAAGAGTGTCTGCCTCGTAAGGGTTTCAGAAACCGCCAGATTTGGTGGCGAAAAACTAAGGGCACTAATGGAACTAGAGTTTTCTTGCAGTGAAGATTCCAGTGCTCGACCCAGGCAAAGTATAGATATGATGCTTGCTTCTTTCTTTACTGAAACGATATTGAAGCAGTATTGAAGCAATCCACATCTAGAACCGTCTAGAAACGGGCAACCCTCAAATACCATGTGAAGGCTATGTTAAACGTCCAAGCGCTACTAGCATCCTCAGATCTCGCCCATACAGCGGTAGATGAGGACGATGGATTGCAGCAAAAGCTGAATCTTTATCAGGTTTTCTTGCGACTGTATGAGCAGAACCGTAGTTTGCTCGACGAGATTCTAAAGCTAGAAAATTCGTCATTAGGCAATGAATTTACCCGTTCGGCCATTATCAACTACGCTCAAGGGTTTACGTTGAATGGGCAAGTGGGAATCGTCACGAACCTGATGAAAGGGGCGACTCAAACCATTTTTCAACCCCAAAACATTTGGACCATTGGTCGAGATCGTCGGAAAACAGTCATCCCCATCGCAGACACCCGCCTGTCTCGATGTCATGCCGCCATTGCCTACCACCAGGGTGATGAAGTATTTTGCCTGATGGATCTCAGCAGCACCAACGGCACCTTCGTCAATGGAGAACAAATTCGACACCATCATGTCCTCCAGGATGGCGATCGCGTTCGGTTGGGGAGCCTGAGCTTCACCTTTTTCCATTGCTCATCGATACGAGAAGCTGGTGTTGTGCCCGGTGAGTTAGTGGAGCAGGTTTCGCGTCATCTCGGCATGGAAGAGGATAGCCAAGAGATAGATCACGTTGATGAAGCGCTGGATATTTGTCGAACACCTCCCTCAGATGTGAAGGGTAAACAATCATTTCTGGATAATCCGGCATCAGACGATTCGCAGTTTGACCTGCCCCCTGAAGAAACCCATATGTTTCTGCGTCAATTGCCTTAGCCTTTGCGTTTACTGTACCTTGCCAAGTCATAAATCTAGTCTTTGAATTGGGGAAATCCTGCGAGCAGCAAAAGATTTCCCCAATTTACACGACTTGGCAAGTTTCAGACAAAGATAGGGGTTTGGGTTTAGAGCGAGAATGACGGCACTGTGCGCTTAGGAACTTACGGGAAAATAAAATACCCAAAATCCGAGAGAGAGGGGCGGCAGGCTGAGCCTGCCGCCCCTCTCTCGGGTTTTATTTTCTGGCTAATCCCTTAGGAACGAGAGTTAAATAATTTGAACCAAATTTTATTGGCGCGGCGCGGCGATGCCGCGCCAATAAAATCATCTGAGTTTGGGTTAAGTTAATGACCTGGCAAGGTAGATGAAGCAGACGAAATTGCGTAGAGCAACGCTTCGACTTTGTTCAAATTTTTTTTGCCGGGAAAAATTTCGACCCCGCTAGACAGATCGATGCCATCAGGGTGCAGCAGGGCGATCGCCTCTGACACATTATCCGGCGTTAACCCTCCCGCCAAAAACCAGGGGCGATCGCTCTGAAATGCCTGAAGATCAGTCCAGTTTAATCGTGTCCCCGTACCGCCCATCAGGTGGGGATGGTAGGCGTCGAGCAGGAAGCTATCCACATCGTCTTGAAAGGCTGGAATGGCCGCTAGCGTTTCTAGAGTTTGGATTCGAAAGGCTTTGATGATTTCGATGGTAGGCAGTACCCTGCGCAGTTGTCGACAGAAGGTCAGGGATTCGCCTCCGTGGAGCTGTATTGCGTTGAGCCTGCCCTCTTCCACCGCGTTTTGAATGGAGTCGATCGCCGCATCGACAAACACCCCCACCCGGTCTACCGAGGGCATTCCAGTGCTGTCAATCGGCAAGGTGTCTACCACCGCTCGAATCTCCTGGGGAGTAACGTAGCGGGGAGACTGGGGCACGCAGATGAATCCTAAGGCGGTTGCTCCCAATTGGGCGATCGCCGATCCCTGACTTGGTTCTCGAATGCCGCAAATTTTCACCCGCATGGTTTTTCTGTAGATTAACGCGTACGCTAAAGACACAGCAAGCCGAACCCCTACCACTCATTTTGGCATTAAGCTTGGTTCGTCAGCGTGCAAGCTTCTTGAACTCGGTGTGTTGTGTGATGGCGCTTAGCGCCTCTACACAAGACATCTTAGGGGTAAGTAGCTTGGCACAATTAAAAACCAGGTATAAAGCCCTGCATCGCCCGCGCAGCAGACGGCGCAGGGTTTACGGATTTTATAATTAATTGTGCTCACCTACTTATTCAACCAACTTACACACTGCTGTCATTCAGCAATTCTCAGTATGGATTCAATGGGGCAAAAAGGTCGCCTAAGGCGACCTTTTTGCCCCTTAAGGGACTTGCAAGAAAATAAAGTACCCGGAGAAGAGCAGCGGGCTGCGCCCGCTGCTCTTCTCTTCCGGTATCTTTTTTAGCCGCAGATCCCTAAACATAGACAAGTGAGCACCTATAGGGCGCGAAGTTTCCCAAAATGAGAATTGCTGGCTGTCATTCGTAAATGCTGAGTTTTGTATCAAATTAGCGGTAAATTGTTAACTCTGGCAAACAAATTCTAAGGTGATCACCCGTCACTCTCTATAATCTTTGTGAATTCGTAACGTATGCCCGCTTAAGTTAACCTACTCAACAGTTGACTTAATCAAGACTCATGCAAGCCCTCATTTGCAATTTTATTGGTGCAATTTTATTGGTGCAATTTTTGGGTGCAATTTTTGGGATGATGGCGGACGCATTCATCAATCATCCAAGGATTTGCGTAAGGAACGAGAATTAAATTAATTGAACCAAAATTGGACTTTGTTAATCCTCGATCCTAAGTCTTGTCAATCTAAATTGATTACGCTGAGTTAGCACAGGAGAGATTACATTGATGACGTTAACATTTGCCGCCGCGGCTCCCACCTTTGACTGGTCTCCTAACGTTGCCATCATTATGATTGCGTGCAATCTGGTGGCGATCGCCATTGGTTACTACGCCATTCAACGCCGGGGGGTTGGCCCGTCCTTTCCGGTTGAAATGCCCGCTATGTTTACGGGCTTTGGCATTCCTGAACTGCTGGCAACCGCCAGTTTTGGTCATATTCTGGGTGCAGGTGTCATTCTCGGGTTGGCGAATGCAGGCATCTTGTAGGCGATCGCCCTAGTTCGGAACGGGGCTTACCCCAAACCCCTATTTTTTCGCTGTGAATTTAAGAACTTTGCCAGGTCGTGTAGGCAGGCGATTGGGAGTAGTGCTATACAGAAAAGCGGCTTTTTAGCTCCACATCAAAAGATGCCAGGGTGATGTTTTCAACGTCTGGCATGTAGCCAAGCCACTGAGTAGACAGCTTTGCAAATCGCTCGGGCTGGTCGGTGACGCAAAATCGAATCGATTGCTGGGGATAGTGATTGCGATTCAAAGTACCGGGGTTCTTTAAGCCCAGGAGCTGTAGCTCGTTGTCAGTGGCGATCGCCACATGCATGGCTGGGTCAACCTGCACCACCGATGGCGGCAGAAGAGCATTAATAACAGGCTTCAAATGAGGGTAATGGGTACACCCGTAAATCAGCCTATCAATTTGATGGCTCAGGAGCATGTCTAGATACTTCGACACGACCCGCTCTGTATCGGGGTCGTAAACTTTGTTTTGCTCAATGAGCGGCACAAACTCTGGACAACCCACTTCCCACACCTGACAGGCGGGAGCATTCTCTAAAATGGCTTGGGTATATGACCGACTGGCAGCGGTGGCAGGGGTTGCAATCACCCCGATGCGTTTGCCCTGGGTTGCAGCAACCCGAGCCGCCGGTAAAATCACCCCTAAAACGGGCATCGCAAACTCTGTGCGGACAATGTCCAGAGCAAGGGCAGAACTGGTATTGCAGGCCATCACTACAATTTTCGCGCCCTGAGATTGCATCCACGACAAAATTTCCCGAACGAACTGGATAATTTCCGTCTGAGAACGGGTACCGTAGGGCAGCCGTGCTGTATCCCCGAGGTAGAGGAGTGCTTCTCCGGGCAGTCGGTGGGCGATCGCTCTTAATACCGTTAGTCCCCCTACGCCACTATCAAAAATGCCGATCGGTGCTCGCATTAGGTCGTCACTCAAAGACTTGCAGCGGGGTTGAGTATGCTGCGAACCCTCGCCGTGCAGAAAATGTGTCATGCTTTGCTACAGAAACCTCAGGGCATAAATTTAGAAGACAGCATACCAGAGGAATCCCAAAAGATCCCTAGCCCTCCGAAGTTTTCCCGCTACACCTTAATCGCTAGTCTAAATAATCGCTAGTCTAAATCCTCTCAACGCCTCCGGCTGTGCTGTGCTGGTTTTCAACGCCGCAGGCGCAAATAGCCCCATGCCCTGCACTTTCTAACTGCCATCACTGGTTGGGGCGATCGCTCGCAGAGCTTACCGATTCTACCGCTCCTCCATCCAGCACAGATGCAGGCGTATCATCTTCCTTGTCTGCAGCAAATACGTCCGAATCATCTGACTTGAAAACAACCCGCAACAGTGGTGGTGCCAGAAATGTGGTCATAATCACCATGACGATAATGGCAGCTTCGAGAGACTCCGAGAGAATTCCACTTGCAGACCCTACTCCTGCAAACACCAGACCCACTTCTCCCCGAGGCACCATACCAATGCCAATCGCCGTGCGGTTGATATTGCCCTGACCAAAGACAGTAAATCCTGTCACCACCTTACCGATAATGGCAATCACAATAAGGAATGCCGCCATAATCAGCCCTTCGCGATTCGTGGGGTCGGCTGGATTCAGCACGCTGAGATCGGTGCCCGCACCCACAACCACAAAGAAGACAGGCACCAACATATCTGCTACTGGAATGACCTGCTCTTCTAACTCATTGCGCTTTTCAGTTTCAGCCAAAATGAGCCCTGCCGCAAATGCCCCTAAAATAGCCTCCAGATGAATTGCTGCTGCAATATATGACAGGAGAAAGGCAAACACCAGCGAGGACAGCAACAACTGTCCTCGAGTTTCCATACGCTCAACAAGAGCCACAAAATAGGGTGACAGCAAGCGCCCTAATAGAATCGCACCAATTAAGAAGGCAGCGGCCCCCCCAATGAGGTAAACGATATTGAGAATGTCGATTTCGCCCGTTTTTGCCAAACTGGCGACGACTGCTAGCACAATGATGCCCAAGACATCATCTAGAACCGCAGCACCAATAATAATCTGTCCCTCCTTTGAGTTGAGCTGCTGAATCTCAGCGAGCACTTTCGCTGTGATACCAATACTGGTTGCCGTCAAGGCAGCCCCCGCAAACACTGCTGGAATCGTTGAGATGCCAAACAGGGCGATGAGACCAGCCGTCCCCAAAAGAAAAGGCGCAACAACTCCGACAATGGCGACGACAACTGCTTGAGGGCCAACCCGAATCAGTTCTTTTAGGTCGGACTCTAGACCAATTTCGAACAGCAGCAGAATTACGCCCAATTCTGATAGCACAGAAATCACTTCGCTCTGCGCTTCAAACACCTGAGTCGAAATGTCTGGCGATAGTCCGGCTGTTCCCTGCAAGAACGTAATGATGAGCGAGTCTGTGCCCTCAGCCAGACCCTCCGGAAAGACAATCAGTTTGAGCACAGACAAGCCGACAAATACACCGCCAATCAGCTCACCCAAGACAGGCGGCAAATTCACGCGGGCGCATAGCTCGCCAAAAATTTTGGCCGCGAGATATACCACAACAAGGCTGACCAGTACGCCAGCCAGGACAAAAGATCCCACTTCAGCGTCGGAAACGCCAGCAGATGCTTCGACAGCCTCTGCAAGGAAAAATGACATTGAGGAAGCGGAATGGAATAGTTCGGGAATCGAAAAGGCAGGAACAAAAAATGACATTAGCAAATTCTAACTAGGGTGCCAAATGCCCATTCGAAAAACAATGAGAGCTTTGGGATATAAACTCTCCGTTGGAGTTTTCGAACAGGTCAGGACTGCATAAACCTTCTACTTTTAGGGGACTTTTGGATAGCGGTAGACGGAGCCCGCCACTGTCCAACATGACCATGAGTCCTTTGGGTTTGAAGGAATTCAGGAACGAGGATGAAACAGAATCCTATTTCGTCAGCTCAGAACGACAACGCCGCGCTGCGCCAACAACCTTGAGTTCACATCTTGAATTCACATTATGTTAGTTCTCGTTCTTAAACAATTGTTCTTAAACAGTTAAATTCGGGATCTCTTCTTCATCAAGGGGCTATGCAGCGTGCTGCCTCACAATGTCAAAGGTGCAGGCATTAGCCTGAGCTGATTTCGCGCCAAGGAAAGAAGAACCCAAACCCAACTGGGCAAGTTCTCAAAAAAGCTTATCCCGTCTACTTTACTACACAGAATCTACCTTAACTGGTGTACTTAATAACGGACGGAATGCGCCAATTATGGAGTTTACAGTCTCCAATTCCGTGAAGATAGGTAATGAATCCTATGAATGAAACCTATCAGTAAACAGGTTGTTGAGTAGTATTAAGGGCGGTACTATAGTAGCTGTCATCACATTCTGAGGTATTGGCAGTCAAGTGTTTGTCCTTAGTGGTTACGAATATCTCCTCGGATTCCTCATCGTCTGTAGCCTTGTGCCTGTTTTGGCGCTTGGTGTTTCATGGATTGTTCGCCCGAAGCGAACAGGTGTTGAGCGTCGTACGACCTATGAGTCTGGCATGGAGCCGATTGGTGGAGCGTGGATTCAGTTCAACATTCGGTACTATATGTTTGCCCTAGTGTTCGTCATCTTTGACGTGGAAGTTGTGTTTCTCTACCCGTGGCGATCGCCTTTAACCAGCTCGGGCTGCTAGCCTTCGTTGAAGTTTTGATTTTTATTGCCATCTTAGTTGTTGGCTTGGTGTATGCATGGAGAAAGGGAGCACTGGAATGGTCATGAATCCCAACGTCGCCACCCCGAAAGATATAGACAGCGAGATTAAAAATCCAGTTGGAGCGCCGACCGTTACCCGTGATTTGTCAGAAAACGTCATTCTGACCACGGTTGACGACCTTCACAACTGGGCACGGCTTTCTAGCCTGTGGCCCCTGCTGTATGGAACAGCATGCTGCTTTATTGAGTTTGCGGCTCTGATTGGGTCGCGGTTTGACTTTGATAGGTTCGGTCTTGTTCCCCGTGCCTCTCCCCGTCAAGCTGACCTGATCATCACTGCGGGCACTGTCACGATGAAAATGGCTCCGGCCTTGGTGCGCCTTTATGAAGAGATGCCAGAGCCCAAGTATGTGATTGCGATGGGAGCCTGTACCATCACAGGAGGCATGTTTAGCATGGATTCTCCGACCGCAGTGCGCGGGGTAGATAAGCTGATTCCAGTTGACGTCTACATTCCCGGTTGCCCTCCTCGCCCAGAAGCGATTATTGACGCGATCATTAAGCTCCGGAAAAAGATTTCCTCAGAAGCTTTCCAAGAGCGGGGTGCTCAGGGGCAGACCCACCGATACTACACCCGTTCTCACAAGATGAGACCGACGCCAGATGTCTTGACGGGTGAATACCTCCGGTCATCCTCTCGGGTGAGTCCTCCGAAGGAGCTGGCTAGTCAGTTTGGAATGCCTGTGGCGGAATCCCTTCCGGAAGATGTCAAGGAGGAGCAGTAAATGGCAGAATCAGACGCAGCAAACAGCCCACAGGGGTCAGACCAGTCTCAGATTGTGGAGGCAGGTCAAGTCTCTAAGTGGCTGACTGAGAATGGATTTGAGCATACGACATTGGAAGCAGACCACTCTGGCATTGAAGTGTTGAAGGTGGACCGAGAGTTTCTAATTCCTTTTGCTACGGCTCTGTACGCCTACGGGTTCAATTATCTCCAGTGTCAGGCGGGGTATGATTCTGGCCCTGGTGGTGACCTTGTTAGCATGTATCACTTGGTCAAGCTGGAGGATGACTGTAATTCTCCCGAGGAAGTCCGAATTAAGGTTTTCCTTCCCCGTGAAGATCCCAGAGTTCCCTCGGTTTACTGGCTGTGGAAGTCCGCAGACTGGCAGGAGCGGGAAACCTACGACATGTATGGCATTACCTTTGAGGGGCATCCAAATTTGAAGCGTCTCTTGATGCCGGAGGATTGGGTAGGCTGGCCTTTACGGAAGGATTATATCTCGCCGGACTTCTACGAACTGCAAGACGCTTACTAGACATCTAACGTTCTGTTATCCAGGGGCACGAGTTGAACTCGTGCTTTTTTTATCTTTTACGCTGCCATGGGTGTTCTTCCAACTCATCTCAAAAACGACCTCGACTTCTATAACCGGGAAGCTAAGCGCTGGTGGGACTCTACGGCGGAGATTCACACCCTCAATCAGATGAATCCCATCCGGTTTCAGTATTTCGACACCATTATCTCGAATTGGTCGGGGGTGCGGGTGCTGGATGTGGGATGCGGTGGGGGCTATACCTGCGAATATCTGGCGCGTCGGGGGGCGATCGCCACAGGCATTGACCAATCGGCACCCTGCATTGAAGCTGCCCAACGCCATGCCCACGATGAATGTCTCGCGATCGACTATCACCAGGGCATGGCCCATGCCTTGCCCTATGCTGACCATCAGTTTGATGTCGTAACCTGTCTGGATGCCCTGGAGCACATTGAGCACTGGCAAGATGCGATCGCCCAAATCTATCGCGTCCTCAAACCGGGGGGCGTGTTTTTGTTTGATACGATTAACAGAACGTTCTGGTCGAAAATCATCATGATTTGGCTCCTGGAGAATATTTTCCGAAAAATTCCCCAGGGTATTCATGATTGGGAGATGTTCATTGCTCCTGAGGAATTAACTGAGGTAATGGTGCAATGCGGGTTTCAGGCGGTGCAGATGCGCGGCATGGATGTGTTTGGGAGAACCCCAGGAGCGATCGCCCAAACCTTCTGGCATTATCAGGAAACCGGGCATCTGCGAGGACGCATTGATGAAGATATGTCGGTGATATATGTCGGACGGGCGATCGCCCCCACAAACAAATCTGATTAGGGATCTGCGGCTAAAAAAGATACCGGAAGAAAAGAGCAGCGGGCGCAGCCCGCTGCTCTTTTCCGGGTACTTTATTTTCTTGCCAGTCCCTTATGGCGATGTGCACATTGATTCAGCACAGGTGAGGGGCGGCGCAGTCCCCTCACCTGTGCTGAATGGAAGTCCTCTCTATTCCTACCGATTACTCTCTGAATGGGGACACAAGGGAGCGCTCCACAAGGCTGAAAACCCCGGTGGAATTTCCCAGACGGTATTATTGACATTGCATCTGACTACCTCGCCTCCTGCGATGAGAGCCTCAAGTATCCCGCGACCCCCTATCTGTCTTCTACGGCGGATTATTTCAAAAGCCGCTATACCTATCGCCATCATCTCTTCATTCTTTTTACAGACCACCGCAAATATTTCTACGACCACTACCCATCCAATGAGTTGAGGAATATTGCAGCTCCCAAAATTTTTACCTCGGAACAGGAATGCCTTGGGTTTATTCGACAGGATTTTCGGCAGCAGAGGCGATCGCCCCCCTTCCTCACCCGTGACCCCCGGTCAATCGTATTATTTTCAGCAATTCACTTTGGGAAACTTCGCGCCCTATAGACGCTCACTTGTAGAAATGTCGGGGGCAAAAAGGTCGCGTGAGGCGACCTTTTTGCCCCCGACATTTCCATAATGAGAATTGCTGTATTATTTTGCAATGTCTGTTCACACTTAGCACGAATTCGCTAGACTGGGTCTAATGGATCTGCGGCTAAATAAGATATCGGAGGAAAGAGGCGGCAGGCGCAGTCCAACGCCCTTCTGCTAGCTCTTTTTTTTCTTGCAAGTCCCTAACCTGATAATGATAATTCTGGCATGGGCGGAGCACCTGGCTAGAAAACATTAGGGTTTTACAGCATCATTATGTCCAGATGCTTCGTCTGTCAGGAAATCGGTGGATTCTTTAATACCGTTACCTAGTGATAAGGTTATTTGAGGGGTTGAGTGCTAAAGTGACCCAGCATTAATGACAAAGCACCAATTAGAAGAGCACCGATTAAGCAAGCGCCGATTAGACCAGCATTGATTGAACGAGCACCGAATTTGGAGACTGCCATGTGCATTTGCGTAAACTGCCACTATGTAGACCGCTGCACAACTTATCACGCTGTTGAGACGAATCACCAGCAACCCCACCTGACGGAATATCCTGACTTTGATGCCGTGAACCCAGTGATTAATGCCAACATTACGCCACCAACCGTCCGAGTGGAGGGCGATCGCATTGTTCAGGATGGCGACTTTGGCTTTGAGTATGACGTAGTCGGCTGCGACAGTTTTAAGGAAGAGACGGGCAAGTGGGCAAAACTCCGCCCCGGCGAACTAGTGCCTACCTAAGAGACAAGAATTAAATAATTTGAACCAATTTTTCGCGGCGCGGCGCGGTAATGCTGCGCCGCGCCGCCAAGGTTGGATGTTAAGTACCTATACAGAATTAATTACAAACAATTTTCCTAGGGGCACACCCCGACGGAGTGTACCCCTAAAAAACTGTGTAAATAATTTTGCTCAACTCCTTATCCGATCCTTGATCCTAAGCCTTTTTGTGTTGTAGATTTCTTCATCGGTAAATCCAATTTTTGTTGGGTGGGCGGGCGCAGTCCGCCCACCCAACAAAACAAAATTAATCAATTTGCAGAAGTGGGATGCTCTCTTTTTTCATAGGGTGGCAAGGGTAGTTTGCCACTCTGTACTACTTACCCTATATTGCAAAGGGCGTTGGCATAGCCAACGCCCTGTTCCGTTATGCGTGACAATGAAGCAAGCTACGCACCAATTGACTCTGACGATGAGGTTGTGACACGAGGAAAGAAATAGCCCCGCCCCCGATCGGTGTGAATGAACTCGGGGTTGCCAGGATCATCCTCCAGCTTGGCTCTCAGGCGAGAGATATGAACATCGACCACTCGCAAATCTGTGTGGCGACTGGGGGAATAGCCCCAAACCTCCTTTAAGATATCTGCTCGGGGAACGGATTCACCAGGGCGGCTTACCAGCAATTGCAGCAGGTCAAACTCGATCCCCGTTAGGCGAATACGCTTGCCCTTAGCGTATACCTGGCGCTTGTTCAACTCAATGCGTAAATTACCGGACTGAACAATGCCTGCGCCAGACTCCTGAACTGCACTGCGCCCATTGCTACCATCGGTATCGGTGCGTCGCAGAATGGCTTTAATACGGGCCTCCAGCTCTTTGGGCGAGAAGGGCTTGGCAAGGTAGTCGTCAGCTCCCATCTCAAGACCTGTAATGCGGTCAGCAATTTCCCCCAGGGCCGTCAGCATGATGATGGGAACATCTGTTTTTTTGCGTAACTCCTGGCATACCGAGTATCCATCTAGCTTCGGCATCATGACATCTAGAACGACTAAATCAGGTTCCTCCTGAGCAAATACCTGGAGAGCTTCTTCGCCGTTGGCGGCGACTACAACGTCATAGCCGCCCATGGAGAGTCGGGTGGCAAGAATCTGACGAATCGCACTCTCATCATCAACCACCAAAATTTTTCTATTCCCTTGGCCTGTCAATTTCCTTATCACTCCCTACTTCAAAATCGACAGCTATGTTAAAGAAATTCAAATTTAAGCTTTACATAACTGCCTGCCGAAGCACATTTCGCGTTACTTTGGCACGTATTTTGTAAAAGTATTCAACACAGTGAAATGTTTTTTAATATCCTGTCATGAATAATGATAACAAAGGATATCGTTGCTGTTCAGATCTTTCGGAAGAATTTGAGAGAAGGCTTTCGGGAAACCTATGCTTTCTCTAGGGCTTTTCCTAGAACCGGCCAATGAGTTTTGTACACGACCTGGCAAAGTTCTCAAATTCACAACGCAAAAATAGGGGTTCGGAGCGCGCTCCGAACCCCTATTTTTGCGTGAAACTTGCCAAGTCGAGTTTTGTAGCGTCGGTAACAGTATTCAGAATTCTCTTCAGAAGACGCTGTTCGACAGCTCATTCATTTATTTGTGATAGCTGGTATTTTGAAGAATAGTTTTTGCTCGGTACAGTTGCTCGATGAGAAGCAGGCGGGCGAGTTCATGGGGAAAAGTCATAGCCGATAGGCTAAGGAGTGACTCGGCCTGCATTTTCAAGGTATCGGCAATTCCGTCTGGGCCACCGATGACAAATACCAGGGAAGCCGAGCATGCCTGACTCAGCAAGGTAGACAGTTGAACCGAGTTGGGCGATCGCCCCTCCTCTGTAAGCACAATCAGGCGATCGCCCCCCTTCATCAAGGAGAGAATCTTAGCCGCTTCCCGGTCAGGATCGGTATCTTTCACTTCTATCATCGTCAACTCGGGCAATCGCTTGATATAGGTAGCAATTCCCTCTTGAATCCAGCGCTTTTTGATCTTGCCGACCGCTATTAAAGTGACTTTTGGAAAACTCTGCATCCGTCCTGATGGTTCTCTTCAGCTTGCCTGAGTCTAGTGCAGCGTCAAAATTAAACATCAGGGTAAATCCCTCCAGAATTTACCCTAATTTCAAGAAATGACAGAGCACTAGGTTATTACTGTAGCGCAGGCTTCCAGCCTGTCCAGGCTAAAAGTCTACGCTACGCCATGACTGTCTCCCAGCGTCTCGCTGGAAAAATCCGCTGGAGGCTCTGCCTCCCCAAGAGATTCCCAGGCAGAGCCGGGGAACCCAAAATAACCGCTTGAACGCTACACACGTAACAGGCAGGCTAAAAGCCTGCGCTACTGGAGTCAGTCAAGGTGCGCGGTGACGAGAGCCGCTCATCACTGATTCTGGGAAATCCTGTAAAAGCCTGCCCCCTAACCTCCTTGCCCTCGGTGTACACTGATGAAGTTGTTTGGCATGTCCCGATACAAACCTGATTATTTATGGCAACGTTTCTTCTAGAAGTTGGCACCGAAGAACTCCCCGCAAGCTTCTTAGACGACGCCTTTGAGCAGTGGCGCACTCTCATTCCCACGAGCTTGCATGAACAGTTTCTCTCGCCGGAATCAGTGAATGTGTATGGTACACCCCGTCGGTTGGCAGTGCTGATTTCGGGATTGCCGGACAAACAGCCTGATCGCAACGAAGAAGCTAAAGGTCCTCCGGCTCAAGCCGCCTTTAAGAATGGCAAGCCGACGAAAGCTGCCGAAGGCTTTGCTCGGTCGAAGGGAGCGGAGGTATCGGATTTAGAGATTCGTCAGACGGATAAAGGGGAGTTTGTCTTTCTACAACTAAATATTCCGGGGCGTCCCATAGCGGAAGTCCTCACAGAATTAGTGCCGGAGTGGATTAACAATCTGGAAGGCCAGCGCTTCATGCGCTGGGGCGATGGGGATCTGAAGTTTCCCCGTCCCATTCGCTGGCTCGTGACCCTGTTGGATGATGCCGTCCTGCCCCTGACGCTGGTGAACGGTGGGGAAACCTGTATGAGCGATCGCCTCACCCAAGGGCACCGGGTTCTCTCCCCCGATCCCATCACCATTCCTAGCGCAGATGACTATCTGGACTGCCTGCGTGCTGCCCACATCGAGCCCGATCCAGCGCAGCGAAAAACCGTCATTCAGAAACAGGCAAACGCCGCTGCAAAGAAACTGGGGGGCGTAGCATCCATCTCGGAGTCTCTGCTGCAGGAAGTGGTGAATCTGGTGGAGTCGCCCACCGTCGTTGTCGGCAGCTTCGATCAGGAATTTCTGGAAATTCCCGCTGAGGTGACCATCACCGAGATGGAGAGTCACCAGCGCTATTTCCCAGTGCTCAAGCAAAACGCTTCAGCAGAACTACTGCCAAATTTCATCACCGTGTCCAATGGCGATCCTGCAAAATCAGCCATCATCGCTGCCGGAAACGAGCGGGTGATTCGGGCGCGGCTGTCAGACGGCAAGTTTTTCTTTGATGCCGATCGCAAGATTCCCCTGGTGGACTATCTGGAGCAGTTGGAAGCGGTCACCTTTCAGCAAGACATCGGCTCTATGCGCTCCAAGGTGGATCGAATTGTGGCGATCGCCGACCTCATTGCCCATCAGCTCCGGGTGTCCGAAGCTAAAAACCTCCACATCGGACGGGCGGCACTGCTCTGTAAGGCAGACTTGGTGACTCAGATGGTGAGCGAGTTTCCAGAACTCCAGGGCGTCATGGGACAGAAGTATGCCCTCGCCAGCGATGAACCACAAGCGGTTGCCGACGCCATTTTTGAACACTACCTGCCTCGGGGTGCTGATGATGCGATACCCCAAACCCTTGCAGGTCAGGTGGTGGGCATGGCAGATCGCCTCGACACTCTGATCAGCATCTTCAGCCTGGGCATGACTCCCAGTGGTTCCTCCGACCCTTTTGCGCTGCGACGGGCAGCCAATGCGGTGGTGAATGTAACCTGGTCAGCGGATTTGGGCATTAATCTGCATGCGTTGCTGGAGGAGGCGATCGCCGCGTTCACCCAGACCCATTCCGTGAAAGACGGCACCGCTGACACGCTTCAGACTCAGCTCGAAAACTTCTTCATTCAGCGCTTACAGAGTCTCTTCCAGGATGAGTTGAACATCGATTACGACTTGATTAATGCGGTGTTGGGGGAAGAAGACGCAGACTTCCGGCAGCGGGCGATCGCGGATTTGCTGGACGTGCGCGATCGCGCCCAGTTCCTCCAAAACATCCGGCAAAACGGCACCCTCGCCACCATCTACGAGACCGTGAACCGCGCCGCCCGCCTCGCCGCCCAAGGCGACCTGGCAACGGATGTGCTCGATCCAGGATCGGTGGTGCAGCCCAAGCTTTTTCAGCAACCGTCAGAACAGGCTTTCTATGATGCTCTGGTGAGCCTGGTGCCCAAAACTACCCAGGCCCAGGCCAACCGCGATTACCAAACCCTGGTGGATGCCCTGGCAGAAATTGCCCCTGTGGTGAGCCAGTTCTTCGACGGCCCCGAAAGCGTTATGGTGATGGCTGAGGATCTGAAAATTCGCGAAAATCGCCTGAACTTGCTGGGCTTACTACGAAACCATGCGCGGGTGCTGGCAGACTTTGGGGCAATCGTAAAGCAGTAGTAGGTGAAAAAGGGGCCGACGCCATAAAGAACCAGAGGAATATTATCCTCTGGCCGTTTATCGTGCTAGTCGTGAATGTTCGTTAAATCAGTGAGTAGTTAAATCAGTGAGTAGTTAAATCGGTGAGTATCGGAGCAGGGCAATTACCCTTCGCCGCCCTCGCCACCTTCAGCGGATTCTTCGTCAACGGTTTCTTCGGGTTCTTCCATTGCACCGTCAACATCTTCCATGGCTTCTTCAGGTTCTTCCATTACCTCACCGGAAGTAGCGTCACCGGGGGTGACCTCTTCGGGAGTAGACCCTTCATCAAGGGGCGTCTCAGGACTCTCCGAGGGAGCACTGCATGCACCCAGAATGGCGACTGTACTCAATGCCAAAAACACGTGAACAGGCTTAAATTGGCTTTTCATTTTTACACTGCCTATGTTGCAAACTATACAGAGAAAATGTCACGAAATAGTATTAATTTCGCTGGCAAAGTAGTCTAGCACACATTCTCTAAAAGATGAATCGGGGTAAAGTAATTAGTTAATTCCAAATAATTAATCCTGTGTTTCCCAAGCTAATGTGCCTATGGATCATCCCCAGGCATGGCCCATGCCTGGCCCATGCCTGAATGAACTGGACGGCGACTGTTGAACACCTCAGCTTCATGGTGTTCGCCATCTATCAAGTCATGACTCGTTCCAAGTAAGGCGCTGAGAATCGATTTGAGTGAATGGGGATGGACGACACCTGTGTCAAATAACTTCACTCGGAGAACTACAGCTTGAGCGCTACAATGAAATCGATTAGTCCCTACATGAGTGAAAACTTTTTCTCTATGGCGATCGCAACCCCTGTCAAAACAGACTATGAAGCTGTTATCGGCTTGGAAACTCACTGCCAATTGAGTACCGAGACGAAAATTTTCTCCGCCAGTTCCACCGAATTCGGTGCTGACCCCAACACCCACATTGACCCTGTGTGCATGGGAATGCCGGGGGTCTTGCCTGTGCTGAATCAGAAGGTGCTGGAATATGCGGTGAAAGCAGGACTTGCCCTCAACTGTCAGATTGCGCCCTACAGCAAATTTGACCGCAAGCAGTATTTTTACCCCGACCTACCCAAGAACTATCAGATTTCCCAATATGACTTGCCCATTGCGGAGAATGGCTGGCTCGAAATTGAACTGGTAGACGATGAGGGTCACCCCATTCGCAAGCGCATCGGCATCACGCGCCTGCACATGGAAGAAGATGCGGGCAAGCTGGTGCATGGCGGGAGCGATCGCCTTGCTGGGTCGAGCTTCTCCCTGGTGGACTACAACCGGGCAGGGGTTCCGTTAATCGAAATTGTGTCGGAACCAGATATCCGTTCGGGACAGGAGGCGGCTGAATATGCCCAGGAGCTTCGCCGCATCGTCCGCTATCTGGGCGTCAGCGACGGCAACATGCAGGAAGGCTCCCTCCGCTGCGATGTCAACATCTCCGTTCGTCCTATGGGACAGGAAAAATTTGGCACGAAGGTCGAAATTAAAAACATGAACTCTTTCAGCGCCATCCAAAAAGCCATCGACTACGAGATTGAGCGCCAGATTGAAGCTATTGAAGCGGGTGAGAAAATTAATCAGGAAACCCGTCTATGGGATGAAAGCTCCCAGCAAACCTTTAGTATGCGGAGCAAAGAGGGGTCAAGCGACTATCGCTACTTCCCCGAACCCGATCTCGGCCCCATCGAAGTGTCCAAGGAGCAACTGAGCGAATGGCAAGGGGAACTGCCTGAATTGCCGGCCCAAAAGCGCCATCGGTACGAAGAAGAGTTCGAGCTATCTGCCTACGATGCGCGGGTACTGACGGACGACCGTACCGTTGCCGAATACTTTGAGGCCGCAGTCGCCGCTGGAGCCAACCCCAAGCTCGCTGCCAACTGGATTACCCAGGATATTAGTGCCTATCTGAATAAGAATAAAGTGGCGATCGCCGACATTGCCATCAAACCTGAAGAACTGGCTGAGCTAGTGGGCTTGATTGAAAAAAGCACCATCAGCAACAAAATCGGTAAGGATATTCTGCCGGAACTGCTTGAGAAAGGTGGTTCCCCAAAAGCCCTAGTCGAAAAGAAAGGATTGGTGCAGGTGTCTGACCCGTCTGCTATCGAACCTATCATTGACGACGTGCTAGCAGCACATCCTGAAGAATTGGAAAAATATCGGGGCGGGAAGAAAAAGATGCTGGGCTTCTTTGTGGGCCAGGTGATGAAAAAGTCCAAGGGCAAGGCTGATCCTAAGTTGACCAACCAGCTTCTCCAGAAGAAACTGGACGGCTAATCCCAACGCCCTGCACGACTTGGCAAAGTTCTCAAATTCACAACGCAAAAATAGGAGTTTGGGGCGATCGCCCAAGGAACCGTGGTGGGTTCACTTAACTGCGGATTCAGAGATTTGTGAGAGAGACTGAGTATCCTGGGCCAGTGATAACCCTTCATCTTCTCTCAACGCATAAATCTGCTGGATATCATCGGGCAGCACATTATAAAGATATTGGTATCCCTCAGCCAAAAGAGCGCTCACCTCGGCTTCAGACACGCGAGTTCCTTCAGCTCGCAGGTAGGCAGAAATCCGTGTCGGACTCCAGTGGAAGGTGTGCGCCATCAGCACCGTCAGCCGATGCAAAGGAGACAGCCGATTGAGCGCCTGATCGAGATAGCACCATAGCGGAGGAGATGCCTCTGATAAAGAATAGTGAATAGATTCCACAGGGGGAAGCTTGGCATGATTAATGCACACGGCAGTCATGTTAACCAGCCAACTTTGTAGATTGAATGTTGCCTGTTTCGCAGTTTCCTGGGCAGGGCTGGAGGAAAGGAGGCTTGCTAAATCCAATCCCCTGAGCTCATGATAGACATGCCGCCAAGTGATGGCGAAGAGATAATCTGCCTGGACGGGCGATCGCACCGAATGCTGAATCAGCGTGTAAACAATCGTGCGATATCGACAAAATATTCCTACAAAGTAGCGACCCTGTTCAGGATGACGCTGAAATAGTGTCAGCAACTCCTGATCTGTGAGGTGAAACAGGTCTTGAACCATCGGATGTTGACTTTCAGGAAAATGGGGAGTTTGCACGATTGCTTGGCTAAAAGCAGTAAAGTGAGCAAGGAAACTGCCCCTTACTATAGCTCCTTGCTAAAAAATTGCCCATTTTCTCTAAACGAATAGCCAGCTAAACGAATAGCCAGAGCCATAATGCTTCAAAAATTGCGATAGAAGATATAGAACTTCCTCATGAAGGACTTCGAGATGTTCAAACCATGCAACGATATACTAGGCAATGATTAAAGAATCGTAAACTGAAGCGCGAACATCTATCCCTACCTACTTGACGACAAGAGATTACTGGACGCATGAACTCAGGAATTAACCTCCAAGCTAGCTTTATTGATATTTTGACGCAGTTCGGCCTACCTGCAGGTTTCTCCAAAGCCTTGTGGATGCCTTTCCCCATGTTGCTGATGCTTATCGGTGCAACTGTAGGAGTGCTGGTAACAACCTGGCTTGAACGCAAAGTTTCTGCTGCTGTGCAGCAGCGCATCGGGCCTGAATATGCTGGGCCATTTGGAATGCTTATTCCTGTGGCAGATGGCCTTAAGCTTTTAGTGAAAGAAGATATTCTACCTGCAAAGGCCGATCCCATTCTTTATACAATGGGACCAGTGCTGGTGGTTGTGCCTGTCTTTTTGTCCTATCTGATTGTTCCTTTTGGGCAAAACATTCGAGTGACGGACTTAGGGGTTGGCATTTTTCTATGGATCGCCCTATCCAGCATTGCGCCCATCGGGTTATTAATGTCAGGCTACTCCTCCAATAATAAGTATTCTTTACTGGGCGGCCTTCGGGCAGCCGCTCAATCCATTAGCTATGAACTTCCCCTTGCTTTGGCCGTTCTTGCTATTGTCATGATGTCCAATTCTCTCAGCACTGTTGACATCGTCAATCAGCAGTCTGAGTATGGCATCCTGAGCTGGAATGTTTGGCGTCAACCCATTGGCTTCATTATTTTTTGGGTTGCCGCTTTAGCAGAATGCGAACGCTTGCCCTTTGACTTGCCTGAAGCAGAAGAAGAGCTGGTTGCAGGCTATCAGACGGAATATGCAGGGATGAGATTTGCCCTGTTTTATCTAGGCTCTTACGTGAACCTGGTGCTATCGGCTTTATTTGTCTCAGTTCTCTATCTTGGGGGATGGAGCTTTCCAATTCCTGTTGAAATGATTGCTAACTGGATTGGAGTGAGTGAAACCACCTCCTGGCTGCAAGTTCTGACAGGTACTCTGGGCATCTTGATGACTGTCTTTAAAGCCTATTTTCTTGTCTTTTTGGCTGTCCTTTTGCGCTGGACAGTGCCTCGTGTTCGCATTGATCAACTGCTTGATTTGGGTTGGAAATTTTTGCTGCCTGTAGCCCTGGCCAACTTGCTGCTGACTGCAGCCCTGAAGTTGTCTTTTCCAGTTGCATTTGGAGGCTAGGTTGACAAACTGAATCTCTGAGTTGATGGCACAACGTTACGGTTAAAATCCTTCCCAAGAGCCTTTCACAGGTTTCTGATGTCTTGGATAACCTGACTGGATGATCTACTCAGATATCAAAATGAGTACGAAACTATGACGTTAGAGAGTGAAGCAGTATGCTAAAGTTTCTCAAACAAGTTAGCGATTATACGAAAGGGGCTGTTGACGCAGCGCGGTACATTGGTCAGGGTCTATCAGTTACTTTTGACCACATGCAACGCCGCCCAGTTACAGTCCAGTACCCTTACGAAAAATTGATTCCGTCGGAGCGTTATCGAGGACGCATTCACTTTGAGTTTGATAAGTGCATTTCCTGTGAAGTGTGTGTCCGTGTATGCCCGATTAACCTGCCTGTAGTGGATTGGGAATTTAATAGGGAGACCAAGAAAAAGAATCTCAAGCATTACAGCATTGACTTCGGCGTTTGTATTTTTTGTGGCAACTGCGTGGAATACTGTCCTACGAACTGCCTGTCTATGACTGAGGAATATGAGCTGGCAGCGTACGACCGCCATGAGCTGAATTACGACAGTGTAGCTCTAGGACGATTGCCCTACAAGGTCACTCAAGACCCAATGGTGAAGCCTATGCGGGAATTGGCATACTTACCGAAAGGTGTTACTGATCCCCATGATCTTCCTGCTGGCTCTCGTCGCGCAGGCAAGCTCCCTGCCGAGATTCTCGAAGAATTGGAGCGAGATAAAAGCACCTCCAACGGAACGAAGCGAGAAAGTGCTGAAGCAAAGTGAGGAATAAATTGTGAACTTAGCAGATGGTGTTCAACTGGTTTCCCTAGGCATCTTGGCTGTCATGATGATTGGTACTGCTCTAGGGGTTGTCTTGCTCGCTAATATTGTGTACTCAGCTTTTTTACTGGGAGGAGTATTCATTAGCCTCTCTGGGATGTACATCTTGCTAAATGCAGGGTTTGTAGCTGCGGCTCAAATTCTTATTTATGTAGGAGCCGTAAACGTCCTTATTCTGTTTGGGATTATGTTGGTGAACAAGCGAGAGCAGTACTCAACAATTCGTAATGCATGGTTGAGTCGGGTAGTCACCGCAGTTGTCTGCCTTGGACTATTTACCCTTTTGGGTGCCATGATTCTGAGTACGCCCTGGGCAATTTCTAGTGCTCCTGGTATTGGTGATTCGGCAACTCTGGAGATTGGAAAGCATTTGTTCAGCGACTTCTTGTTGCCCTTTGAGGTTGCGTCAGTGTTGCTTCTCATGGCGCTGTTAGGGGCTATTGTTCTAGCTCGCCGTGAGTTTCTGCCTGATGCCGATGAGTCAGGGATTGACGCTCAGGAACAGCTCCTGAAGCTGCCAGAAAAGCGTCGGGAACTTGCATCTGTCAGTGGGGGCGATCGCCCATCTGCAGGGGGCTGAGCCATTTCAGGAGGATATCATCACTGTATGATGTCCTCTGTATTGCCGAATGACCTGTATTTCTCATTTAATCCATTACATCATTATGCAGCTTGAATACTTTCTATTTTTAGCCGCCGCTCTCTTTTGCATTGGTATCTATGGCCTGGTTACTAGCCGTAACGCCATACGTGTTCTCATGTCTATTGAGCTATTGCTGAACGCTGTTAATCTTAACCTGCTTGCCTTCTCCAACTATCTTGATCCCTTGATCATCAAAGGGCAGGTGTTTAGCGTTTTTGTCATCACTATCGCAGCAGCAGAGTCCGCCGTTGGGTTGGCAATTGTTCTGACCATCTATCGAAACCGCGACACTGTTGACATGGAACAATTCAACTTGCTGAAGTGGTGAGATGAGTTGAAAATTGCTGAAAAGATGGAAGAGGTGGATATCTTCTGAGAGACTTGCCAAAAGTTAATTTACTTTAGGGATAGCTTTGTGTAAGTCTTTCCCATCAATCCCTGATGAGGCGTCTGACTCTGTAATCTTTTGCTGGAAGGACTGTGGTTCACCCAATCTTGGCTACAATCAGATGCGTAGCCAACATGACATAGGAGTAGTGTGCAGCTTAAGCAAGTCATTATTGCCTATAAGTCAGCCGATCCGCTGAGCAAACGATGGGCAGAGCAATGCGCGGAGCAGCTTGAGAAGCGGGATTGCCATGTATTAGTGGGGCCAAGTGGTCCCAAAGATAATCCCTACCCGGTTTTTCTATCCTCTGCCAGTCAGCCCATTGATATGGCGCTTGTCTTAGGCGGTGACGGCACTGCTCTTGCTGCGGCTCGTAATCTGGCAGCAGATAGCATTCGCATCTTAGCGGTGAACATTGGCGGGCATCTCGGTTTTTTAACAGAGTCTCAGGATGATTTCTCAAACTCTGAGTTGGTATGGGATCGGCTTTTGGAAGATCGGTTTGCGGTGCAGCGACGATTCATGCTGCAAGCCATGACCCACGAAGGCAATCGCACGAACCTAGAGCCTATGAGCGATCGCTTCTTGGCGCTTAATGAGATGTGCGTCAAGCCAGCTTCTGCAGATCGGATGCTCACATCGATTCTGGAGATGGAAATTGATGGGGAAGTAGTAGATCAGTACCAGGGTGATGGGCTTATTGTTGCTACGCCAACTGGATCAACCTGCTATACCCTTGCTGCCAATGGCCCTATTGTTCATCCGGGGATGGATGCGATCATCGTAACGCCGATTTGTCCGCTTAGTCTGTCAAGTCGCCCCATCGTATTGCCTCCAGGTTCTGTAGTGAGCATTTGGCCTTTAGCTGATACCGATCTCAGCACCAAGCTGTGGATGGATGGTGTCATGGCAACGTCCATCTGGCCAGGGCAGCGGGTAGACATTCGCATGGCAGACCGCCTCGCCGAGTTCATCATCCTTCGAGAAAACTATTCCTATTATCAGACGCTCCGAGAAAAGCTCAACTGGGCAGGGGCAAGAATTCGCTACAGCAACAATCACCGCAATTGAGGAACTTGAAAAAACAGAACCCCCAAAGCAAAGGGCCGCAGGCTCACCCCGCCACCCTTTGCTTTCAGGATCTTTACACGACTTGGCAAGTTTCACGCAAAAATAGGGGTTTGGGGCGCGCGGAGCGCGCCCCAAACCCCTATTTTTGCGTTGTGAATTTGAGAACTTTGCCAAGTCGTGATCTTTAGTTAACCGCAAATCCTCAGCAATTCTCATTTTGGGAAACTTCGCGCCCTAGGCGCTCACTTGTACAAATGTAGGGTGCAAAAAGGTCACCTCAGGCAACCTTTTTGCACCCTACATTTTCATAATGAGAATTGCTGGCAAATCCCTTAGCACAATGAATCAAGTGCAACTAGGAGCAAGTGCAATTAGGAGCAGAAGGGCGTGAGAATCCTGTTTTAGCGTTCTCGTGAAATGAGAATCAACTGAACAAGTTGGAGGACTGAGTAGAGAGCCGTTGCGACGTAGGTCCAAGCGGCAGCCTGCAAAACGGCTCGTGCGCCTTTCTGTTCGTCGCCCTGAAGAATACCCATCTGATTTGTGAGCTTCAATGCGCGACTAGACGCGTCGAACTCAACGGGTAAGGTGACGAGATGAAACAGGATAACAGCAGCGAATAGAACGATGCCGATGTTGATGAGTCCAGAAAAAGCATTAAAGAAAATGCCTGCCATAATGAGTAGCGGGCCAATTTGAGAGCCTAAGTTTGCAGCAGGAACCAATGTTGCCCGTAGATTCATAAATCCGTAGCCTTGCTTGTCTTGCAAAACATGACCGCATTCGTGGGCGGCAACGGCAGCAGCAGCCAGAGAACTTGAGTTATAGATACCTTGCGAAAGGCGCACGGCCTTAGCACCGGGGTCGTAATGGTCAGTTAACTCTCCGGCGACTGGTTCGACTCGCACATCAGCGATGCCCATCTTGCTTAAAATGGCCTCAGCCACATCTTTGCCGGTCATGCCCAAGCTCGACGGAATCTGTGCATATTTATGGTAAGTACCTTTAACTTGCCTTTGTGCCCAAAACATCAGAAGCATGCCGGGAATGAGGAGAAGGTATGACCAGTGGAAGTAAAACATCGTGAGAAATCCTCCGGGGATGTGATGCTGTGAAACAGGACTATGTATTAATCATGCCGTGCAAGTTACCTCTTCGGATAGATTCTTCGATACTTTGTTAAGACTTGCAACAAGATTGGCATAATCCTTCGAGTCGTCATTAAAGATTAAACCTTAGAAGAATGCACCTAATGCACAGTAGTTATAAGGAGAAACAATCTTGACACACTTAACATTTTTCGCGGCTGCTCCCGCAACTCTGTCCTGGAGCCCTAATGTGGCAATTGTGATGATTAGCTGCAATATATTGGCCATTGTAATTGGCAAACTAACCATTCAAAAACCGAACGCAGGTCCTGAACTTCCGATGTCTCCAATGTTTGGAGGACTGGGGCTACCTGCTCTACTGGGGGTGACCAGCTTTGGCCACATCATTGGTGCTGGAGTCATCTTGGGTCTTGCAAATTTGGGCGCTCTGTAGTTTCTCCAAAGTTTCTCCAAAACCATTGGCAGACTGTACCCGCTGTCCTAATCTTTGGGGATTTCTCTTGTTGCACGTCCTTTGATTGTTAAGTTATCCTCTCCCCTAATTCCTCTCTTAAGGGATCTGCGGCTAAAAAAGATACCGGAAGAAAAGAGCAGCGGGCTGTGCCCGCTGCTCTTTTGCGGGTACTTTATTTTCTTGTAAGTTCCTAACCTGAGAGGTGAGGATTCTGGCTCTCTTTCCTCCATCTAGGCACAAGGGGTGAGGGGTGAGGGTGAGGCTAATCACCGAAAAATCGATTGATCGCTCCGATGTTCGCCCGAGCAGAGCGGTATAAATGAGGAATAATGATGGTGACTCAAAACATATGACGCGAAGGCGGATCGATCAAGAATGGATAGAAAAGGTGGCGATCGCCCTCTTCATTTGCTTGACTAGCGGCATAGCAGGCTGCTCCTCATCTGAGCCAGGTATAGATAGCGGGGAACCCGTGTTATCCGATTACGCCATCTATCGCCAGGAGCCATACAATCGTCCCAGTACCTACCCGTTGACACCTCCCCCTCATCCCTATCAGGATTATTACTACCCGGTAGGATACTCAGTAGGGGAATGGACAGGGCGGCTGATTTTGCCAAAGCGATCGGAGCGCCAAGCTCAGGAGTTTGTCTGGTTAGAGGTACATCATGCACCAGGTATATATCAGGACTGGGTGGGGTCTTGGGTAAAGCTCCAGTGGCAGAATGACCCGCACGTGCAGCAGTACGTGGACTCTGTGACCGTGGATGTACAGTTCACGGAAGATGCCTGGAAGAGTCTTCGCATGGGTAGGGTGCACCCTACTCGGCTTCAGGGAATGGAGCATGTAGGGCCACTGGAATCCTTGGCGGGAGCGCGGCCTGCCGATGATGTGGTGGTGGTGCTGCGGGAGGCAGTGGTGCAAGGGAGTTCATCTGAGTACCCAGAGGAACGGGTGCTGGCGATCGCCCAGGAACCCGTTCAAATGACCGGACGTTGGCACGGGTTAGTCAAAATTTTGGAACCCGTTCCCGTGTCGTCCTATGGGGCTCAGAACAATCTCAATCAAGGCCAACGCGACTCGGATCATGACCCCCATAAAACCAACTTCTTCCGAGCACAGCACTTTAATCAAGACACCCAACAATTTGATGGCCCCATCGAACGAATACGCATCCCTCAAGCACCTCCTACATCTCGGGGAATATATCCCTCTGTAACTCAGGGGATTGAAGCGTCGCCGCTGAATGAGGGAGGGTGGTATGTGTACGGCGATCGCATGTCTGACGGCACTTTTGTAGTACAGGCGATCGAGCCGCGCCGACTCATGCAGCTTTCCCCCCATCAGATCTACCGCACTCAGGAAGACGGCGTCGATTACATACAGCAAGAAAACTGGGCAAATACTCCCCGGCGCAAAGGTGAGGGAAAGACTGTGCTGATCGCACCCGATGCCTCATCTGAGGAAGCTGCTATCACTGCCTGGCTGAATTCGCGCGCCCTTGTGTTGCATCTTTTTGGCGGTATCGGTGGGGAGAAGGCGGAACCCCAGCGCCTGTGGACAACGACCGGGCACTTTTCCTTTGGCATCGCAGACGTCATCCACGATCCGTTAACGAATCAGCCCCGCTTCTGGATTGAATACCACCAGATTTATGCCCATAATCCCAGCGGCATTATCTCTGGGACGGTTCACTGGTCAGACTATATGGGCAACTTGAACCGAGGATGGATGGGCAATCGGCCTGTCTCCGATGTGCTAATTCACCTGGATGTCGTCACACAACCCTATGTCTTTGGCACTATTGTCGTCGATCCTCTAAAAGAATTGACCCGACAGCTCAGCATTATGGCAGCGCGCTATCGCACGGGCAACGGGACAGGGTCGGCAATCGTCACCCCTTCTACTTCCTGCGTCCAAGACTCTAGCCAGGCACTTTATGCCACCATCCAAACCGTTGAGCAGCAGATCGCCACCAATAATACGATTCAGTCCTGGCTTGCAGAGAATCCGACCCATCCCCAGACCCAACGGTTCAACACCCTTGTTGCTCTGGGGCAAACGTTAGAATCCCAACTTACGCCTCTGGGAATTGTTCGGGATGATTGGCAGCAAAACGCAGAGGCACTCTCTGGAATCACTGCGCCTCCCGGTTGGTCTGTAGACCAGAGCTTTTTATCTATCGTCCAAAGCTGGCGGACAATGCTGCCTCGCCGTGCCCATGACGAGCTTAGCATCGTACTATTAACCAGTGGCGGAATGCTCTGGGCAGTTCGCACCAACCAGATTGGAGGGGATGACCCCACTATCGCGCCCCTTGCCCCAACAACAGTGTTGGGATTTTGATAGCTACTCGAAAAAGGCTGCAATCATTGCTCAGGTTAAGAGCTAGCTTTGATTGATACACGACTTGGCAAAGTTCTCAAATTCACAACGAAGAAACAGGGGTTTGGGGCGCGCTCCGCGCGCGCCAAACCCCTGTTTCTTCGTGAAACTTGCCAAGTCGTGTTGATCGCACCATGCAAGTGTGTCACCTGGATTTGGTTTAGATGTTAGTTTCCTGATCTGCTTTGCAAATGCTAAGGATGCGATGGTCGTTTTCACTGACGGTGCTGATTGGATCGAACCCTGTTAGCTCGATCGGAGGGGTAGCGACATCATCAGAAGCGGCGATCGCCCCATTTCGAGTTAATGCAATGGAATAAGGAAATGTGACTTGCTCGTAGCTATCAGTGATTTGAAGGGCAAGCTGGTTGGCCTGAAATTCACCCTGGAAACAATCAAACGAGGAATGGGGCATATAGAAGGCACCGATAACCTGGCGCTGCGACACCTCGAATACAAGATACGTTACACCTAGCTGATCTGGTTCAGGCCTTTGCCCATACAGGTAGATGCCATCATCCAGGGCAACAGAGGGTTGAGAAGACACAGTCTGCGAAGTCAAATCTGGATCGGGCGCGTTTGAAACCTGACTCACAACCGGTTCGCGAGACACAGCGGGGGAAATATCAGCCCCATGCATTGGGAACGTCGTCATGCCACTCACAACCAACCCAATCGATAGGCACAATCCTGTAACAGGTGTTTTGAGCCGACTCATTAATGAATGCCACTGTCTCTTAGGTGCCCGAATGGCAAAATGCACGACCGTCGCCTCCTACCCTCATAACTGTAAACGTATCACCGTAAAACTCAACAGTACGCCACACACACAATCTATTGCTCTAGCCTCACTTTAACGAACAATGGAACATCTACTGAAAATCTCGAAAAAGACTTTACATAAGGGTTACATTGTTTTCACGTTCCCAGGATGAACATAATAATGTGTCGCAGCTTCTCTACCAAAAGACTACGCAGCACGGCTTAACCAAAGTATTCAAGCTCGATATAAAGCCGTGACCCTGTGAGCCATACACTGACTATGGACGCTTCAGAGTTGAGCTACAGCCTTCTCAGTTTCTATTCCGGAAACCTCTAAGAAATGAGGATTAAAAAATCAAACTCAGTTGAGGGAAAACAGCACAGCATCGCCGTGCAGCGCCACCAAACTTTGGTTCAAATTATTTAATTCTCGTGCCTAATCAATTTGCACACGGCTATAAATTGCAAGTGTCTTTGTTCTAACCGCTAACGACCTCCCTTAAAGTGCCCATATTTTGAAAATTCTCAACATAAAAAAAGAATAGGTAGCTCCTATTCTCTCCAATACAACTTTCTACAACACAATTTTTGCGTTTTCCATTCATGCCAAGAGCTACGTAGATCTAAGTAGTTAACACGACTTGGCAAGTTTCACGCAAAAATAGGGATTTGGGGCGCGCTCCGCGCGCCTCAAATCCCTATTTTTGCGTGGTGAATTTGAGAACTTTGCCAGGTCGTGTAGTCAAGCAAAATTATTTACACAGTTTTCCAAGGGCACACCCCGACGGGGTGTGCCCCTGGAAAACTTGTTTGCAGTTAACTCTGCATAGGTACTTAGGGATCTGCGGCTAAAAAAGATACCGGAAGAAAAGAGCA